>JAPPGM010000060.1 GCA_028874995.1 Gemmatimonadota bacterium | reverse complement strand
CGGGACACGAGCATGTCGGAATGGGACAGGCCACCGGCGGGATTCGTGCCGCCCCGTGGCGGCGCGTCGGCAGCGTCCCGCCGCAGCGCAATGCCGACTTCCGCCTGGCAGGCGGCCAGAGACCGAATCCCGAGCTGAGCTGAGCTAAGCTAAGGTCGCGACTGGCAGTTCACCACGGACGACGCACGCGTCAAGCACCTCTATCCGACGTGTGATGTGTGACATGGTACTAGACCGCCGATCCCTCGGCCGCGCCGGCTGTCCCGCGATGACCACGAAGCCACTCCGCCATCCCCACGCAACTCAGTGCCGGGGCCCACGCCCACTAGCCGAAACCGAGGTGGTGGTGACAGGCGGGTCCGCCGCCCACGATCTCGTAACCGTAGCGGGGGTTCATTCCACCGGGCGGATGCAAGACGAACCCGACCACCGGCAGGCAGAACGACGCGGCGAACAGCACCCACCCCACCGCCCGCAGCCACCGTTCCTTGCGGGGATCGGATGTTGCTAAGCCGTTGACTTCTCCACCTTGGCGCGTACCCTCTGCCTATCGCGAAGCCAGAGGCCGATGGCCGCGAACACGAACGACAGCCACCAGGCCCACACGTAGGGCGGCACGTATCCGGGTGGGTACGGTATGCCGATCCGCTCTAGGCCGGAAAGCATGTGAGTGTTCCACGACCGCCCTATGGCCGCGATGTAGATTGCGTTTCCCACGGACCACAAGCCGACACTCGTGAGAAGCCGACGCACCCAGCGTCCGCGCAGCAGGCGCAGCCCCAACAGCGCCGGCAAGGTGAGGAGCATCGCCAGGATGGGTAGCAGCGCCCCGAGTATCTCATGGGCGGATAAGTACCGCAGGAGGTGCCAGTATACCTCGTATCGCGATTCTACGAGCCAACCCCGCAGCAATAGCGACCCCGCAAACAACGCCCAGCCGGCCATCAGCCACCGCCGCCAGGTCGGCTTCCGAGCCTTCTCGAACTCGCGACCCAGCGCGGGGCCCTGACCGAGTTCATGTCGTACGATCGCGAATGCACGCGCAGGTGCCATCCCGGCGTCGAGCTCCAGCTCCAGGTCGAATCTCGCCCGAAGATGGTCCTCGAGCTCATCCACCTCACGAGGCGACAGGGAAGTCTCGCGCTCCAAGTCCTCTCGCCACCGGTGAACTGCCTTCTCCAGGTTGAACACCATCACCTTCCGGGAGCCAATATGTAAATTACAGTTTACTTAATGTCAAGCGTAGTTGACTCTTCGGCTCACGGCCTCCGCTCAGTCCATCCGAACGGCGACACCACTTCGTGACATCACGCGTTGCCCCGAAGCCGCAGCGCGTCACGACGCCAGTACCTCCCCGGGGTTCGCCGACCTCCATTCCTTCGCGCGCAACCGCAGCGCCTTTGCGACGCACAGGAACGAGGCGATCCAGGTCCAGGAGCCCACCAGGAACGGGAAGGGGTGCAGCCAGCCGACGCCGCCGGTGTCGATCGAGCCCCAGACGATGGCTGCGATCACCATGCCCACCGCTCCCAGGCCCACACCCCCCACCCACCGCCTCAGCCAGCGATTGCGGGAAAGGCGACGACGCCGGAGCACCGGCAGGGTCATCACCATCGCGAGGTTCATGGCGAGGAAGATTGCCGCGTCGGCCCGGTCGCCGGTCAATTCCCCGAGCATCTCGTATCCGTAGGTCGTCCCGAACAACTCGTACACCGGCAGAAACCACGACGCGGCGTACATCCCCCACCCCGCGAAAAGCCAGCGCCGCCACCTCGGCTTGCCCGCCTTCGCGAACTCTCTCGACAGTACGGTCGCCCGGCCCAGCTCGTGCCGCGCGATCGCGAACGCCCGCTCGGGCGCCAGCGCCGCGTCCAGCTCCAGCTCGAGATCGACGTGCGCCCTCAAGTGATCTTCCAGCTCATCCAGTTCACGCGGTGACAGCGAGCCCTCCCGTTCCCGGCTGTCCCGCCACCCGAGTATCGCCTTCTCCAGATCAAACATGTCCACCTCCCCACGATGTCTGGAGGGCCGCGTGCACGGCCGACCAGTTGCTCCTGTCACTTGCCAGCTGGCCCTTTCCACGATCGGTCAGCCGGTAGTACTTCCGCCGCCGCCCCTCGTCGGTCAGCTGCCAGCGGCCCGCGATGAAGCCGTCCCTCTCCAGGCGGTGCAGGACGGGATAGAGCATCCCGTCGGACCATTCCAGCTCCCCGCCGGAGAGCAGCTTGACCTGCTTGAGGATCTCGTAGCCGTAACTCTCGCCCCCCGTCAGGATCGAGAGCACCATCGGCCGCGACGAGGCGGCCACAAGTTCCTTGTAGACCGGTTTCTTCATCGAATCCCTCCTGTACCTCTCAGTGCGATATACATTGTAATGTAAGGTATAGGATGCAATCGGGAAGCGCAAGGTTGCCTGAGTGACCCTTGGTGTACTTCCGCCGGCAGATCGGGGCGCGTTTCCGGGACACCCGGAGCGTGAAGTGGCCGTTCAGAGCACCCCCGGAATCAGCGCCTTCCGACCGGCCGGATAGTCCTCGAACCGGTCCCTGTACCACCGGTGGTGGCTGAGCGCCCGCGGAACCAGGTTTGCCGCCGTGTAGGCGAAGAAAGCCAGCCCGCCCGCAGACCAGGTCGCCAGTGCCCAGCCCGCCCACTCCGCGAGTTCTCCCAGGTAGTTTGGGCAGGAGACGTGTCGGAAGGCGCCGCCCCGCGGAATCGAATAGCCGGTGCCGCCTGACTGCCGCAGGCGCAGCAGGATGTTGTCGGAGTGGATGTTCAGGGTGAGCCCCGCCACAAATACTGCGGCCCCGGCCAGGAAACGGGGATCTGTCAGCCACCCCGTGCCGTATTCGCCCAGTTGCGAGATGAACCGGGCGTTCACGTACGCGTTGATCAGGTTGAAAACGAACCCGGAGGACGCGACGAGCACCGGCATCTTCCGCCTCCCGCTTCGGATGCGGAGGGGGTAGATGAAGTTCCGGTTCAGATAGTGGCACTGCCACATTCCCAGCAGGACCAGCGGAACCACCTCGTCGGCCGCGTCGCCGAACGCGTACACGCATGCGAAGACCAGCGTCGCCGGCAGCTCCATGACGATCCAGCCGGTCCGGTTCGAGATCTCGGGGCCCCAGCCGCGCCCGGAATAGTGCCTGCCGTATGGGGCCCGCAGGCGGAGCAGGGCGGCGAAGGTGACGGCGGCCAGCGCGAGGATCGCCCAGACCAGGGCGGTGTGTACCGCCGATTCGCTCATGGGGGTGGCATCAGAGCTTGATGTCCCCCCCGGGATCGCGGCGCCGAAGCCTGTCCAGCGCGGTTTCGGCTTCGTCCAGCCGGGCCTGCCGCGCCTCCTCGTCCACCCTTGCCGCATGCCAGTGCGGTTCGCCATCCGGTTGCGGAACCCGCAGCACCGTGCCTTCCGCCACCCGGGCGGGCAGGTGTGACAGAAGCACGTCGACCATGCTCCGGTCGTCGTCCGCCACCAGGACGGCGGCCATGCCCTCGACGCGGTCGATCACCCACATGCGGGTGGTCACGTGTTCACCGGCACCGCCACCCTCTTCGGGGCCGGTCAATAGCTGAACACGACCACTGTCGCCCCCTGTTCGTCGTAGAGCGTGGCGGTGTCGCCCCCGTTGTTCCAAACCGCCTGCCGCCGCCCCATGTAGTAACGCTCTCCGTCGGGTTGTCCGATTCCCGTGTGCACCACGATACGGCCGCCGCCCGCGATCACCGTCCCGGCCGGAAACCGGAAACAGTGGTTCGCCAGGTCGCAAAGCCGCCAGCCCGCAATGGCGACCGGAGCGGAAGCCGTGTTTTCCAGCACGGCGTATTCGCCGTTCGGGTTCTGGTGATCGTTTCCGGGCGCGTCGGCATGAACCCGGATCCGCAGTCCTGACCCGGACGAAGCCGCGGTTGCTGCTCCAACCACTCCGGCCGCAGCAGTCGCCCCCACCCAGGTGCGCCCGGCGCCCCGGGCCGAGGCCACCGCGTCCCCCCGGAGGACCGCGAACGTACCGTCCTCGTATCCGCGAACCTCGAGGTGCCCGTCCCGGTCGGTGCGCCAGGTCTCGCCGGCGGTCGCGGCGTAGGCGTCGAGCGCGGCCTGCCGCGGATGCCCGTAGCTGTTGCGCCCGACCGAAATGACCACTACACGCGGTCTGGCCACCCGAAGAAAGTCCCACGTGAACCCGTTGTCGCTGCCGTGGTGCGGCGCCTTGAGCAGCGTGAGTTCGGGCACGACACCCAGACCCACCAGGTGCGTGAGCTGCCGCACCTCGGAGTCGCCGCTGAGCAGGCCGGTGAAATCGCCGAAGCGCAGCACGATAGTGATCGAACGGTCATTGTGCTCCGCGGTCCCGCGAGGCAGGAGGGGAAGCACCTCGAGCGTCGCGGAGCCCAGCGAGATCGTCCGCGGCGTGGCTTCCAGGTAGGTGATTTCGGGCCTCGCCTCGAGGGCGCCGATCAGGCCACGGTAGGTGGCCGTCGTGTGAGGCTCCCCGTTGTCCATGAAGAACCGCACCGGGATCGACTCGATCACGCCGCGCATGCCGCCGATGTGGTCCGCGTGGGGGTGCGTCGCGACCATCAGGTCGATCTGTTCCACCCCCAACTCGCGCAGCAGCGGGACGATGTCTTCCCGGCCCGCGTCGATCAGCGCAGTCTGGCCCTCGGGCGCCTGCAGGAGGACGGCGTCGCCCTGGCCGACATCGAGGAAGGTGACGCGGAGGACGGTGTCGGGTGGGGAGGTGGCGATGGCCGGGGTGGGAGAGGCGGCGGGGCCGCCCGCCAGGGTCGCCAGGGCCGCAAGGGCGAGGACCGCGCCCGGGGCTGGCCGCACGAGACCACGCGGGTCCAGGTGTCCGGGGTGGAGGCTCCAGAAACGCATTCGGCACGATTGCGCATCGGTCGGCTGCCCGCAATAGATTGGATCCAGGAGACACGACCGCCCACCCGGACCGCCGGCCCGACACGAATCGCTTCCCTCTGTCCAGCCTGGTACGTGCAGCGGCCGGCCCTGCCACCCGCCGACAAAGGGGGCATACGATGCAATCCCGACCCATACGCCCCTTCGCTCTCGCCACGTATCCGCCCCTTCTGCTGGCCACGACCATTGCCTGCGGCGACCCCACCGTCCCGGGCGACGAGTACGACTGGGTGGACGTCGGCCAGGAGGAGGAGGCGATGATCAAGGCGGTGCTCGCCAACCGCTCCTTCAGACAATTCGATCCTTCCAGGGACGGGGATCCCCGAAAAACGATCGTCATCGACTTCCACGACGGACTCGCCATGTGGGCACAGTATGCGGAAGATGGCCAGGCTACAGACGAATGGGAGGTCTCCGAGGACGGCTACTGGATCCGGAGGGCCGCGGGGAGATACGACATCTACAGGCTCGGTTTCATCCAGCCGACGGTCCGGCGCCGACTCCCCGAGGAATGCGAGGACTGCATCGACGCATCGGGGCTGGCGATTCTGGTCAAGGACTACGGGCACGCCGACAAGATCATGTTCAGCCTGGTTGACGGCGACGGCAATCTGCCGCTTCCGTTCCCGGTCTTCCAATCCTGGACGCGGTTCGAGGAGGACGATACGGTCGAGTAGGCCGGCTCCGGAGTCTGAGGGCCGACAGCTCGTCCGGTCGCTCCCATGCACGGCCCGGGTTCCCACGCGGGCCGTTCCGTTCCCCGTGTGTCCGGTTGATGCAGCCCCCGGAAGGATCCGGACCCCAGATACGTATGTCCCCGAACACCACGACACCGAACACCACAACAGTGATTGACACCCCCTCCCGCCCGGGCGAACTTGCAGGGCTGTCATTTGGCGCCAGAGTTTCCAGAGCGGCGCCGGGGGTTCAAGAAGGGGTCAGATACGCACCATGCTCAAATCATTTCGTGGCCGGATCATCGTCATCGTGCTGGCGGTCGGTTTCTCCGGCTGGTACCTGTGGACCCGGGACCTCAAGCTGGGACTCGACCTCCAAGGCGGGATGCATCTCGTCCTCGAGATCGACGACCCGAACGGCACCTTCACCGGGGAGCGCCGCGATTCCCTGACCGACCAGGCGCTGAAGATCCTCCGCACCCGGATCGACGAATTCGGCGTGGAGGAACCGATCATCCAGAAGCGGGGCAGCGACCGCATCATCGTGGAGCTTGCCGGACTGGACGACGAGGGACGGGCGAAGCAAATCATCAACCGGCAGGCATTTCTCGAGTGGAAGCTGGTGCTGCCGGTGACGGAGGTCCAGGATGCGCTGCCCCGGCTGGACCGCGCCATCGTGATGGCCCTGGGAGAGGACTCTGTGAAGGCTCTGGGCGCCGAGACCCAGGTGCAGGAAACCGAGGAGCTCTCCCCGGAGTTGCTCCTCTTCCCCGAAACCGACGACACGGCCCAGGCCGGCGACACCGCCGGGGCCGAGGCCGCTCCGGAAACGGAGGCCGCCGCCGACTCCGCGTCACAGGAAGAGGAAGAGGATCTGTTCCGTCCCTTCACGGCCCTCCTCATGACCGGAGGGTTCGACGACAAGGGAAGGATGGTCAGCTACAACATCGACGTAGCCGATGTTGAAAAGGCCACAATATACCTGGCCCTGGATGAGTTCCAGCGTGCGCTGCCGCGCGACGTCAGCCTTCAGTGGGCCATGGATACGGTGCCGCAGGGGGGCCGCTTCTATCGCGAGCTCTTCGTGCTCGAGGAGGATGCCTACCTGACCGGCGATCAGCTGCAGGACGCCAGCGCCACCCGGGACCCGCAGTTCAACCAGCCGGAGGTTCTCTTCGAACTCAACCGTCGGGGCGGCCGCGTCTTCGAGCAGGTCACCACGGCGGCCATGAATGAGCGGATCGCGATCGTGCTGGATGAAGAGGTGGTGAGCGCCCCCGTGGTTGAAGGCCGGATCCGGAACCGGGGGTCCATAAAGATGCAGGGGGCACAGATGTCGGAAGCCGCGGACCTCGCGCTCGTCCTCCGGGCGGGGGCGCTGCCGGTTCCTCTGCGGATCATGGAGGAGCGAACGGTGGGTCCGTCGCTCGGCCAGGACTCGATCGACCAGGGACAGATCGCGGGGATCGTGGGCATCGTTCTGGTCATCGCAATCATGATGCTGTACTACCGCGCGGCGGGCATGCTCGCCGTCGTCGCGCTGGGCATCTACCTGCTCCTCGTGCTCGGGGGGCTGTCGGCGATGGGCGCGACCCTGACCCTGCCCGGGATCGCCGGACTGATCCTGTCGATCGGGATGGCCGTCGACGCCAATGTGCTCATCTTCGAGCGAATACGGGAGGAACTCGAGGCCCGGCGAGCACCCCGCACGGCAGTCGACGAGGGCTTCGGCAACGCCGTGTCCGCCATCGTCGACGCCAACATCACAACGCTCATCACGGGTCTGATCCTCTTCCAGTTCGGCACCGGGCCCGTGCGGGGTTTCGCGGTCACGCTCTGTATCGGGATCGTGGCCTCCTTCTTCTCCGCCATGTACGTGACCCGCACCCTCTTCCTGATGTACCTGTCGAGGAAGCGCGGCTCGGATCCCATCAGCGTCTAGCGGCGCGCAAGAGGACATCCCAGGGACTGATACTGCCATGTGGCTCTTTCACAAATCGAAGTACGAATTCATCAGGCTGCGCCGGAAGGCGTACGTCGTCTCGGGCGTCGTCCTGGCGCTCGGGATCACGGGCATAGGGCTCAACCTGGTCCGCACCGGGGACTGGCAGAACTACGGCGTGGACTTCACCGGCGGCGTGCTGGTCCAGATCCGCTTCCACCAGGAGACCACCGACAGCGAGCTGCGCCAGGCTCTCGGGGGAGTGAACGCCCCCCCGATTACCCGCTTCGGCCAGGACAACGAGTTCGTCGTGCGCGCGCCGATCACCGAGGAGTCGGATCTTGATGCCGTGGCTGCCGATATCGCCGCGCAGGTCGCGGCCACGTACGGCAGCGATGCATTCGAGATCGTGCGGCGGGAGTCGGTCGGCGCCAAGGTCGGCGAGGAGCTTCAGGGCCAGGCGGCCATGGCGATCCTGTTCTCCTTCGTGCTCACCCTGCTCTACATCGCCATCCGCTTCGAGATCCGCTTCGGGGTGGCCGCGATCATCGCGACCGCGCACGACATCCTCATCACGCTGGGAGTGCTCGCGCTCTTCCGGGTCGAGATCTCGCTTCCCACCGTGGCCGCGATCCTGACCATCCTGGGCTACTCCCTGAACGACACCATCGTCGTCTTCGACCGGATCCGCGAGAACCTCAACAAGCGCGGCGGCCGGCGCGAGGACCCGTACCGGCTGGTCAACCGTTCGATCAACGAGACGCTCCCCCGCACGGTCCTCACCTCGGGTACCACCCTGGCCGTGCTCCTCTCGCTCCTGATCCTCGGCGGCGCGGTGATCCGCCCGTTCACGTTGGTCCTCATCCTGGGCGTGCTGATCGGCACGTACTCCTCGATCTTCATCGCCTCTCCGGCGCTGCTGGAGATCCAGAAGCGCTACGGCACGGCGGATCCCCGCGAGAAGGAGCGGAAGCGGGCCGCGCGGAGAGCCGCCGCGGTGTGAGGTTCGCGGACTCCCACTGCCACCTCACCGACCGCGCCTTCCGGGGTGACCGCGCCGCCGTGCTCGCGCGGGCGGAGGGGGCAGGAGTGGGCCGCATCGTCACCATCGCCTCGGACGCCGCCGACGCCCGCGACGCCCTCGCGCTGGCCCGCGCCCACGAGCAGGTGTGGTGCACGGCCGGGATCCACCCGCACTCGGTCAACGGTGGCGCGGACGGGGGCGCTCTCGGCGCCGTCCGCGACCTCGCCGCCCACCCCCGCTGCGCCGCCATCGGCGAGACCGGCCTCGACTACTACTACGACAACGCGCCCCGTGACGCGCAGCGCCGGAGCTTCGGCCGCCACGTCGAGCTGGCCGCCGAACTGGGCCTGCCGGTGGTCGTGCACTCGCGCGAGGCGGTGTCCGATACCGCGGCCGTGATCCGCGAAAGCGCCGGCCGCGTGACCGGCGTGCTCCACTGTTTCACCGGCCCCGCCGAGCTGCTCGCACTGGCTCTGGACGCCGGTTGGTACATCTCCTTCACCGGGATCGCCACCTTCCGGAGCTTCGACGCCGCCTTGGCCCGCGACGTGCCTCGCGACCGCTACATGATCGAGACCGACGCACCCTACCTCGCGCCCGTGCCGAAGCGCGGCCGCCGCAACGAACCCGCCTTCGTGCCGCACGTGGCCGCCGCCCTGGCCCGCATCCGGGGTGAGGCGCTGGAGCAGGTGGCTGCGGACAGCTGGGCCAACACGGCGCGTTTCTATGGGTTGAACGAGCGTGGCCGCGCGGCAGAATCCCGGCCCGGCGAAGACCTCCAGGAGCGCGGCCCCCGGCCATGAAGACCGACCCGGCCGCCCCCCGTCCACGCATCCGCGTCCTGCCCGACCACGTGGCCAACCAGATCGCTGCCGGCGAAGTCGTCGAGCGGCCGGCCTCGGTGGTGAAGGAGCTGGTCGAGAACGCCCTGGACGCAGGGGCCGGCGCGGTGAGGGTGTCGATCGAGAAGGGCGGCAAGGGCCGGATACGCGTCGCCGACGACGGGTGCGGCATGATCCGCGAGGACCTCCTGGTTTGCCTGGACCGCCATGCCACCAGCAAGATCCGCCACGCCGAGGACCTGCGCGACATCCACACCCTCGGCTTCCGGGGCGAAGCGCTTCCCTCGATCGCCGCCGTCTCCCGCATGGTCATCGAGACCGCGCCCGCGAACCGGGCCACGGGCAGCCGGTTGCGCGTGCTGGCGGCCCGCATGCAGGGCGTTGAGGACGCGCCCCGCCGGCCCGGCACCACCGTCGACGTGCGCAACCTCTTCCTCAACACCCCCGTGCGAGCCCGTTTCCTGCGCGCTGCCGGCGTCGAGACCCGCGCCGTCTCCGAGGTGCTGCACTCGCTGGCGCTGGCCAACCTGGACACCCGCTTCGTCTTCCAGGCGAACGGACGCACCGTCTTCGACCTTCCCGCGGGACGGGACCTGGCCACGCGCATCGGAGCCATCTGGAAGGACGCCGACGCGGCCGGCCTCATATCGGTCGCAACGCAGCGCGGCGGCATGCGCCTCTTCGGCGCGGTGCAGCGTCCCGACCGGGCGCGTCCCGGGTTTCGGCGTGCGCACCTCTTCGTGAACGGGCGGCCCTTCCGCGACGCCGGCATACTTGCGGCGGCCGACCGCGGCTACCGCACGACCGTGCCCGAGAACACCCGCCCCTGGCTGTTTCTGTTCGTGACCGTGCCGCGGGACCAGGTGGACGTGAACGTGCACCCGGGGAAGGCCGAGGTGCGCTTCCAGCGGACCGGCCGGATCGAGGGCTTCGTCGAGGCATCGGTGAGGGAGACGCTGGAGGGGATCGAGTCGGCGGCAGCGTGGGGGAAACCGCGGCCGCTCCAGGTGGTGCGGGAGGGTGAGGGGGCCGGGGTGGGCACGGGGACGGCCGTGGGCGAGGAGGCCGTCCCGCGTGAACACGCGGACGACGTGGCCCAGATCAACCTCTTCCGGGCCCGGGCGGCCCAGTCCGAGGACGCCGGGGCCTCCGAAGAGGTCTACATGCCGCGCGCCCCGCGTCCGGCGCTGCTGCAGATCCACAACAGTTTCATTCTGGCCGAGACGCGGGACGGGATCATCATCCTCGACCAGCACGCGGCCCACGAACGCATCCTCTACGAGCGCATCATGGCTGCTTTCGAGCGCGGCGGGAGCGATGGACAGCGCCTCCTCTTCCCCTTCACGATCCGTCTCACCAAGCCCGAACTGGAGATCGTCGAGTCGGTGTCGGAGCCGCTGGTCCGGCTCGGCTTCGACCTCGCGCCCTTCGGTACCAACACGCTCCTCGTGCAGTCGGTGCCGAGCCCGCACCCGTACTTCAACGCCGAGCAGTGCATACGCGAGATGATCGAGGAACTGCTGCACGGCTCCGACCTCACCCGCTCGGCCGGCAACCAGAATGAACGGGTGGCGATGAGCTACGCCTGCAGGGGCGCGATCAAGGCCGGCCAGAAGCTGGCGCAGGAGGAGATGCACGAACTCTTCGACCAGCTGTTCGCCACCGAGCTTCCCTATCACGACATCCACGGCCGCCCCACCGTGGTGCGCCTCGGGCTGGGAGAGCTGCGGAGGAAGTTCGGCCGGTCGTGAGCGCGGGGGTTCCGGCCGGGGCGGCGACCGGCGAGACGGCCGCGAGGAGGGACGCGGCCGGCTCCGCGGCTCGCCGGCACGGCGCAGGTGCCGACGATGGGCGCAGCCCCGACTTCCTCGCCATCGTGGGATGCACCGGCACGGGGAAGACCGCGCTCTCGCTCCTGGTCGCACGCGAGCTGGACGCGGAGATTGTCTCGATGGACTCGCGGCAGGTGTACCGCGGCATGGATATCGGCACCGCCAAGGCGACCCCGCGCGAACGGGCACTCGCGCCCCACCACGGCCTCGACATCCGCGATCCGGGCGAGCGCTACAGCGCCGGCGACTTCGGCCGCGACGCCCGGCGCTGGATCGCGGCGATCCGGTCACGCGGGAAGGTGCCGCTGCTGGTGGGCGGGACCGGATTCTTCCTGCGCGTGCTGACCGACCCGATCTTTCGCGAACCGCCCCTGGACCCCGTCCGGCGGGCCGCTCTCGAGGATGTTCTGGGCACTCTGGAGCGCCGGGAAATGGAGCGCTGGGTGCGCGCGCTGGACCCCGAACGCGGCCCGGTCGCGATCGCGGGGGGATGCCGGCGCATGCTCCGAACACTCTCCGTGACCCTTCTGACGGGTCGAAAGCTATCCTGGTGGCATGTCCGCCATCCCACCGAAGGAAAACCTCTGGTGGGCGTGGTGTGTCGGCTGGATGTCGGCGCCGGGGTGCTCGGGAAGCGCATCGAGCGCCGGGTGCGGGATATGGTGGCGGCCGGGTTCGCGGATGAGGTGGCGAGGCTGCTGCGCGCCGGATATGCGTCGGAAGACCCGGGAATGAGCGGTGTGGGGTACCGCGAGATGGCTTCGCATCTGGCGGGCACGATCACCCTGGACGAGGCGGTCGAGCGTACCTGCCGGGCCACGCGCCGGTACGCGAAACGGCAACGCACCTGGTTCCGGCACCAGCTGGGCCCGGGTGTGGTCGAGGTGGACGGCACGGCGCCGCTCGAGGTGCAGGCCGCCACGGTGGTGAAGGCGTGGTGCCGCTCGACAACACCGGCAACCGCGGAGCCCGCCCACGCATGAAGATCGGCATCACCTGCTACCCGACCTACGGCGGTTCCGGGGCGGTCGCGACGGAGCTGGGCATCGGCCTGGCCGACCGCGGCCACGAAGTCCACTTCATCTCCTACGCCCAGCCATTCCGCCTGTCAGGCTTTCGCAAGCGCGTGTACTTCCACGAGGTGGAGATGGAGCGCTACCCACTCTTCGAGCACCCGCACTATACGCTGGCGCTGGCCGCGGCCATTCACGACACGGCCGTGCGCGAATCCCTCGACCTGATCCACGTCCACTACGCCATCCCGCACGCCACCTCCGCCTGGATCGCGCGCGAGATGCTCGAGGAGGACGGCGGTCCGCCGCTGGTCACCACCCTGCACGGCACCGACGTCACGCTGGTGGGACTGCATCCCTCCTTCCACCCCATCACGCGCTTCTCGATCATGCGCTCGCAGGGGGTCACCGCCGTGTCGCACTTCCTGAAGGAGGTCACCGTGCGCGACTTCGGCGTCCCCGAGGAACGGATCGAGGTCATTCCGAACTTCGTCGACACCGACCTCTTCCGGCGCGGCCGCGACCCCTGCCACCGCGAGGTCTTCGCGCCGGCCGACGAGAAGATCGTCATGCACGTCTCCAACTTCCGCCCTGTCAAGCGGGTGGTGGACGTGGTGGAGGTCTTCGCGGGGATCCGGCGCGAGATTCCGGCCAAACTGGTCATGGCGGGTGATGGGCCGGACCGTCCCCGTGCGGCCGGGCGCGCGCGCCAGCTGGGCGTGGACCGCGACGTGATCTTCCTGGGCAAGCACGGGGCCATCGAGGAGCTGCTTTCGTGCGCGGACCTATTCCTCATGACGAGCGACCGGGAGTCGTTCGGGCTGGCGGCGCTCGAGGCGCTGTCGTGCGGGGTGCCGGTGGTGGGGTACGGGGTGGGCGGACTCCCCGAGGTGGTGCCGGACGGCGAAGGGGGGGTGCTCGTCGGCCTCGGCGAGGTGGGGGCGGCGACGGCAGCCGCGACCCGCCTGCTGAGTGACCCGGCGCGCTGGCAGCGATTCAGCGAGGGTGCGCGCGCGGTGGCGGTGGAACGATTCGGCCGGTCGTGCGTGCTGCCTCGCTACGAGGCGTACTACGAGGCCGTGATGGGTGGACCATGACCTGGTACGAAGGGGTCCTGTTGGGATTCCTCCAGGGGGCGACCGAATTCCTCCCCGTCTCCAGCTCGGGCCACCTGGTGATGGGGCAGGAGCTCCTGGGGCTGCACGTGCCGGGGATGGCTTTCGAGGCCGCGCTCCACTTCGCGACGCTGCTTTCGGTGGTGGTGGCATACCGGGAGCGGATCGGGGCGTTGCTGGCCGGAGTCGCACGTGGCGAGCGCGAGCAGCTCGGCTATGCGGGGCGGCTCGTTCTCGCCTCGGTGCCCGCGGCCATCGCGGGAATCGGGTTCGGGGACTTCTTCGCGTCACTGTTCGACAGCGCGTTTGTGACGGGAGTGGCGTTGCTGGTGACCGGTTGCGTGGTGTGGTCGGCGAGGGCGGCGCTGGCCAGGGATCCCGCCGGGAAAGCCGGTGTGGGGACGGCGATCGTGATGGGGCTGGCACAGGCCGCCGCAATCGTGCCGGGGATCTCCCGTTCAGGGGCGACGGTCGTGGCCGCGCTGTGGCGGGGTGTGGACCCGCGCGAGGCGGCGGCCTTCTCGTTCCTGATGTCGGTGCCGGCGGTGGGGGGCGCGGCGATCCTCAAGGTCCCGGAGTTGATGGTGGGGCAGGGGGGCGGGGGTGTGGCGGCGGAGGCCGGCGGGGCGGCTTCCGGGGTGGACGCGGTCTCGATGGTCGTGCTCGGTGTGGCTGCGGCGGTCGCGTGCGCGACGGGTGTGGCGGCGATCCGGATGTTCCGCGCCATGCTCGTGAGCCGGTCGCTGCACCGGTTCGCACCGTATCTGTGGGTTGTGGGTGTGGTGTTCCTGTGGTTGGTGAGCGGGTGGTGAGGGGCATGGCGCGGCCGGTGGGTGGGAAGCAGGTTGCCGGGCCACCGCTGCTGGCAGAGTGGGAGGGGCGCTCCGTCGAAGCGTGGGGACGGAGGCTGCGGGCGGAGACGGTGGAGTTTCACGAAACGGTCTCGTCCACGAACCACCGCGCCAGGGTGCTGATCGGCGAGGGGATGCCGGTGCCGGCGGTGGTCGTGGCCGAACGGCAGAGCGCCGGGCGGGGGAGGCGGGGGCGGGGCTGGGTTTCGGACACGCCGCACGGGCTGTGGTTCACGGTCGTGTGGGAGGTGGGCGAAGGCAGCGTGGACGCGTTGCCGCTCAGGGTGGGGCTGGGGGTGGCGGGGGGGGTCGAATCCGTCGTCCCGGAGCTGCGCATGGAGGTCAAATGGCCGAACGACCTGGTCGTCCACGGGCGGAAGTTGGGTGGGGTGCTCTGCGAGCGGTCTGGAGACCACGTGGTTGTCGGGATCGGACTCAACCTCAACCACGAGGGTGGTGATTTCCCCGCCGGGCTCGAGGCATCCGCGATCTCGATCCGGCTCGCGACGGGCCGGATCGTTTCACGCGCCCGTGTGCTGGGGCGGGTTATGGACGCGCTCGCCGGACTTCGGGCGTGCGCACACTCGGAGGTTCCCGCCTCTGAACTGGCGGAGTTGCAAGCGCGCTCCCCTCTTTCGGGGTGTAGTTTGTGGATCGACGGGATTGTGAGACATTCTTCGGAGCACCCGCGCGCCGTCGACGGAATGCCGGTCACCGCAGGAGCCGTTCTCGCCGACGGATCGCTCGAGGTGCGGGACGACGCCGGCAGGACGCTCCGGTTCATCGCCGGGACCATCCGCCGTCAAACGACGACTCCAGGGAGTTGAGCATGGCCTGCCAGCTGGTCGCCGACGTGGGGAACACCGACACCGTCTTCGGTCTCCTGAATCTCTCCGGACGCGAGGTTCTCGCACATTGGCGGATCAGCACGGGAGTGCCGCGTACGGAGGACGAGTACCGGGTCCTGCTCTGCGCGCTGCTGGATTCGGGTCCCCCGGAGGCCGACACCATCCGCCGGGCCGTCATCGGGTCGGTCGTACCCTCCGGTGACCCCACAGTGCGCCGAGTGCTCTCGTCCGTGGTGGAAGGACCGGTGATCCAGGTGACCGCGCGATCGGACCTTCCCATCAAGATCGACGTCGAAGAGCCGCTCACGGTGGGCGCGGACCGGATCGTCAATACCCTGGCAGCCGGGGTCCGATTCGGCCGCGACACCATCGTCGTCGACCTGGGAACGGCGACCACCTTCGACTGCATCACGGCCGACGGCGTCTTCCTGGGGGGAGTGATCGCACCGGGGGTGAGTGCGGGACTCGACTGGCTGGCACGCAGCACCGCCAAGCTGCCCCGCGTCGAGTTGGCGCCGCCCGGCGAAGTCATCGGGCGCCGCACCGAGGCCTGCATACGCAGCGGTGTGTTCTATTCCGCGATTGGCGGGGTCGACGCGATTGTGCGGCGGATCAGGGAGAGCTGGGAATCGGACGAGATCCTGGTGGTGGCAACGGGTGGCTTCGCGCCGGTGATCGGACCGTACGTTTCGTCGTTGGACCGGGTGGAACCGTACCTGACCCTGGAAGGGCTCGGCATTGCGGGGGCGCACCTGGACCGCTGAGTGCCTCGCACCCGCGAAGGCGCAGGGGGTTGACGAGTAGCCATCCTGCTGCGAGACTCAATCGCCGCTGTTAGCACTCGCACACCTTGAGTGCTAACAGCGCGGGCGAATCGCCCCAAACCCCAACCGCAACACACATCCAAGGAGGAGCGCATGTCTGCCGCAGACCGGATCAAGCCCCTGGCGGACCGGGTGGTGGTCAAGGCCCTGGAAGAGGGCGAGCAGATGCGGGGTGGCCTGTACATCCCCGACACCGCCAAGGAGAAGCCCCAGGAAGGCGAAATCGTCGCCGTGGGACCCGGCAAGGTCAACGACGACGGAACCCGCAGCCCGATGGAGGTCAAGGCCGGAGACCGGGTCCTGTACGGGAAGTACAGTGGCACCGAGGTCACCGTCGACGGGGACGAGTATCTGATTCTCCGCGAATCGGACGTCCTGGCCATCGTCAACTAAACCACCCGCCGGGGGGCGCCATCGCCGTGCCCACCGAGCACATACCAGGAGACAAGCGAAATGGCAGCGAAGGAACTGGATTTCGACATCGACGCACGCGGGCGGCTGAAGTCCGGCGTGGACCAGCTCACCCGGGCGGTCAAGGTCACCATGGGCGCCCAGATGGTCAAGGAGGTGGCCACCAAGACCTCCGACGTGGCGGGTGACGGCACCACCACCGCCACCGTGCTCGCCCACGCCATCTACGGCGAGGGGCTCAAGAACGTGACCGCGGGGACCAACCCCATGGGCATCCGCCGCGGCATCGACCGGGGCGTGGACGCGGTCGTCAAGGCACTCGCCGATACGTCGACCGAGACCAAGGGCAAGCGCGAGATCGCCCAGGTCGGGGCCATCTCGGCCAACAACAACATGGAGATCGGCGAGCTTATCGCCGAGGCCATGGAGAAGGTCGGCAAGGACGGCGTCATCACCGTCGAGGAGGCGCGCGGCCTCGAGACCGAGCTGGACACGGTCGAGGGCATGCAGTTCGACCGCGGCTACCTCTCCCCGTACTTCGTCACCGATCCGGAGCGGATGGAGGCGGAGCTCGAGGAGCCGATGATCCTCATCCACGACAAGAAGGTCTCCTCCATGAAGGACCTTCTGCCGATCCTCGAGAAGGTCGCGCAGATGGGCCGCCCGCTCCTGATCATCGCCGAGGACGTCGAGGGCGAGGCGCTCGCGACGCTGGTCGTGAACAAGCTGCGGGGCACGCTCAAGGTCGCGGCCGTCAAGGCACCCGGGTTCGGTGACCGCCGCAAGGCCATGCTGCAGGACATCTCGGTCCTGACCGGCGGCCAGGTGATCTCGG
>JAPPGM010000159.1 GCA_028874995.1 Gemmatimonadota bacterium | reverse complement strand
GATCGGCAATGCGCCTCTTGTAGTTGGCGACCACGGCCCACACAATCGCCACTAGCCCGGATTTCTCACAGCAATAAGATGGCATCGGCCTCCGGTAACTGTTAAGTTTATGTGCCGCATAGACTTGACAGTAACCACAGCGGAGAACCGATGCCGACACAGTGTAGACCCGTTTCGTTCGGATTTCAAGGGTGCCGGGGCCGGAGGGTGACGGCCGCGTTTGACGGCGGCGCGATCACTTCAAACGCGGGAGCGCTGTTGCTGCGGGAGACCGACCGGCGCATCGGGCTGTTCGACCGGGTGGCCTCCTGCTTCACGGACGGGCGCGATCCGCGCCTGACGGAGCACTCGGTCCGGACCCTGGTGGCTCAGCGGATCACGGGCCTCGCGCTGGGATACGAGGACCTCAACGATCACGACTCCCTGCGCCACGACCCTCTGCTGGCGCTGCTGTCCGGCAAGCTCGAGGGCGGGCGCAAGGGCTGTGCGGCGCTGGCGGGCAAGAGCACGCTGAACCGCCTCGAGCATGCGCCCGGGGACGGGAGGCCGGGGCGCTATCACAGGATCGCCCACGACCCCGAGGCGCTCCAGGTGCTGCTCACCGACCTCTTCATCGAGTCCTGGTCGGGACGGCTGCCCCCGTCGCGGCTCGTGCTCGACATCGACTCGACGGACGACAGGGTGCACGGCCGCCAGGAGGGCCACGCCTTCCACGCCTACTACGGCCACCACTGCCTGCTGCCGCTCTACGTCTTCTGCGGCCCGCACCCGCTGTGCGCCGTGCTCCGGCCCGGCAACTCCGATCCCGCCGCGGGCGCGCTCGACCAACTCGCCCGCATCGTCGGCCGGCTCCGCCGCCGGTGGCCGGGGCTCGGGATCCTGGTGCGGGCCGACTCCGCCTACGTCCGCGAGGAGATCATGGCCTGGTGCGAGGACAACGGCGTGGACTACGTCATCGGCGTCGCCCGCAACGACCGGCTCGTCCGCAGAATCGCGCCGGAACTCCTCGCCGCCCGGGTCGAGTCGCGGGGCCGCGGCCGCCCGGTCCGCAGCCTTGTGGAGTTCGGCCACTCCACAAGGACGAGCTGGTCCCGCTCGCGCCGCGTCATCGCCAAGGCCGAGCACCTCCCCGGCAAGTCCAACCCCCGCTTCGTCGTCACCTCGCTCCCGGAGACCGTCTCCCCCCGGATCGTCTACGAGCGCATCTACTGCCCCCGGGGCAACGCCGAGAACGCCATCAAGGAGCAGCAACTCGACCTGTTCGCCGACCGGACCTCCGCCTCCCGCCTGCCCGCCAACCAGCTCCGGCTCCTCTTCTCCGCCTTCGCCTCCATCCTCATGGCCGCGCTGCGCCGCGCGCTCGCCGGCACCGGACTGGCCCGCGCCACCGCCGGAACGCTGCGCCTGAAGCTCCTCAGGATCGGAGCGCGCGTGATGATCTCGGCGCGCAGGGTCAGGATCGCCATGGACTCCGCGCATCCCTCCGCCCCCGCCTTCGCCCGCGTCCACGCCCGATTGCCCGGGTAGAAACCGCCACCACCCGACCCCGACTCCCGCCGCTTCCCCGCAGCGAAGGGACCGGTCCGCCGCCTCGCCTCGCCGGCACCCGCCAACGCCGCGCACACCCCTCCCCGGGGCGCCTCTCCACCAGACATCCGACTATGATGGCCCGATATCCGGCCCGATATTGGCCCCCACGCGACACGGATCCGTCAGCTTGCCCGCCAATCGGCTCGTGTGAGAAATCCGGGCTAGGAGGAGGGGGTCACCTGGCTGCGTTCGCTTGAGCCAGACCAGAAAGAAATCCGACAGATCCGAATAGGGGATCGCATCGTAGTACGGTGGATCCGTGAACCAGAGAGCGCACGTCTCATCTGGGAGGGAATGAATCGCCGCGTCAACGTTCTCTGCTTGCCCTTGCCCCCTTACGGCTGCCAATGAGAGAGACGCTTCCGCGGCCTTGTCAGTCACGTCTGCAAGGCCGCCTGCAAAGGATACCAAAGGGTACATCTCGGGGTAATCCCAAGACATCGGTAGGGTCTGCATTCCGAACGCCCCCGCCACTGTTTCGCTCCCCCGGTGCCACTTGGCGAGGACGTTGCTATGGCGTAGTAGCTTGCCCATCGCCAAGGCCAGCAGTCTGGCGACGACGCCGCGTTCCGAATCCACCACAGATATCAAGCGAGTCACCAGCATAGCCTTCTGGCGCGCCGTGAACAGGTCGCCCCATTGGAGTATGCCGTAGCGCTGGACGCTGAACGCTCGCCCGGCGCCTGACCCGCCTCCGGCTGGAGTAGGCTCGTCCGGCACCGGACGGAGTCCCCTCCGGCCCCCGGCTTCCCACTCGTCCAGTATCCGAGTCAACTCCGCCTGTGCCCTGCGCACGGGCGCGTAGTCCGCGTCCGTGGGCAGTCTGTAGTGCCGCCATCCCCGCTCATTCGGACGAAACGTGACGACCGCCAGCATGCGCGCTCCACCGATCCGGTTGCCTTCCTCGTCGAAGACTGTGTCGCCGCCGCCCCGCGCGGCAGCCAACTGCGACCGCACCCGCTCCTTCGGCATGACCGCGCGACAGCACGGGCAAGTTGCCTTCGCGTACGACACCGTGCCAGGATGCACGTCGCCTGCCGTCTCCGGCTCAAAGACCTCGAAGGCGACCCGCGGCGGAGCCCCGGCGGACCTTTCGACCGAGAGCCGGAGCGCACGCTTGCGCTTCGGTTTGTTGCACAGCCAGAAGGACTGCGTGAGCGGGATCTCGGCACCACAGTTCGGCGACTCGCAACGCACCGTGCGCGCCCACAGGTAGGCTAGCGGCGTCGCGCCGTTGGATTCGGGCGGGTATAGGTCGGCGAGTTCCTCCCGAGCCTTCTGCTCTACCGATTCCCCAGCCCGCCGCAGATCCTCGGCCACTCCCCGCCCGAGCCGAGGGATGTCCTCCAGCATGACCTTTAGGATCAGGCACGCCACCGGGTTGAGATCGCTGGCGAACGTCTCGCAGCCGAGCCGAAGCGCCTCCAGCGGGATCGATCCACCACCCGCGAACGGGTCCACCACCAGCGGTGCCTCGTCTCCGTGTGCAACCCGTACAAGCGCCTTGGCTGTCTCGGTCCACTGTCGGTTCGCCGAGTGATCCCAGTTCGCAAAATCTGCGATGAACTTGAGGATGATCCGCCGAAGCCCCTCGTCCGTCCCGAGCTCCGTGGTCCACCCAGAGGGGCGTCCGCCCATGCCGAGCAGAATCCGCCTCGCCTCCTTCCTGAACGCGGGAGGACAGTGCCGATCGCACGGATCCGGCAGCAGAAGCGCCATAAGGACCGCACGCGACGACGCGAGTGGACGGCGCGCCCACCAGAGGTGGAGGGTATGGGGGTGTCCCTTGCGGGATCGGTCCTCCCCGACCGCGTGACGCGAGACCTCGGCAATCGGAAAATCGACCTCGGCCAGTCGCTTGCACTCGCGCGGGATCATGAGGAAGATCCCCCTTCGCGCTTGGGGGATCTGCCATCGGCCGCGTTGGGCTCCGAACGCTCGATGAGCATCGTCCGCGTGCGTTCGATCTCCGAAGCGAGGAGCGCCTCGTCCGGCAGCGTGGTCCGGTATTCGGCCGCCATGACCTTGTTCGGCAAGCCGTCCAGCGCATACCGCGCGACGGCCTCATTCTTCTGGGCGCAGAGGATCAACCCGACCGGCGGGTTCTCGTCCCGGCGAACCCAGTGCTCGCGGGCGTAGTTGAGGTAGAGGTGCATCTGCCCGGCGTCCGCGTGCGTGAACTTGCCGATCTTCAGGTCGATGACCACGAGGCACCGAAGGCGGCGGTGAAAGAAGAGAAGATCGACGCGGTACCACTCATCGCCGACTCGCAGCCGTCTTTGCCGCGCGATGAAGCAGAAGTCCCCTCCCAACTCCAGAAGGAAGGTCTCAAGGTGGCGGGTCAGCGCCTCCTCAAGATCGCTCTCGGAGTACTCGTCCTTCAGGTCGAGGAATTCGAGAACCAACGGGTCCTTGATCTCCTCCTCGGGGAGAACGCTGTTCCCGGGATCCACCCGACCGCCCTCGGCGAGCAGTGCGGCCTTGTTCCTCGATAGCGCGGTACGCTCGTAGAACTGGGTGTTGATCTGGCGGTCGAGTTGGCGGACGGTCCAGCCTCCGCGAAGCGCCTCGGCCTCGTAGAAGGCGCGGGCGCGTTCGTTCCGCACCGAGAGCAGCCGAACATAGGCGGACCAGGGGAGCGGGAACCGTGACCGGAGGGCATCCAGCAGAGATTCGGCAGACGGTGTCTGCCAATTCTGCTCGTCTCCCAATTCGGCAGACGGTGTCTGCACAATCGGCCATGAGCGGTAGAACGCGCGCATGAGTCGGATGTTGCGGACCGAGAAACCCCGGCCGTACCGGGCCGAGAGGTCGGCGGCGAGTCGCCCAACGGTCTCCTGGCCGTACTCCGCGCGGCTCCGTCCCTTCTGTTCGAGTTCGACAACGTGTTTTCCGATCAACCAGTACGCGGCGGTCATCACGGCGTTGACGGAACGGACCGCCGACCGCCGGGCGGCTTCAACGATCTCGGAGACCTCGCCGAAGACCGCCTCGTACCGCGCGGTCTCCCCGGTGGATGGCACGGGCTTCGTCATTCCGTCGAGCCGCCGCCCGGATCGTCCCGGCCCGCAGCCGACATCGGCCCGGTCATCGCCTTCACGTCCATCCAGTAGTGCTGGACCTTGCTCACCTCGTGCCACGGGAAACGGGCGGGATCCGGGATCGGCTCCTGCAACTCGGGAGCGCTCGCACAGTTCGTCACCACGTACAGCCAATAGCAGTCGCGGCGGTCCTCGGCCACCCGCCGCTCGTTCGGCGTCAGCAGGATGCTCCCGCCGGGCGCGGCAAGCCCCTTCACCTCGATGAGCCGCGACTCACCGGTGTGGAGATCGCGGCTGGTCACGTCGTAGCCGAGATTCTCCTTGTGGACATCTTCGACCTTTCGTCCCTGCACGGCCTCGTACTCCATCACCACCCGCATGGCCGTCATTTCGGTCTCGGGGTGCGGCCGCAGTCGGCGGTGATCAAGCACATGGCCCTCGGGGTGCGGCAGCGCCAGCGCGCTCGCCAGTCTCTCGACGCCTTGGAGCGTGACCGCCCGCTGGCGCTCAAGCTCCTCGCGCCGCCGCTCGCGCCGCGTCAGCACCTCCGCGTGTCGTCTCTCAGCCAGCGCCAAGCGGTCCTCGGCCCCGCCAGCCACTTCGTCCGCGGCCTCGTCGAGCCGCTGTAGAATCTCGGTCAGCGAAAGCTCGACGTGTTCGGCGACCCGGCCCACCTCGGCCCGCCGGTCGAACCGAACCTCCTCCACGAAGGGGGCAAGCCCGTGCTCGTTGAGCCAAGCGGTTGCTTCCCGCAGCCGCGCAACCGTAGGCAGTCCGTTCGGCACGGGTGCGGGCGTCATGTCGGCGAGCACCCCCCGGCCGCGAAGGCGCGGCGTGCTCCTGGCCCGCAACTCCACGGTAAACAGGCGTTCGTGAACGACTTGGCCAAGGCCATCCACCGCGCGCGCACGGCAGAAGTCCACCCGAACCGGTTCGTCGCGGGCCAGCGCACGAAAGCAGGCTGCCGTCGCGAAGGCGTCCTGTCTCGAGTCGTAGCCGTGCCGGCGGAGGGCCTCGAACAGGGGGTGGCCCGGCGTCACCCACTCCAGGTTGTTCGCCTCCGCCGTCTTGCGGTCGGTGGACAGCCGGGGATACCGGACTGCGAGTTCGGAGAGCCCCCAATCCTCGTCGCGCTCGTATCGCTTCAGCCCGAGCGGCGTCCTCCCCGGCTGGAAGGTGTGGGGGAGCCTTCGCACCGGCTTGAGGGCAAGGGCCGCCTCCTTGGCCGCCTCGCCCATGAACCGCGAAATCGTCTCGGGGACAACCCGGCGCTCCCTCGCACGTGCGCGGCGCTCGACGAGCAGGTCGAGGTTCAGCTTCTTGGCCGCCAGCCCCTCAAGCGCCGTCTGGCAGATCGCCCGGAAGTGGCCCTCGTCCACGTCCCTGAGGATCCGCTCCTCAAGATCGGACTCGCCGAGTCGTCCGGCGTAGTAGTCCCGGAGCACCCGTTCAACCCGCGCGGAGGGCAGAACCTCGCCCACCACGTTGAACACGGCGTCGTCGTCGAGCGCGTCGCGGATCTCCTGGAGCTTGTCCAACAGCCGTTGCAGCACACGGCCCTCGATCGTGTTCGTCGCCACGAAGTTGAAGATCAGGCAGTCGCGCTGCTGGCCGTAGCGGTGGATGCGCCCCATCCGCTGCTCCAAGCGGTTGGGGTTCCACGGTATGTCGTAGTTGAAGAGGATGTGACAGCACTGGAGGTTGATCCCCTCGCCCGCCGCCTCGGTCGCCACCAAGACCTGAATCCCGCCCTCGCGGAACTGCTGTTCGGCGTGGAGCCGGGTGCCGGGCTCGTCTCTGGAACCGGGCTTCATCCCGCCGTGGATGCAGCCCACGCGGAAGCCCCACTCCGCCAGCCGCTCCATCAGGTAGTCGAGCGTGTCCTTGAACTCTGTGAACAGGAGCAGCCGCTTATCCGGTCGGTCGAAGAACCCCTCGGCCTCCATGATCCGCCGCAGCCGCTTGAGCTTCGCCTCGGTGCCCGAGCGCTCGACCGCCCTGGCCTGCTCGGCGAATTGCCGCAGTTCCGCGATTTCCTCGCGCACATGCTCGGCGTTGCCCGCCAGCGTCACCGCCTCCAGCATGCGCTCCAGACGCTCCCGCTCGGCGTCCTCGAACTCGTCGAGTTCGTCCCAGTCGGGCAGATCGGGCGGGACCGTCCGTACAAGCTCCCGGGCCTGCTTGAGGCCCTCCTCAAGCCGCCTGGCCCGGTTCTCCAGCGACCGCCTCATGGCATGGGTGCTCGAAGCGAGCCGCCGCTGGTACAGGGACATCAGGAACCCGACCGCCCGCGCACGGGGGTTGTCGCTCTCATCGGCGGCGCGTTGGCTCTGCCGCTTCACGAACCGCGTGATCTCCCGGTAAAGCTCGAACTCCGCGCCGTCGATGGCGAATTCGGCCGTCTGCGCGATGCGCTTCGTGAAGACAGGCTGCGCGGTCCACGTGCCGTCCGCCTCCCGCGTGGGGAAGTAGACCATCGCCTCCTTGGTGCGTCTCAGGTAGAACGGAGCACGCTGTTGATCCATCGCTTCCCGCATCGACTTCACGTCGCCGTAGGCGTCAGGGTCGAGCAACTGAAGGAAGAGCGTGAAGTTGTGGGGATCGCCCTTGTGAGGGGTGGCCGTGAGGAGGAGCATGTGGTCCGAAGTATCCCGGAGCAGTTCCCCGAGCCGGTAGCGCTGGCTCTTGTGGCTCTCGTCCCGCGCCGACATCCGGTGCGCCTCGTCCACGACGACCAGATCCCAATGCGCCTGGCGCAAGCCCGGCAGGATCTCCTCGCGCTTCGCGAGATCGAGCGACGTGATGACCCGCTTCCGCTCCATCCACTGGTTGACGCCGAACTGGTCGCGGATGTCGCCGCCCTTCAGGACCAGAAACCGCTCGTCGAACTTCTCCCTCAGTTCCCGCTGCCACTGGAATGACAGGTTCGCGGGGCAGACCACGAGAATCCGCTCTACCAATCCACGTAGCTTCAGTTCGCGGATCAGCAGCCCGGCCATGATCGTCTTCCCCGCGCCGGCATCGTCGGCGAGCAGGAAGCGCACGCTCGGGAGCTTGAGCAGGTGGTCGTAGACGGCCTCAAGCTGGTGGGGCAGCGGATCCACCCGCGAGATCGAGAGCCCGAAGTAGGGATCGAACTCGTACGCGATACCCAGCGCATAGGCCTGCAAGGCCAAGCGCAAGCGTCGCCCGTCTCCCGAATACGAGAGCACCGAGTCGGCGATCTTCAGCGCCGCGATGTCGTCTGCCGTCAACGTCACTCGGCGGAACCGCTCGGAACGCTGGCCGACCATGCCGACCACCCAGACGCCGCTCCCGTTCTCCCGAACCGTCTCCACCAGCATCGGCTCGCTGAACGAGGGGCCGGTCAGGACCTGGCCTTCATGGAGTTGAGTATCGTCTGCCACCAATGGCTCTCCCGGTTGCTTAACGTAGGTTAGGGGATCGTCCACGACTTCGAGGCGTTCGGGCAGCGCCGAGCGCCGGGACTCAACGTAGTCTAACGCCGCGCGCCTGACACGGATCGCGGATTGGTCCGTGGAGGCCCAGACGAGGGGGTTGGGGACGGACGATGCGGATTCGCCACGCCCGGGGTGACGCAATCCCCTCATCGGCTAGTCGGAATCGGGGTCCGGATTCGTCGGAAGGGTGCGGTCTCAGATGGCCAAGTGCAGCCGTGCCTGTATCGATCCGCCCCTGGGCTGCTACGTTTTGGGGTGACGCGGAACGGGCACCACGCTCGGGCGCGGCTGTCGGAAGAACCGCTGAATGATCGGGAGGCACACAGTATGAAACACAACGTCGGACGGATCTGGATGTCCCTCTGCGGTTTGGCGCTGGCCGTCGTCGTGATCGTCCTCCGGGATTCCCTGGCACCGGTCGAAGCAACTGGTGAGGATCTGTTCCTGAGGGCACTCGGCCAGCTGGGCATCCTCTACATCATCGCCCTGTTCGTGGAGCGTTCGCTTGAGGTTCTCATCAAGGCGTGGCGGCAAGGCGGGAAATCGCGCATCAAGGAGAAAGTGCGAACGGCGGCAGAGAGTGACAGGGCGGCGGTCGAGAGCGAGTTGCAGGAATACAGGGCAGGCACCCAGAAGCGTGCACTCCTCCTCGGTTTGACGCTCGGGATCATGGTATCTCTGGCCGGAGTGCGGCTTCTCGGAGTGCTCTTCGATTCCGGCGGCGCGACCGCGCCGTTCCAGCAAGCCGTGTTCCACTTCACCGATGTCGTGTTGACGGCGGGGCTGATCGGTGGTGGATCGGCGACGATCCACGAGTTGATGGCGCTCATTGACGATTTCCTGAAGGCCAGCCGAAGAAGCGCAAAGGGGTCGTGAACGTATGGGTACAGCTTACGTCCATTGGCCTGCTCTGGTGCCCGAAAACGGTCTCGGGCAATACTGGGGATTTCCCGCCATTCGATTCGGGATTACCCGCCAACGCGGCCTGATGGAACCTGCTTCCTCGCAACGGCAAGAATGGCGGATCGTGCAGTCCCAGTTTGACTTGCGTGATTTCCTGCCGTGATTCGAGGCGTTGGCAGTCTGCGCTACCAGAGGGCCGACGAAGACCGGCTTCGGAAGGCGCTCGCGAGCCGCCGCAACGGCGCGCTCGATCCCGTTTAGCGGGAACCAATCGGCGGGAGTCGTGACCTCCAATCCCGTAACCTCAACCATCGCAATGCGATGAGAATCTGTGACCTCCCGCCGTTACGTCAGGGTCAAGGGGGGAGAATCAAGGCAAGACAACGGCGCCCTCCGGGAGCGGGGTACGGCACCACCCTACAGGTGTCCTCCTCCCAGGTCACGGTCCACTCGGCCGGCCTACTGCCGCGGCAGTGCAGCAACTCGACGCGCCACCTCGACTTCCTCCAGGCTGCCCGCTCACCGATGCCCGGAACGGCCGTAATCCTCCAGCGGCTGGCCGCAACCCCCACCCCACCCCGCGTCCCCCCGCCCTCGCGCGCCAGCATCAACCCCACCACCCCCGTCCTCTCCGCGGCCAGCATCAGGCGCCGCCCCGCCGTAAGGCCGATCCCCCCGGTCTCGGCCACCACCCCCCGCACGGCCCGGCAACGCAGCGCTTCCTCCATGGCCCACAACATGTCGGCCTGGCGGTGCAGCCCCGAGACGACCAGCAGCCGCCCCGCCCCGATCCCGTAACGCACCAGGCCCGGCGCGTACAGGTCGTCCCCCCTGGCCAGCCACAGCAGCGATCCCCCCCGCCTCCCTCCGCCGCCCGCCCCGTTCCCGGCACGCGCGAGCAGGGCGGCGCAGAAACCGGTGGCGGCCTCGTCGCCCGTCACCTCGTGGATGCAGCCCGCACGGAGTCCCCCGCCCGGGAGGACCCGGTCGATCTCGGGGACGCCCAGCGGCAGACGCGGCCGGCCCGGCGATCCGGCTTCCTCGATTCCCTGAATCGCCCGGCGGAGCGCCTCCGCGGTCCTCCGCTTCGCCTTCGATACGATGGCCATGGGCCGGACAAGATACCGAATAAAAACCGTAATGTCAAACCCCACCGCGTTTGCCGCCCGCCCGCTGGAGGCCCCTCCGAAGTGATCCGCAGCTCCACCGCCACGCCGGTCCCCGTCCCCGCCGCAATTGACAATCACGGGTGATCGACCGCCACTTTCCCTGCGTAACCAGATGGCAGGCAGCCCGTGGACAAAACCCGGGCACCGCCATCGATCTCGAACGGAGATGATCCCGATGTTCCCCAAACTGCTGCTGACCGCTGCACTGACCCTCACGTCCGGTTGCTCACTGGTCCTCGTCGACGGCCCGCCGGACTTCATCCCGGCCGGCCAGCCGGTTCCCGAGGGAGCGTGCACCATCGACAGGACCATGCCCTTCGTGGATGCCATCGGGGCCACCGCCGGAGCCGCCACCGCCATCTTCAGTTCGGAGGGGGACTACGTGAGGATCGGCCTCGTCCTGGGCGGCGTCCTCGGGTACTCGTCGTTCTCGGGGTTCAGCAAGGTAAGGCAGTGTCGGCGCAGGATGTTCCAGCCGACGGGATCGCGGTCCTCCGACACGCCGTTGCCCTGGTCTTCGCCGGACTTGCAACTGTTCCTGCGGGAGCCCGTCACGCCCTGGCCGCCATCGCAGGTTGACGCAACGCCATCTTACCAGTAAGAGGCATGCATGAACGGTTTCGCCCTACCGGAACGTGATTGTGATTCGTCCCCGCGACTTCATGGACAACAACTGTTCCTGAAGACCAAAAATGACCGTCGCTACCACCCTCCACGACGAACTCCGCGACCGCTTCGGCGACCGCTTCTCCACCGCCGCCGCCGTCCGTGACCACCACGGCAAGGACGATTCCCACCACCCCACCATCCCCCCCGACGGCGTGGTCTTCGCGCAGTCCACCGAAGATGTCGCCTACACCGTGCAGGCCTGCGCACGGCACCGCACCCCGGTCATCCCCTTCGGGGCCGGAACCTCGATCGAGGGTCACGTGCAGGCGCTCCACGGCGGGATCTCGATCGACATGAGCGGGATGAACCGGGTGCTCGCCGTCCGTCCCGACGACTTGGACGCGACGGTCGAAGCCGGGGTGACGCGATTGCAGCTGGACCGGGAACTGCGCGGCACGGGCCTCTTCTTCCCGGTCGATCCGGGGGCCGACGCGACGCTCGGCGGGATGGCGGCCACGGGTGCGTCAGGGACCACCACGGTGCGGTACGGCACCATGCGCGACAACGTTGTCTCGCTCACGGCGGTGCTGGCGAGCGGCGAGGTGGTGCGGACCGGGGGCCGGGCGAGGAAGTCCTCGGCCGGGTACGATCTCACCCATCTCCTCGTTGGCTCGGAAGGCACCCTGGGAGTGATCACCGAACTCACGGTGCGCCTGCACCCGGTGCCCGAGGCGATGGCCGCGGCGGTGTGTGCCTTTCCGGACCTGGACGAAGCCGTGCGGTCCGTGGTGGAAGGGATCCAGCTCGGGGTTCCCGTCGCCCGCGCCGAACTGCTCGACGCGACGGCCGTCAAAGCCGCCAACCTCCATTCAGGCTTCGACTACGCGGAGACCCCGACGGTGTTCTTCGAATTCCACGGATCGGAAGGGGACATCAAGGCCCACTGCGCCATGATCGAGGAGGTCTGCCGCGGCCTCGGCGGTACCGCCTTCACGTATGCCCGCCGCCAGGAGGACCGGGCCCGCCTGTGGAAGGCCCGCCACGACATCTATCCGGCGATGCTGGCGCTGCGGCCCGGCTCCCACGGCCTCACCAGCGACGTCTGCGTCCCGATCTCGAGGCTGGCCGAGTGCATTGCGGCGACCCGCGACGACATGATGAGCGCGTCGATCCCGTGGGGCATCGTGGGGCATGTCGGCGACGGGAACTTCCACACACTGTTCATGATCGATCCCCACAGCGAAGCGGAGCTGGCCGAGGCGGAGGCCCTTAACGAGCGCATGGTGCGGCGCGCGCTGGCCATGGAGGGAACGTGCACGGGGGAACACGGGATCGGGATGGGGAAGATCGGATTCCTGCGTGAGGAGTACGGGGACGCGGGGGTGGGGGTGATGCGCGCGGTGAAAGCAGCGCTTGATCCGGGGGGAATCCTGAATCCGGGGAAGGTGTTGGGGCCCATGGACCTGGCTGACGCCCGCGCCAAGTCATCGGCCGGCGTGCGGCAATCGCGGTAGGCACCGGCTTTCGCTTGCGTACCGCTGGAATGGCGTCCTAGTATTCCACCACGGAGATGAGTGGGAACGGGGTAGAGGCGAAGTGCAGCGCTCGCGTCCTGCCGCCTCGACACATGTTTCACCCCGGCCTCATCTCGAAAGGAGCTTTGGCGATGCGCTCCTGCCCGGCACGTTCTCGGGGCAGACGGCCTTGGGCCGCTCCCGGATTAGTGCGCCGGTGCGTCGTCCGATCCCTTCCCCTTCCTTCCTCGGTAGTGCAGTCCCCGATGGCGAAGTCGATGCCATCTTCAGCCCTTGGCGCGGTCATCCGCAAAGGAGGAGCTATGTCAATTCATTCGTTCGTACCACATCCGGGTAGCGTTCCCGGAGCCTGGAGGAAAGCCACGGGCGGCGGATTGGGGGTGGTGGCCCTGGCTGTCGTCCTCTTCGCCGGTCCCCTGTCGGGACAGGAGGGATCGGTCACCGGAGTACTCGTGAGCGGTGAGACTGGAGAACCTCTTGCCAACGTCGCGGTATTCCTGGACAACACCGATCACCGCGCAACGTCCAACAACCAGGGCCGCTACCTCATCCTCAACGTGCCACCCGGAGAGTACGAGCTGGTGGCACAGCTGATCGGCCTCAGGGAAGAGCGCCGGGACATCTCGGTAAGCGCCGGGGACGCGGAGCTCGTCGACCTTTCCATGTACCCCCGGGCGGTCGAGCTCGAGGGGATGGTGGTGACCGGTACGGCCATCGCGGCCCAGAAGCGGGAGGTGGGCAACAGCATCTCTCTGGTCACCGCCGAGGAGCTTGTCTACGCCGGGGCAGTCAACCTGGAGGACGCGCTCCGCGGCCGCGCGCTGGGCGTAAGCGTCACCGGAGTGTCGGGGACGGCCGGGGCGGGATCCGACATCATGCTCCGGGGCACCAACTCCGTGAACGGGCGCAACCGCCCCCTCATCTACATCGACGGCGTGCGCATGCCCACCGGTACCCTCGAGGACGCCACCGGCGAAGCCTACGAGCACGCGACCTTCCTCGGGAGCATCCGCGAGGAGGACATCGACAGGATCGAGGTCATCAAGGGGCCCGCGGCGTCGAGCCTCTACGGCACCGATGCCAGCGCCGGGGTGATCCAGATCTTCACCAAGAGGGGAGCGCCGGGTGCGCCCCGCTGGACCATGAACGTCAACCAGGCCATCCAGCGCATCGGCCACGTCGGTCCCGAAGTCGATCCCACCGGTCTCCGGGTCAACGACTGCACCCGCCAGCTGAACCACTCGCTGGAGGAAGGCTACTTCTTCAATACCGACGAGCAGGGCAACCTCATCGCGGATCCCGGTTGTCCCGCGAGCGGCAGCTGGCTGCGGGACGCGCACATCCAGGACTATTCCCTGTCCGTCCGGGGCGGGAGCGAGGAGGTCACCTACTTTGCCTCCGGGGCCTGGGGCGTGACCCAGGGGGTGGTCGACCCGAATGAGTCGGAGGACGTGAACGTCCGCGCGAACTTCAGCTTCACCGGATTCGAGAACTTCAAGATCAACCTCAACAACTTCTACACGCGCCGTGACATCGTCTGGATCCCGAACGGCGACAATGCCGAAGGGCTGCTCTTCAACGTGGCCCGCGGCGACGAGGGAGAGACGCCGGACAACGACGACGCCAGGGTGTTCGACCTCACTCAGGACCAGGTGGTCAACCACTTCAACACCAGCGCGAACGTGGAGTGGACACCGATGGCCCAGATGCGGCATCGGCTGACATTCGGCCTGGACTATTCGAATTCCCACTACGTCACCCAGCGGCCCTGGCTCTTCTGGAACAATCCCCTGGGCACCCGGACCGTGGACATCGAGAACCGGCGCGTGATCACGATGGACTACGCTTCCACGTACCTGCACGAGTTCTCGAGCAATCTCAATTCCACCACCTCCGTGGGCATCCAGTACAACCAGAACGAGCACCTGGGCAACCGCACCGACGTGGAGGGGTTCATCGGGCCCGGCGCGAAGGTCCTGGAGAATGCGGCGGACGTCACGAACTACAACGAGGACCGGTCCGCCACCGAGGGCGGGGGATTCTTCATCCAGGAGCAGCTCGGCTGGAGGAACCGCTTCTTCGTGAGCGGTGGCCTCCGCGCCGATACGCACAGTTCCTTCGGGGAAGACTACACGCGTGAAACCCGGTTTACGATATACCCCAAGGCCCAGGCCACCTACACCATCTCCGACGAGACCTTCTGGCCGTCCTGGTGGGAGACCTTCCGTCTTCGGGCGGCGTACGGCCATTCGGGAGAGGCGCCGCCGGCCAGCGGTGCGGTGACGGTCTTCCAGGTCGGGACCCTGGCCGACGAGAACGACCTCGGCTTCATCATCCAGAATCTGGCCAACCGCAGGCTGGGTCCGGAGCGGGCCAGGGAATACGAGACCGGCTTCGACGCATCCCTCTTCGACGGAATCCTGGCGGTCAATGGAACCTACTACCACCGCAGGACCTTCGACGGGCTGATCTACGCTGCCCCGCCGCCATCCAACGGCGTCGCCGAGAACATTCCGCAGAACATCGGCATCTGGGATGCCGAGGGCTTCGAGATCGGCACCGACTTCCTGGTCTTCGAAGGCTTCGAAAGCCGCGTGAGCATCAACGCGAACTACCAGTACAACCAGACCACGATGGTCGACCTGGGAAGCCCGCAGTTCGAGCAGTTTTCGTTCAACTACCTGAACCGCTACCGGCGGGACCGGCCGATTCCCTCGCTGTACGGGAAGATGATGTGCAATCCCGACGAGATGGGCGCGCTTCCCATCTACACGGACGACGAGGACTGCGTCCTGAACGGCGTCGAGATCGCGAACCATCCCGACACCTTCTTCTACGCGCCCAGCCGGCCGCCCCACGAGGCTTCGGCGGGCATCAGGGCCACGCTGTTCAGCAACTTCATTCTCGATGTGTTCGGAGTCGCGCAGATCGGGCACTGGCTCTACGACGACATGGCCCAGGAACTCACGGCCGATGGCCTGTGGCCGCCGTGCTGGCCCATCAACAACGCGGTGAACGCCGGTGTGGCCGCCCAAGACCCGAGCCTGTACGCCCAGTACACGGCGAAGGAGATCGGGCGCTGCTGGGAGAACGAGTCCGACAACGAAGACTGGATGGAGCCGGCCGACTACTTCCGGCTCCAGACCGCGAGCCTGTCCTACCGGATGCCGCAGGCCTGGCTGCCGGGCGGCGTCACGGGGGCCACGATCCAACTCCGGGCGACGAACCTGTTCACCATCACGAACTTCTCGGGCCTGTATCCCGATGGACTGCTCCGGCCCGCCCAGCAGACGGCACGGGGCAACGGCTACATACTGCCGCCGGCCAGGCAGTTCTCGGTGAACCTGCGGCTCAACTTCTGACCGGACAGGGAGCATTGACATGAATAAGAGAGAAAAGACAAGAAGTTCGCTCCTCGGATTGCTGGCCCTGTTTGCGACGGCCGGATGTGTCGACACCCAGATCACGGGCGTGATCCTCGAGGACGACATCGAGGATCCGAACCTGATGGTGCCGTTCGTGCGGGGTATCAATTCCGAGCTCCACGACAACATGCGCGACTTCAGCGGGGTCTGGTGGTTTGGCGGCTCCGCAACCGATGACTTCAACAACGACGGTGTCAGCTCGAGCGGCGAAGAGATCCTGGAGTACCGCAACTACTCCGACCGCCCCGGGAACTTTCCGTGGCAGCAGCTCCACGAGGCCGCCTGGGCCGGTTACTACGGCGTCACCATCCTCGGCAACGTGTTCGGCGACGAGTCCGACGCGCATCCGCTGACCGCCCGCTCATGGCTCATCTCCGGTTGGGCCGAGCGCATGATGGGCGAGCTGTTCTGCGAGTCCGTCTACACCTACGGGCCGGGTGCGGGGCCTCTCATGGGGTCGAACGAAGCATACGACGGTTCGCAGACGGTTCAGATCGATTCGATCATGCGAAGGTCGGTGAACGCCATGCAGAACGCGCTCGCCGTGGCCGAGGCCGCGGTGGCCTCCGGAGCCGCCATTCCCGACGGGGACGCGCGCATCTTCGACCCGCAGAAGCTCATGTTCGCCGCCCACGGGGGCATCGCCCAGGCGGCGGTGTTGATGGGCGACTGGGACCTGGCGGTACAGCACGCCGCCGAGGTGCCCGACGACTTCATCCTGTACAGCCACGCCGATCCGGTGGTGGAGGACAACGGCTGGTTCGACGTTTCCTTCCAGAACGACGACTTCACGCTCTGGAACACGCCGTTGCACCGGGTCTTCTACGACGACCCCCGCGCGCCCTGGGTAAAGTGCGGGGAATGGCGCAGCGATACGTTGCGGACAGTCCACGGACCCAGGGGGGATATCCGCGACACCGGCAGGTGCGACTTCGCAGCGGGTTACGGTGGCGAGTTCCGGGCCGAAAGCAACAGCATGCCGCTCTACTCCTCCCTGAAATCCGAAATCCCGGGCCTGCTCACGCGGCCGGACGGGGAGACCGGCGAGGATGCCGACTTCCCCATGGTCCGCGGCACCGAGATGCTCCTCATCCGGGCGGAGAAGGCGCTGATGGACGGCAACTTGGGCCAGTTCGCGAGCCTGGTGAACCAGGGGCGCGCCGTGTATGGCATGGATCCAATCGAGACACCCACCACGGCGGGAGCCCTGGAGTACCCCAACGCGCTGGACGACGGCTGGTCGATCCTGGACGGGGAGCGCTACACGCTCATGCACCTGGAGGGCCGGCGCTTCGCGGACATGAGGCGTTGGGAGCACCCGTACATCGCGGAGCAGCATGTGATCAACACCCGGGTGGAGGCCGAGAACGGGGCGTCCAGGGTGGTGTATTGCATGCCCATCGCGGACATCGAGTGCGACACGAATCCGGATCTCAACTGTCCCGGCGTGAGTTGAGGTTCTCGCGCGTCGCCCGGGGAGCGCGTCGAGCGCGGTCGCTTTCCGGGTAGGCGCCGAAAACGACTCAGGGAAACCCTGGACGCCCACCTGGCCGACGGTCGGGTGGGCGGTCCGGGGATTCTGCCCATCACGATAGGAGTGAACCCATGCGATCTTACCGGGCTGGCTTCATACTGTTCTCCCTCGTCCTGTTTGTCGGTTTCCTCAGTGCGTGCTATCCCGGCCGGGCCACTTCCGGTTCCGGCGCAAGTCCCAACCTGATCGGGAACTGGGAACTCCGGGACATGCCCGACTTCAATGCTCTCGACGCGATCCGCCGCCTGCGCCCCAACTGGCTGCGGGCCGGAAACAGGCCCGCCATCGCGGCGGCAACGGGTGGCAACTCGAGCCAGCCCAGGGTCCACCTGAACGGCGTGCCTCTGCAGAGCCTCAGCGAGCTCGAAGAAATCAACGTCCTCGATGTCCGGGAGATGCGCTACCTCAACGGTACCGACGCGTCCACCCGATTCGGCACGGGCTACATGAACGGGGCGATTCTCGTCACCCTTGAGCGCTGACGCCGGATCCTATGAGTCCGTGGATAAACTCCCGCGAGCACCGAGAGCGGCGAGGCGCCGGGCTGGC
>JAPPGM010000074.1:17200-17885 GCA_028874995.1 Gemmatimonadota bacterium | reverse complement strand
GGACTGGGACCGCTTCATCAGGGAGCGGCGCGCGGGCAGGATCGGACCGAGCGGCAAGCCCGTGGGCGACCGGATGGTCGAATATGACCTGAAGTTCCTGACTGCGGTGCTCAACTGGGCCGTGAGATCGAGGGACGACCGGGGCCGCCTGTTGCTGGACCGGAACCCGCTCAAGGGCCTCAAGAAGCCCACGGAGAAGAACCCGAACCGGGTGGTGCTCGCGGAGGGGGAATACCGGGCACTCCTGAAGGTGTCGCGGCAGGTCGGATGGCGGTTCCGCGTAGCACTTGTGCTCGCCCACGAGACCGGCCACCGGATCGGAGCCATCCGACAGCTTCGGTGGCTTGACATCGACTTCGAGGGCCGGACCATTCGTTGGCGGGCCGAGCACGACAAGTCGGGACACGAGCACGTCACGCCCGTCACCGCCGAGGCCCTCGAAGTTCTGGAAGAGGCGCGGAGGAAGAACCCCGGACTTGGGGAAGCGCCTGTGATGCCCGCGCCCAAGGATGCCTCAAGGTGCATGGGACCCACGGTGGTACGAGGGTGGTGGGGCAGGGCCGAGAGGCTGGCGGGGCTGAAGCCCAAGCGCGGGAGAGGCTGGCACTCGCTTCGGCGGAAGTTTGCCAGCGACCTGATGGACCAGCCGCTCAAGGTGCTCTGCGAGCTCGGCGGCTGGAAGGAG
>JAPPGM010000074.1:6175-17190 GCA_028874995.1 Gemmatimonadota bacterium | reverse complement strand
ACAGCTCAGGACGGCTCTGGAAAACCGCCGGAGGGCTCGCGCCTGAGAGTTCGCGATCCAGCGGGAACGAAACGGCGGGAGCCGGACCTTATGTTCCCGTAACGTCAATCACCTCAATCAGATGTGAATCCGCTCGACACTGCCCGTCCGGCGCAAGCACATCGATGGGCCCGTTATCGCGGGGGCCGTCGCCACGCCGCAGCACCAAGATGTGCCCATCCCAGGTCGTCCCCAAACCCCGGATGACCGACAGTTCGGTGTGGAACTCCAGTTCCTCGATCTCCCGGCGGCGCCCCCGCAGGTTGGCACGCGGCGCGGCCCTTTCCTCCAGCCGTCGCAGCCGCCGGTCCTTCTCGGCGCGGATCACCCGGCCCGTCACCGGCTCGGGCGCGAAGGGGCGTGTCATGACATGCACCACCCCCGCCCCCGCCTCGGCAACCTTCACCGTGTACGTCGACGAGTCCGCGAACGCCACACGACCGTCCGGCAACACTCCCCAATGCAGCTCGGGGCTGAATTCGGGGAGGAGGCGTGTGGGCACGGGACCGTAGTTGCGCAGATCCTTCCGGTCCAGACCCTCGGTGTCGATTGGGGGCAGCCACGCTTCCGCGACCGTATCGGTCTCCGACTCGTCCCCGGACAGGGTCGTTCGCTCGAACGCGTGCGAAGTGTCCAATCTCACCGGCTCATCGAACGCCCGCCCCGTCATCGTCATTGCTGTCGCCAAGGTGGGCACTCCAATGATCGCATCTGCTCCGGGCTGGGCCACGACACGGCTGATTCTGACTATCGCAGGCGGCTTGGCCACGCGTACCCAACGCTCAAAATCTCCGTTAGCGGCGAAGATGTGGTAGCCCCAGCGGCTGAGGTCCACGACCACCACGCGTCCGTCGGTGAAGACCGCCATGGCACCCGAAGTCGAAAACTCGCCCGGTCCTTCACCTGGCCTCCCCAACTCCCGTATCAGGTCGCCATCAGGGCCCACGACAAAGATGCGTTGGGTCTGGCGGTCGAAGACGTGGAGGTGGCCCGCGGCGTCGAAGGCCACTTCCGCGATCCGCCCGAACTGCTGCCAGTCTTCACCCGTCACGGCTGTGCCCACGCGGTACACTTCCTCGATGACGGGCTCGAGCCAGCGGTCCTCGGCGGGGAGGTCGATGATCTGCTGGGCGCCGGCGGGTGCCACGGCCAACAGCCAGGCTGAGATCATCCAGGGCTCAATTCGGCGGAATCCAGCTTTCCTCATTGTCAGTGGTCCCTGGCGGAGATTGGCATCTCGTCCGCGCCAAGTGCGGACACGGTTGCAACGCGTTACTGCGAAGATTCGCACAACCTATCTCATCTCACGTCAGACACCACCCGCTTCACCGTCACCGTCTGCACGCCCAACTCGTTCCTCTCCACAATCGCCACCAGACCATCCGGGCCGAATGCGGCCGGCAGCGCCGTGGTCCCCGCCGGGTAGCTCCCCAGGTAGCGACCATCCGGCGCAAGCACATCGACGGGCCCGTCATCGTTGGGACCGTCGCCACGCCGCAGCACCCAGATGTGCCCGTCCCAAGTTGTCCCCAAACCCCGAATGACGGACAGTTCGGTGTGGAATTGCAATTCCTCGATCCCCCGGCGCCGCGCTGGAAGGTCCGTGCCGGGCTCATTCGTCTCCGCCAGCCGACGCAGTCGCCGGTCCTTCTCGGCGCGGATTACGCGTCCCGTCACCGGCTCGGGCTCGAACGGGCGTGTCAGGATCCGAACGATTCCCGCTGACGACTCGGCCACCTTCACCGCATACGCAGTCGAGTCCGAAAACGCCACGCCGCCGTCCGGAAGCACCCCCCAATGGAACTCGGGGCTGAATTCGACCCCCGGTTCGGCCAAGCGTACCATACGCTCGAATTCTCCACCGGCGGCAAAGACGTGGTACCCTCGGCGGGAGGGATCCCCCACCACCACGCGACCGTCGTTGAAGACCGCCATGGCGGCCGTCTCGGCGAACTCGCCCGGGCCTTCCCCCGGTCCACCCGATTCCCGGATCAGGCGGCCATCGCCACCCACGACATAGACCAGCCGGGCCTGCCGGTCCAGGATGTAGAGGTGGCCCGCGCCGTCGAAGGCCACGTCCCAGATCTCCCCGAATTGCTCCCATGCTTCGCCGGTCACGGCAGAGCCTACCCTGTACAGCTCCTCGAAGTCGAGCTCCAGCCACCGATCCTCGGCGGGGAGGTCGACGACCTGCTGGGCAGTGGCCGGAGCCGCGACGACCAGCCAGGCCAGGATGGCCCTCCACCCCACTCTCCGGCTCGCAATTGATCTCAATCCCGTTGCCTCCGATCCATCCCCCGCCGGGGACTGTGGTGGCTTCGGTGACCCGTCGCCATCGGCATAGCGGTCCTTTTTGCAACTCATATGTAAACTGCGGATGACATTATGTAAACTGTGATTGACTCTATCGTGGACCAATCACGAGCCGCTTGACGGTCACCGTCTGCACCTCCAGCTCGTTCGTCTCGATGAACGCCACCAGGCCAGCCGGGCCGAAGGCATCCGGAATCACGGTTGCATCCGCGCGAAGGCTGCCAAGGTAGCCTCCCGCCGCCGTTAGCACATCGATGGGACCGTCATCGTGGGGACCGTCACCGCGCCGCAGCACCCAGATGTGCCCGTCCCAGGTCGTCGCCAAGCCACGTATCACGGGTACCTCGGGGAAGAACTCGAGGTTGTCGAGGCGATCGCCCGGGTCGAGCATGGTCCAGCCCTCCCCCACCTCATCCGGTCGCTCGCGACGCCGATCCCTCTCGGCGCGCATCGTACCGGCGGTCACCGGCTCGGGCGGCAGCGGACGTCTCAGCACGCGCACGACCCCCCAGCCCGCCTCGGCGATCTTGACCGCGTAGTCGGAGGAGTCCGAATACGTGACGCGCCCATCGGGCAGCACGCCCCAATGCAAGGCGGGGGTGAAGGCGCGTTGCATCCCCGGGAACATCGAAGGGAAGGCCAGGAACATGCCGGCGGCCTGTTTGTACTTTCCCTCGGCAGCGGCCGCCGCACTCGCGTTGTCGAGCGGATACAGCCGCGGCTCGGCGACCGTATCCGTCTCGGACTGCTCCCCGGCCAGCATCGTGCGCTCAATCGCATGGCCGGTGGCCGGTGGCGGCGGGCCTCCCGGGCCGCTGACGAAGTAGCTCCGCGACGCACTCGGGATGCCGATGACCTCATCCACACCCGACCTGGCCACGATCCTCCCACCCCTCAACGTCCCGTGCACGACGTTCATCCGCGACCTGTGTCCGGGGTCCCCGTTCGCACTGAAGATGTGGAAGACGCGGTGCCCGACATCGGCCACAACCGCCCGGCCATCGCGCGCAATGGCGAGTGCCGTCGCCTGCCTGAACTCACCGGGTCCCTCACCCCTGCGGCCGAATCCGCGGATGTAGGATCCGTCGACACCGACGACGACGATCCGTTGAGCACGATTGTCGAAGACATGGAGGTTGCCTTCGCCGTCGAACGCCACGTCCGTGACGCTCCCGAACTGTTCCCACTCCTCGCCGCCGAGTGACCCGACGCGATAGAGGTCCTCGATGCTTAGGTCCAGCCAGCGGTCCTCGGCGGGGAGGTTGACGATCTCCTGTGTGTTGGCAGGTGCCGTGCCGAGGAGGAATGCCACCGTAGCCCAACCTGTTCCGCGCATTGCCTCTACCACCGGGTCCCGAAAGCGTTTCTCCAGTGCGACACGGTCAACCGATACAGCGCAGAGCGGCCCACGCATCGCTTCACCGGTCCACCACCCGCTTCACCACCACCGAATGCACACCCAGCTCGTCCCGTTCGATGAACGCCACCAGGCCGTCCGGACCGAAGGCGTCGGGCATCGCAACCGCACCCGCCGCGTAGGTCCCGATGTAGCGGCCGTCCATCGTCAGGACATCGATCGGTCCGTTGTTGTCGTGTGGTTCCTCGCCACGCCGCTGCACCCAGATTTCGCCATTCCAGCCCGTCCTCAGCTCGCGAAGAAGCGAAACCTCGTCGTGGAACTTCAGATTGGCCAAGGCCTCGCGAGCGGAGCGCAGGAAGATCGGATCATCCACCGCTTCATACTCCTTTCGCCGACGGTCCCTCTCGGCCTCGATCATCCGGCCGGTTACGGGGACCGGCTGGAGCGGGCGCACCAGTATCCGCCACACGCCGGTGCCCGGCCGCGCGATCTTGACCGCGTACGCCGACGAGTCCGTGAACGCCACACTCCCGTCCGGCAGCATCCCCGCCGAAATCCACGGCCCGAACACCTTCGGCTCCCGCCACCCGGTGTGGAGTTCCCCGCCAGGAGGCAACCAGCCTTCGGCAACAGTGTCCCTCGTGACAACATCGCCCGTGAGGTCAAGGCGTTCGATGGGCCGGGCCGTGGGCGCCTGGGCACCGCTCGGGCCACCCCGGAACACCAGGAATTGACCGCCCACCGCGGAGAACAGAGCGTCGCCCGCCGGGTCGGGCATGAAATCCCACAGTCTGTTGATTTCGTCACCCGCTCCCATTCGCACCCTGCGTTCGTAGTCGCCGTTCACGCCGAGGATCTCGTATGCGAGATCTCCCCAGTCCGCGACCACCACCCGGCCGTCCGGCATGACCGCGAACGACAGTGCATCCTTGAACTCGCCCGGACCCTCGCCCGGCCCTCCCATCGTGCGGAGCAGCTCGCCGCTCCGGTCCACCACGAGGATATGCGCGGCCTGCATGTCGAGGATGTGGAGCAGCCCCGCACCGTCAAAGCCCACCTTGCGGACGTAGCCGAACTGTTCCCAATCGGCGCCGGAGAGGGATCCGACCCGGTAGATCTCCTCGAAGTTCGGCACGAGCCAGCGATCCTCGGCGGGTAGTTCGATGATTTCCTGGGCGTCGGCCGAAGGGGCGAGGAGCAACCAAGGCAGGAGGACCCTGCATCCCAAATGTAAACTACGGTTTCCAAACTGTAATGTGTGCATTACTATCCGGGAGCAAGGATCCCTGTTCACGACCCCACCAGTCTCCGTACTACTACCGTCTGCACGTCCAGCTCGTTCCGCTCGATGAAGGCAACCAGTCCGCCCGGTCCGAAGGCATCCGGCATCGCCACCGCACCCGCCGGATAGCTCCCCAGATACCGGCCATCCATCGTCAGCACGTCGATCGGGCCCCGGTCGTCGCTCGGTTCGTCGCCGTGTCGTTGCACCCAGATCTCGCCGTCCCAACCCGTCCTCAGGTCGCGAACCATCGAAACTGCGTCGAAGAATTCCAGATTCGCGATCCGCTCACGTGTCGCTCGATTGACTACCTGCGAACGCTCTTCGGCCCTCCTCAAGCGACGTTCCCGTTCGGCTGCCCTGACGCGGCGCGTCACAGGGATCGGCTCCAGCGGCCGCTTCAGGATCCGCCATACCCCGGACCCCGGCCGCGCGATCTTGATGGCGTACGCCAACGAATCCGAAAAAGCCACGCTGCCGTCGGGAAGAACACCCGCCAGCATCAGCGGCGGGTAGGCCTTCACCGGCGCCGAACGTCCGTCGGATCTCCGCCAGACCATGTTGAATCTGCTCACCCCGATTGCCATGGGGTCGCTGCCCTCGGGCAGCCACCCGGTCGCCACGGTATCCCTGATCACCACGTCCCCGGTGATGTCGAGGCGTTCGATGGGCCGGGTCGTGGGCGACGGTGTGACACCTCCCCGGTTGACCATCTCGATTGCCTTCAACGGAGATCCCACCGCAACAAACACGGCTCCGCCCCGAGGATCCGGCATGAGGCCCGTCGACACGGCCCAGACCACACGCGGCGCCCATTCCACCATGCGCTGGAATCGCCCATTCGCGTCGAAAACCTGGTACGCCGGGTACCCGAAGTCGGCAACCACCACCGAGCCGTCCCGCATGACCGCGAATTCCACAACGTTGCGGAACTCCCCGGGACCCTCTCCCACTCCGCCGAGAGCCCTGAGGTATTCGCCCTCCGGGCCCACCACGAAGATGCTGTCCACATGATGGTCCAGGACGTACAGCCGACCCGCATCATCGAACGCCACGTCGACTGAGCCGAACTGCTCCCATGCCTCGCCGGAGGGCGTCCCGAGCCGGTAGACTTCTTCGAAATCCGGGGTGAGCCAGCGGCTGTCGGCTGGGAGTTCGATGATTTCCTGGGTCCTCAAGGGACTCGCCGCCCAGAAGCTCAACAGCACGACTGAGCACGCCACGCCGAGCGCCTTCACCGCCGCGCAATGCGACATGCATTCACCAGAATGTAAACTCATCTTTCCATAATGGAAATCACACATTACTTTCGCTCCCCTGCCAAACGGGAAAGTCCGGGTTGTGCCCCACTATCTTCCCCGCAGTGCAAGCCTTCTCACGACCACCGTCTTCACATCCAACTCGTCCGTCTCGATAAATGCGACCAGACCACCCGGGCCGAACGCGGCCGGCATCGCGATCGCACCCGCAGCATAGGTGCCGACGTAGCGCCCGTCCATCGTGAGGACATCGATCGGACCGAAGTCGTCGGTCGGTTCCTCTCCGTGCCGCTGCACCCAGATTTCCCCGTCGCAGCTCGTCCCCAGTGCGCGGACGATCGGGAACTCTCCGGAGAACTTCAGGTTGTCGAGATGCCGGAGTTCGAATTCCCGCAAGCCGGGATCGAGTCCTTGCACCCGCTCTCGCCGGCGGTCCTTCTCGGCTTCGATCATCCGGCCGGTCACGGCCACCGGCTGGAGCGGCCGCGTCAGAACCCGCACCACACCGGCCCCGGGCCGCGCGATCCTGATCACGTACGCCGTCGAGTCCGAGAAGGCCACGCTCCCGTCCGGGAGCATACCCGCCGACATCCGCGGCCCGAACGCGATCGGCTCTCGCAATCCGTTGTAGAGTTCCCCGTCCGGGGGTAGCCAGCCGTCGGCAACGGTGTCCCGGCTCACCACGTCGCCGCTGAGGTCGTGGCGCTCGATTGGCCGGGTGGTGGGCGATGGGGCGTTGGCAACGAAGCTGAAGGACAGCATTTGGGTGCCCACCGCGGAGAATACGGCGTCGCCGACGGGATCGGCCATGAAGCTCCAAAGCACCATGACCTCCAGCCCCTCGCCCATGCGTACCCGGCGTTCGTAGTCCCCGTCCGCGTCGAAGATCTCGTAAGCGCGGTCAGCCTGATCCGCGACCACCACTTTGCCACCGGGCGTGACCGCGAACCAATGCGCGTTCCTGAATTCACCCGGGCCCTCGCCCCGGCCTCCCAGCGTACGGCGCAGGCCGCCGCTTCGGTCCACGACGAAGATCTGCGCCGCCTGCCTGTCGAAGACATGGAGCCGCCCGGCACCGTCAAAGGCCACGTTGCGGATGTTTCCGAACTGCTCCCAGTCCTCGCCCGTCAGGGTCCCGACCCGGTAGAGTTCCTCGAACTCGGGCTCCAGCCGTTGGTCCCCGGCGGGGAGCCGGATGATCTCCTGGGATTCAGCCGACGCCGCGAACAGCAGCGCCGCCCCCGCTACCACGCCCGCTCCGGGCGAGAGAGAATGGGTCTTCACTTCACCTCCCCGGTCGGGTCAAGCCACGCCGCGCCCTTGGCCTCTCGCTGGCTCCGGTGATAAGCTTGTCATCATGATGCTGGAGAGCGAATCGCAAGCTTGAAGAGTGCCGACGGCAGATCACCAGCCGGATTGCCGGAAGAGGATAAGGCCGATCAATGAAACTGACGATCGTGGTCCATGAGGCGGAGGAGGGAGGGTATTGGGCAGAGGTGCCGGCGATTGCCGGATGCGTGTCCCAGGGCGAGTCACTCGACGAGCTACTTCTCAACGTCCGGGAAGCGGTCGAGGGCTGTCTATCCGTGGAGCTATAGCCCAACAGTCCGGAGGGCTTCCGGGCGACCCTCCCAGCGGGGCAAGCCGTCTCACGACCACCATCTTCACGTCCATTTCATCCCGCTTGATGAACGCCATCAGGCCTCCCGGCCCGAACGCGGCCGGCATCCCGATCACCCCGGCGGGATAGGTGCCGACGTAGCCACCCTCCGTCGTGAGGACATCGATGGGCCCGTCGTCGTCGCCCGGTTCCTCGCCGTGCCGCTGATGACGAACCTCGGCACTCCTCGGGCCTCCATTTCCTTGACGCGACGCTCCGTTTCGGCTTCGATCACCCGGTTCGTGACGGGGATCGGCTGGAAGGGCCGTTTCAGGATTCGCCGGATTCCCTCCCCCGGCCGCGCGATCTTGATCGCATACGCCGACGAGTCCGAGAACGCCACGTCTCCGTCGGGGAGCACACCCGCAAGGATATGCGGTCCGAATACCCGCCGAGGTGGAGGGCCGAAGTTCACCTGGCCGCCGAAGGGCAGCCCGGACTGGTCTCCACCCGGAGGGAGCCAACCCTCGGCAACCGTGTCCTTCACCGCGACGTCTCCGGTAAGAATCAGACGTTCCACCGGTCTGGACGTGTGGGGCGTGCTGCGCCCCTCGGTGGCCATGCCGACCTGCAGGTTCCGCGCCCCCACCAGGGTGAAGACGGCTTCGCCCCCCGGGTCGGCCAGGAGAGCGGTGAGCCTCACATCACCCGGCTCGGAAGCCATCCGCACCATGCGCTCGAAATCGCCGTTCGCGTCGAAGACCTGGTATGCGCGGTGCCCGAGGTCTCCAATCACGACCCTCCCGTCCCGCAATACCGCGAGTCCGTCCGCGCTGCGGAACTCGCCCGGGCCCTCCCCCGACCTGCCGAACGCCCGCAGGAACTCGCCACCCGGACCCACCACGGTGATGCGGGCCGCCTGGTTGTCGTACACGTACAGCCGTCCCGTGCCATCGAAGCCCAGCGCGCGGACATTGCCGAACTGCTCCCACGCCTCGCCCGTCACGGATCCGACCCGGTACACCTCCTCGAAGTCGGCGGCGAGCGGGCGGTCTTCCGCAGGAAGTTCGATGACTTCCTGAGCGCCGAGGGCCGACGTGACCATCCAGGCCGGAGCTGTCCGGTAAATGAAGTGGACCATCGAACTGCCGAACCTGCTCATTCCCTTTCACCTTTCCCCCGAGACCCCGGTGGATGCCGCGGTTGTACTACGATGAGGTTCGTAATAAGCGGTCTTGCTCGACGCATGTCAAGTCCGGTTGGTCCCTCGAATGCCGCGGGACTTGTGCACGAGCTGCTCGCTACCGCACAGCGAGCGGCAGCCTCCGGACCACCACGGACTCCACGTCCAACTCGTTCGTCTCGATGAACGCCACCAGGCCGTCCGGCCCGAATGCGGCCGGGATCGTCGTGGTCCCCTGAGGGAAGCTGCCCAGGTATCGGCCATCCGCGGCCAGTACATCGATTGGACCATCGCCGTCGGGATAGTCGCCAGCCCTTTGGATCCAGATCGTCCCCCTCCAGCCGGTTTGCAGGTCGCGGACGATGGGAATCTCGTTGAAGAATTGCAGTGCCTCGATGTCGTTACGCCTGGTTTCGAGCGCTCGCGCCGCCATGGCGGCAAACCGTTCGGGCAGCGGATCTGCGGACTCCGCCTCCCTTTCCAACTCCTCCAATCGCCTTGCCCGTTCTTCCTCCCGGATGCGGTCGGTAACGGGTTCGGGCTGGAGCGGACGGGTCAGAATCCTCTGAATGGTCCCATCGGAGTCGGTGATCTTGATTGCGTAGGCGGATGAATCGGAGAACGCCACTCCACCCCCGGGGAGTGCGCCGACGTACAGGAGCGGCGCAAAAGCCAGGCCGGAGCCGATAGTCACGGTGGTGTGGGCAGCCTGGCCATGCGGCACCCCGGGCGGAGGAGCCCAGGCCGTGGTGATCTCCTCCAGCACAACCTCCTCCTCGCCCAGTACAAGCCGCTCGACTCGGCGGGTGGCACCATCCGCGCCAGCCTGGCCACCGGTACCCATCATGGCCCTGGATATTATTGCAACGACTCCGTTGGGAATCAGCACCATGACATCGCCGTCAAGGTGGGAGTCCAGTTCCGGCAGGACGGTGGCGAGCGGATTGTCAGGGATGCGCACAGTGCGCTTGAGGCCGCCGTTCCAGTCGAAGATGTGGAAGGCATTGCGGATGGATTCAAACACCACGACATGCCCGTTGGCCATCACCGCCAACCGGGTGGGCGTGCGGAACTCGCCGGGACCCTCCCCCTTGCGGCCGAAGTCGCGAAGATAGCCTCCGTCGGGAGCCACGATGGTGACCCTGTCCGCCTGCTGGTCGAGCACATGGAGGTTGCCGACGCCGTCGAAGCCCAGGCCGATGATGTTCCCGAACTGCTCCCAGTCCGCGCCCCCGAAGGATCCCACGCGGTAGACCTCTTCGAAGTCGGGATCGAGCCAGCGGTCCTGGCCGGTCAGAGCCAGTTCCTGGGCGTGAGCGGTCGTCGTACCGATCAGGCACACCGACAGGACTACGGCAAGCGACGCGAGTTGGGGGCGCTTGAGCGGGTGTCGGACGATGGTCATGTTCCGGAGGCCATTGTCGCAGTTCAGGGGTGGATGTCGGTACTTCTGGCCACCCCACATGGTTAAAACAGTTGGCGATCCGTAAGTGTGCAATCGCGGGCGGGCTCTTCAGAACACGGCAGCGTCTCCGTTGGCCATCACCGCCAACCGGGTGGGCGTCCGGAACTCGCCGGGCTTCTCTCCCTCACGACCGAAGGCAAGAACGAACGGCCATCGGGAGCCACGTGGTGGGCAGCCACGCCGCCAAGTTCAGGCCAGCCAAAATGTAAACTTTGGTTTCCAAAAGGTACTCTTCGCATTACTACATCTCACCTTCAGCCGGGAGGTTCTTGTTTGCCACCCCGAACCGCGCCGCCAGCCGCCCATACACCACCCCCAGCCCCCACCCCACGCCCACCACAACCAGCGCGAGCAACACCCAACGCAGCACTACCGCCCAGAACCCCGCGTCCATCACCGGCTGCACGAAGTCATACGCCCTCAGCACCCCCCACCGATCCGCCATCCAGTGCAGGCTCGCGTGCGCCACCAGCGCCGACACCACGATCGCCCCGATGCGCGGCTTCATCACCTT
>JAPPGM010000074.1:0-6095 GCA_028874995.1 Gemmatimonadota bacterium | reverse complement strand
CCACCGCCGCCCCAGCGCCTTCCCCACGATGTTCTCGAGCGCCATGAAGACGATTGAGGCCGCGATCAGCATCTCGATGAGCGGGGGAAACCATAGCGCTTTGGGCGCGAGCCCCAGCACCGAAGCGACCAGGGTGATCGAGTGCGCCACGGTGAAGGCGGTCACGACCGACACGAGCGGCCAGATGCGCCTGAGCGGGATCACCAGGCAGAGCAGGAAGAGCAGGTGGTCGATCCCGTCCAGGATATGCGCGAAGCCGAGCGCGACAAAGCGCAGCAGCGCCTGGTGCCAGCGGGGATCGAGGCGGACCCGGCCGGGATTGCCCTGGTACTGGAAGACCCTCTCCGCGCCCTCGGGGGTGATGAAGCGCAGCACGGTCGTGGTGCGGATCCCCAGGTGGGCCCACGCGGGATCGATCGAGAAGCGTGACTCGGGTGAGGTGATCGGGGTGCGGAGGACCACGTCGAGCATGGCCTGTTCCAGCATCAGCTCGGTGGGGGGGGGGAGGGGAGGGACGGCGATGTGCGCGACGGCGCGGTCGTAGTCGGCGAAGGAGGGGTCGGAGGGGAGAGAGATGCGGGCGCCGGTGACGACGGGCGCGGGGAGGCGGACGGCCTCTTCGTAAAGGGTGACGTAGTCCGCGATCCACACCTTCGCCTGGTCCGCGAGCAGTTCCGTGGCTTCCCCGATTTCGACGTAGCCGGGGCCGCGCACGGGGAAGTCCACGTCGCGCATCGAGGTGAGGGGGACTCGGAGGACGAGGTGGAGCGCCCCCGCCTCGGCTTTGACGAAGGCGCGCACGATGACGTCGGCGGGGATTTCGTGGGGGGCGGGCGGAGGAATGGCGGCAACGCGTGCGGTGGCCGGGTGCGCGGGCCGGGTGGCCGTGCCCGGGCTGCCCACCCCTCCCGCAGGCGCAACGAGCATCCATATCGCCGCCGCCAGCGCGGCAATCGCACCGCTCCGAAGTGTCCGTCCTTTCATTCCAACCCCTCCAACAGACTTGTCGCCGAGGTCCCGCGGCCCGCGCACGCCTTCTTGCCGGGACGACCGGTGGCGGAAACGATCGATTGCGAGTGGGACCGGCGCCACCGACTGGTACCCTGGCCCTCCCACCCTTGGCTGACAAGCCGTCCGCGCCCTACTTTCCCCCCGAATCGTCACCTGCCCCCCTGCCGAGGGAACTGTCCCATGAAGCGCAAACAGCTTCTCGCCGTGGCCCTGGTCGTGGCCGCCGTGGCCATCTACATCGCCCAGAACCGCCTCCAGGCCGCGGCCGACCGTGCCGCCGAGGCGCCGATGTTCGAGGTCGACCCCTTCTGGCCCCAACCGCTTCCCAATCACTGGGTTCTGGGGTCCGTCGTGGGGGTCGGCGTGGACTCGCGCGACCACGTCTTCATCGTGCACCGACAGGCGCCGCTCAACGAACGGACCGAGATCGGCGCGGCCCAGGATCCGCCCACCGGGGAGTGCTGCGTGCCGGCTCCGTACGTGCTCGAGTTCGACCCGGCGGGCAACCTGGTCAACTCCTGGGGCGGGCCCGGCGAGGGGTACACCTGGCCGGCGTCCAACCACGGGATCACCGTCGACCCGATGGACAACATCTGGATCGGGGGGAACGGCGCGGACTCGCACGTCCTCAAGTTCTCGCGCGACGGGGAGTTCCTCGCGTCCTACGGCGAGGTGGGCGCCGACATGCCCAACAGCAACAGCACCAACTCCTTCGGGCGCGTGGCCAAGATCTCCTTCGACGCCGCAGCCAACGAGGCGTACCTGGCCGACGGCTACCAAAACAAGCGCGTGGCCGTGCTGGACATCAACACGGGCGAGCTGAAGCGCTTCTGGGGTGCCTACGGCAACACGCCCGACGACACCCGCCTGGGCCTCTACGACCCCGACGCGCCGCTGCCGCAGCAGTTCCGCAACCCGGTCCACTGCGCCGATCCGTCGAACGACGGATTCGTGTACGTCTGCGACCGCCAGGCCAACCGCATCCAGGTCTTCCGCAAGGACGGCACCTTCGTGGACGAGGTACGGATCGCGCCGCGCACGCTGGGCGACGGGTCCACCTGGGACATCGCGTTTTCGCGCGACCCCGAGCAGCGCTACATGTACGTCGCCGACGGTAAGAACATGAAGGTGTACGTGATGGACCGGCTCAATCTCGAGGTCCTGACCAGCTTCGGTGACGGGGGACGCCAGCCGGGGTTGTTCTTCGCCGTGCACAGTATCGCGACGGACTCGCAGGGCAACATCTACACGACGGAGACCTACGAGGGGAAACGCGTGCAGAAATTCGTGTACAAGGGGCTGGGGCCGGTGACGGCGATGAACCAGGGGGCGCCCTGGCCGAGGAACAACTGAGGGGGACGGGCGACCCGGAACTGAACGGGCAAAGATCAGAAGGAGCGAGAATCATGAAGATCCAGGCGATTGCAGCCACCGTCGTGCTGGGCGGTGGGTTGATGGGCGCCACCTGGCTGGGCGGGCCGGCGGGGGATGTGGGCGACGCCACCGCGCAGGAGCCGATGACCTTCTTCATCACCAGCGCGGGACCGGGTGACGGAGCCAACCTGGGCGGGCTCGGGGGGGCCGACGCGCACTGCGAGACGCTCGCGGCCGCGCAGGGGGCCGGCGGGCGCGGCTGGATGGCCTACCTGAGCACGATCAGCGACGACGGGAGCGCGGCCGTGAACGCACGCGACCGGATCGGCAGCGGCCCGTGGCACAATCACGGCGGCGTGCTCATCGCCAACAACGTCGACGAGCTCCACTCCGACGCGGCCAACCTGACCAAGGAAACGATCCTCACGGAGATGGGGGACATGGTCAACGGACGCGGCGACGACCCCAACATGCACGACATCCTGACCGGCTCGAACATGGACGGGACCGCCTACACCGGCGAGGGCTACGACAACTGCGGCAACTGGACCAGCAACAGCGCCGAGGGGAGCGCCGCGGTCGGCCACCACGACCGGATCGGCGGCGGCCAGAACCCGACATCGTGGAACTCGGCCCACCCGTCGCGCGGATGCGGCCAGGCGAACCTGCAGCGGACGGGCGGCAACGGGTTCTTCTACTGCTTCGCGGCGGGCGGGTGAGGAGGAAGGGGCGGGCGGCCCCGGGCCGAGGGGGGGACGAGAGGACGCAGAGGCCGATGGCGTGGGCGAGGCGACGGACGATGTGGATCGCGGCGGCGACCGGCGTCGCGGCGTTCGCGGCGTGCGCTCCCGACGAGGAGGGCACTCCGGCAGGCGCACAGTCGCCACCCACCGAGCCCCAGCTCGTCAACACCGTCTTCATCGAGGAGATGACGTGGACCGAGGTGCGCGACGCGATTGCCGGCGGCGCCACCACGGTGATCATCCCCACTGCCGGCACGGAGCAGAACGGCCCCCACATGGTGACGGGCAAGCACCGCTACATCATCGAGGCGGCCTCCGACCGGATCGCGCGTGAGCTGGGCAACGCACTGGTCGCCCCCGTCGTGACCTACGTGCCCGAGGGGAACGTCGATCCGCCGTCGGGTCACATGCGCTACGCCGGCACCGTTACGCTGCCGAACGAGTTCTTCATGAAGCTGCTCGAATACGCGGCGCGCAGCTTCCGGGTCCACGGGTTCGCCGACATCGTGCTGATCGGGGACAGCGGCGGGAACCAGCGCGGGATGGAGGAGGTCGCGGCCCTCCTGAACGGGGAGTGGGGGGGCGAGGGGGCACGTGTGCACTTCATCGGCGACTACTACGCGGCGAACGGTTACCGCGAATGGCTGGCCGAACAGGGCGAGACCGACGAGACCATCGGGCGGCACGCGGGGATCACCGACACCTCGCTGCTGCTGTACGTCGCGCCGCAGCACATCCGGCTGGACCAGCTCGCGCCGGGGGGCGGGTTCGAGGGGAGCGGCGTCTCGGGTGATCCGACGCGCGCGTCGGCGGAGTACGGGGAGATGGGGATGCAGTTGCGCGTGGACGCGGCCGTGCGTCAGATCCGGGGTGCGGTCGGGGGTGCGTAGGGGCGTGAATGGTCCCATGTGGATGGCTTCGCTGTGTCTTGCGCTCGCCATTGCGGGCACCCGGCCCCACCCGGCATCCGCCCAGGAACCGCCTCCCTCCACCGACACCGTCACCTTCACCCTCACCGGCGAAATCGTGGACGGGTTGATCGACGCGCCGGTGATCGCCGCGGTCATCAAGGTCCCCGCACTGCGCCGCTTCGCCTTCACCGACGTGAGCGGCCGGTTCCACTTCCCCGACTTCCCCGAAGGCACCTGGGAGATCATCGTCGAACACCTCGGCTACAACACGGTCGAGGGCACGGTCACGGTGGCCGAAGGAAACGGTCTCTACCTGCGCATGACCCCCAACCCGGTGGCGCTGGAAGGACTCGAGGTGATGACGCGGTCGGACCGGCTCCTGGCCGAGAGGCGCCAGCGTTTCCCGTTCCGCGTCACGAGGATCTCGCCAACGATACTGGCGAATGCCATCAACGCGGACCCGACCGCCATCTTCCGGCGCAATTCGATGTCGTACATCAGCGCCTGCCCCACCCCACCAAGCCGCGCGACCGACTGGATGACCCCCGACTGCGTGATGAAGGCCGGGGGTGCGGCTCGGATCCAGATCTACCTGGACGAGTTCCCCATGGCGGGGGGGATGATCCACCTGAGTGCGATGCCCAAGGAGATGATCCACTCGATGGACTGGATCCCGGAGACCGCGCAGCTGCGGGTTTACACGAAGGCGTTCATTGAGCGGCTGGATGAGGGTGCGTACAGTCTGGAGCCGTTGATCTGGTGACGGACGGATGTGCTAGCAAAAAGTGCTGGCACTCCCCGTCGGGCCGACTACCCGGAACGTCTCCCGCGCCGCAACCGCCACATCACAAGGGCCACCGTGAAGCCCGTCCACGCCAATCCCACCACGGCGAGCGCGAAAAACCCGGCGAGCGCCTGCCCGGCAAGTCCCCAGTACTCGCCCGTATGCGCGTAACGCAGGAACTCCTGGGCGCGGTGGCCCGGCGTTTCGTCGCGGAATGATTCCACCGACACCAGTACGCCGGTCCCACGGTCGATCGTGAATACGGCCGCCTTCTGCGGCTGGCCCCGGCGCCCGGTGCGCACGTCCACACGCAGCTGTGCGACGTCCGGCCGCGGGAGGGTCAGCACGATGCTTCGCCATCCGGGAACTCGTGATTCGGCGACCGCCAGGGCTCCGGCGAGGCCCGCGCCCCCACCTTCTTCCCCAACACCGCGATCCGGCGCACCCCCTCCCCCCCCCATTACCGCCCCTACGACCGGATAGACCCGGTCCCCCACACCCGGGTACGACATCACCACCCCCGTAATCGAAATCACCACCAGGGGCACGACCGACCAGATCCCCACCACGTAGTGCCAGTTGAGTTGCCGCGCCGGACCGCGAATGCCGCGCCGAAAGACGACGTTCTCCACCAGCGCCTTTTTCGTGATGCGCCAAGGCAGCCACAGGAGAGGCCCGGTGAGGAGGAGGAACAGAAAGGCCACGTTGGCCGCGCCGGTCACAGCCCGTCCCTTACGCACCGCTCCCGCAGGAACCCCCAGCCAGCGATGCCACCCCCGCACGCCCTCGAAGAAGCCTTCCAGGAGCGGGAACCCCCCGCCCACCACCTCACCCGTCCACGGGTCCACGAAGACGCGCCCGTCGCGCCCCGCGTGGACCTGCACGGCCGCGCCGGGGCGGTTCCGGTACTCGACGGAGGTGGCCGTGAAGGGGTCCCCCGACCGTGCGCCCCAGACCTCCACCGCCTGCACGATATCGTCGGGTGCAAGGCGCGGGGTGTCTTCGCGCACGGCCACGGACCTTCGCCGCTCCGCCAGCGACATCACCGCGTCCTCGCACGCCAGGACGACACCCGTCGCGGCCATCGTCACGATGAACAGGCCGGCGGCGAGGGCCACCGACAGGTGCAGACGGAAAAGGACCTTGCGGATCAATTGCCCAATCCGCCGCCGCGGGGGCGCGGTGTGCCGTTGTCCTCGGCCGCCCGCAGCGGATGCCCTAGGAGCCCGTGGAAAAAACCCCCACGGCATTCGAGCGGCGATGCATCCAGGC
>JAPPGM010000001.1:89511-99081 GCA_028874995.1 Gemmatimonadota bacterium | reverse complement strand
CATGCGTTGAAGCTAAAAGGAAACACCGTCTTGTCAACCCATGTACATAATCCCCTGTGCAGTTGACAGCTTGGAGGTGAGATCGTGAAACAGGGCACGAAGAGGGGTTCATACCTTCTGTTTCTGGTGGTGATGTTGGCGCTACAGGGCTGTAGCGAGGAACCGGCTGTCCCCGTCACCGACTTCGGCGTCCCCTGGACCACCGAGCCGGAATTCGAATTCGGCGAAGGGGTAAACGGTACCTCTGACGCCAGCTTCGCCCTCATCAGCGCGGTGCGGGTCCTGGGAGACGGGGACCGTATCCTCGTCGTCGAAGCCGCCTCGCTGCGGGCGACCATATGGACCCCCGATGGCTCGCTGTTGCGCGATGTGGGAAGGCCAGGGGAGGGGCCGGGCGAATTCGCGGGGCAGTTCGGCGTTCAGATGCACCACGAGGGATTCACCGCGATCGACTACGGAGGGCAGCGATTCACGTCGTTTTCCAGTGACGGGACCTTCATCGAGTCGATTCCGTTTCCGCCCAGCCCCTTGGGAGGCGCCGGACTGAGGCGCAGGGTCCTGCTCGAGGACGGCTCGATGCTGGCGATACCGGGGTTCTCCCCGCTCGACATGTGGGGATTCGACGGCAGACCCCCGATCGAGTCACTACCCGTTCTGTTTCTGTCGGAGAAGGACGGACAGTGGGGCCTGGATACGGTGGCCGTGCTGGACACGCGCAACCGCGCCCTCGTCATCGTCCCGGAAGGGACACCCGTCTATGGGGGCATCCAGACGGAGCAGATGCTGGGAGACTATGACCTGACGTGGTTCGACCCCATTGCCGGAAGTGTGGTGGTCGTTCGAAGGAATCTTGGTCCCGGCGTGGTGGATCTGGCGGAGATCGGTGCCGATGGTGATACGGCCTGGCATCGGCGCCTCTCGCCGCCCCCGGTGAGGCTCGGCCCCGAGCGCACGGCGAGCTATGTGGATGGACTGGCCCGGCAATTGAGCGGCTCCGGAGGGCGAACTTTCGCGACCATGCGGGCTGCGGTGCAGGAGGCGCTCTACCTTCCGGATCCCCTACCCGGCGCCGCGCGTGTACGCGGAACCGTCTCGCGCGAGATCTGGTTCAGTGGGTTCGAGACGGAGGATTCGCTCACCGCCTGGTACTCCGTACGGAGGAACGGTGGCCCGGGCGGGGTCCGCAGGATCCTGGTGCCATCGGGGTTCGCGGTCATGGACGCCACGGATACCCACGTCTGGGGCTACCGGCGGGACGACCTGGGCGTTCAATACGTGGTCGGCCGGCGGTTGGTGCGGCCTGTGGACGCGGACCGGGCCGAGGAGGGAACGCGATGAGGAATAGGAGCCATCCCGATGTCCCAGCGTGTGCTTTCCCCGCGCCTGTACGGATCCACGGAGGAAAGCAATAAGTAACCGGAGAACCGCAGACCGCGCCGGGCTGCGGGTGTTGTGCATCGGCACGACGACCATACTGTTGGCCTTTCCGGCCCGCCTCGAGGCCGCCGCCGGATCCCAAACCGGGACCTGGACAACCGCACCGGAGTACCGGATCGATGAACCGGAAGGAGCCGACGGGGGTTTTGGAGGCTTTTCGCGCCTGCGTGTGGATGGAACGGGAATGCGTCTTGTCGTGCGGGACATGGAGATCGTCGAGCGGAATGCAGAGATCGTCGGAGCCACAGTGATATGGAAGATCCTGGTCTACTCGCCGGAGGGTGCGCCCCTGGTCACACTCAAGCAGGGAGATCTGCCCGGCGGATTCGGTTCGCCCACAGGCATACGAGCGGATATGGATGGCTTCAGGATCAGAGACCTCGATGGTTCCCTGAAGTACTCCTACCAAGACGGGAACCTGATCGAAACAGTCACGTATCCGCCGGAACTGCGACGCATGACCCCGCTGGACGACGGTGGCTTCCTGACTTGGGGAGATGTGCCGCGATATGACCCCAGAAGGCAGAATCCCCCTCCCCGGGAACAGGCCGTGCTGCGTCTCTCGGGGGTTGGGAATCAATGGAAACGCGACACCATGGTCGTCCTTGACATTCGTCATAGTACGTGGTTCATCGGAATCCGCGGCCAGGGGAGTCCGCCTTCCTATCATGTTTTTTCCGTCTCCCAACCCTTCTCCGACCGCGACCTGACGTGGTTCGACTCGAGAACAGGCGGCGTCGGAGTAGTGCGCCGAAACGGCGCTGCAGGGTCTGTCGAGGTCTTTGAGGTCGGCGCGCCCGGCGACACCGTGTGGCACCGCCGGTTCCTCGTGCCCACGGTTCCCCTGGCACCCGAGAGCGCGGAGGCGGCGATAGAGAAAAACCTCTCCAGTGCCGCGACCGCTGGCGAACAGGAGGGCATGACCCGCGCCGAGCTCCGCCGAATGGTCGAGGACGCAATGTACGTCCCGAGGCACCTCCTTACCGTCGCGGCTCTCGTCGCTACGGCCTCGGGCGAGGTCTGGCTCAAGACGCCTGAAGTCGCCCGCGGACAGACCGTCTGGTATTCTGTCAGGCGTGGCGACGATGGTACCCCGGTACGGCGGGTCGTTTTGCCCTCGACCTTCAAGCTCCAGGACGCGGTCGGTGACCATGTCTGGGGATTGTCGGAGGAGCCGTCACAACCGCGGCGTGTGGTCGGATTGCGCTTGGTGCCGCCTCTCGGACGCTAGGCTGGGTCGCTGCACGGCAGGGCACCTGGGTGTCAGGGGACCAAGCCGGACTAGATCGCATCGCCTTGAACCCCACCCCACCCCTCCGCTACCATTCCGAGGCTGCCCCGGCCGCGCCACTCTGGGGTCGCCGTTGACAAGGGTTGCCCGGGGGCCCCTACGCACACCGCGCAACTGGCCCGTCGTCTAATGGCAGGACACCGGTCTTTGGAACCGGGGGTGGTGGTTCGACTCCACCCGGGCCAACTGTCCCGCGCGGCGCGACGTTGCCGTCACCCGACCTTTGCCGGGTCCCAGGCGACCCGTCCACGCGGCCCCCTACGCCCGCCCCCGAATCCCCGCCACCTCCCTGCGCACCAGCCTCTCGAACTCGTCCGCGAGCCGGTCCGCGTCCGGCGCCCCGTCGATCAGGTCCTCCAGGATGGTCCCTTCCTCGTCGTCGATCCGGGCACCCCGCAGGCGGTGGAGCTTGAGCCACCCCTCGAAGCGGCGGCTGAAGCGCACCACCCCGTAGAAGAGGCGGGGGTGTTTGGCGCGGCCGGAGACCGCGTCGATGACGATCGCGATCACCGACAGGTTGAGCAGGAGGAGGTCCTTCACGCCGTCCAGGACGAGCTTGGACTGAAAGACCAGGAAGTCGCGCAGGGTGACGCCGGGCGAGGGCCTGACGGGCAGATTGTTGTCCATGGTATCCATGTCGTGGATCCTCCATGTTGTATGCGATGTCACGGGTGGCTGTCGGCGCTCCGTTGCCGGGACCCCGCGCCGCCCCAAGGTTTCGGGCCACAATGCTCATCTCCTCCGCACTGACGGTTGCCGCTCTGGCCCTCTCCGGAGGCGACGTCCTTCACGGCGCCGCACCGGATGCGGATCCCTACGTGCCGGTCGGCGCGATTGTGTCCGGCACGGCCCCCGGCGCGCCGATCCAGCGCGCTTCCTCCCCCGACTCCGCCGACATCCGCAGGCGCGCCCGGAGGCTCCAGTCGCGCTTCGAGTCCAACCGCGTGCGCCACCTGCCCCGTTCTCTGGGTGGGAGCCGGCCCCAGTGCGACGACATCATCGGGCGGATGTGCATCTGGGACGATGGCGACAACGGCTGGACGCCGAGGGACGAACCGGAGGAGATCGTCGTGCTCCGCACCGAGCTGTTGGCCGCGCTCGACTCCCTGGCCCGCGAGATACCGGGCGACCACTGGTTGTTCGGGCAGCGCATCCGCTACCTGGTGGAAGCCGGGCGCCTCGGGGAGGCCGCTTCGCTCGCACGGTGGTGCGGACTTCCGGCGCGCTGGCGGTGCGACGCCTACATGGGCTACGTGCGCCACCACCAGAAGAACATCCGCGGCGCGGAGCAGGCCTTTCGGCGGGCGCTGGATGCCATGCCCCCCCACATTTTCGCGGACTGGACCGATCCCAAACCGCTTCTGGACCGGGACCTCCGCCGCTGGCTCGCCGACCAGGCCGACTCGGCCGCGGCCATGGACCGTCTGTGGATGCTCTCCGACCCGCTCTTCCTCGCGCCGGGAAACGACCGCTGGACCGGTCACATGAGTCGCTGGAGCTACTCCATGAGCTCCGAGGAGGCGCGCAACCCGTATCAGCTGATCTGGGGTGACGACCTGACCCGGGTGACCGTGCGGTACGGCTGGCCGGTCGCGTGGGAACGGTCGTGGTCCACGGGCGGCGGGCGCGCCTTCTCGGTGTCGGGGCACGACTACCCGGGCGAGTTTCGGGCCTTTCCCCCGCAGCAGGTCCTGGGCTGGGGCCGCGAGAGGGTGGAGCCCGTCTTCTGGGAGATCCCGGACGGCCATGCGCGCAGCAAGTATGTGCCGCCGTACCTCGATTCGCTCGGTGTTCTGGAAGGGCAGATCGGCCGGTTCTGGAGGCGAAACGGTGTCCTGGTGGTGGGTGTCTGGGAGCCGCCACGGGTGGAACCGGTGGACGCGGCGCCGGACGCACCCGGGGATCCGGCCGAGATTCGGAACCGGATCATCGCCAGCGAGGTCCGGAAACCGGTTCCGGACGTGCCCGCGGCGGCGCCGCTCCGTGTCGGCCTCTTCGTGGAACAGGACGGCGCGCTGGAGGTCGACGTGCGCACGACCGTCCTCTCCGGCGGCGCCGTCCGCCTCTCCGCGCTCGCTCCGTGGGCGAACTGGGGCGTCGTGAGCCTGGAGGCGTGGTCGCCGGAGACCCGCCGGGCCTGGCGTCTGCGGGCGGGCATGGGGTTCCGGCACATCATGCCCGATCTCTTCACCCTCTCCGACCTGCTCCTCCTCGAGGTCGGAGCCGAACCCGCGGGCCCGGAGGAGGTCGCCGAGGTGCTGCGCACAGCCACCGGGGTCGCGGGCGACGAGCCGCTCACGCTGGCCTTCGAAGTCTATGGACTGCTCTCCCCGTCCGAACTGGTGGACTTCCGCGCATGGGTGGAGAAGTCGGACGAGGGGTTCTTCACGCGGGCCGTCCGCTGGCTCGGATTCGGGGGAGGCAAGGAGCAGGTCATGGTCGGTTGGGAGGAAGGCGGGCCGGAGAGGAGGGGGCCTCTCTTCCGTACCTTCTCGATCGGTCTGCCGGACCTCGAACCGGGAGGGTATGAGGTGGTGATCGAGGTCACGGCCCGGGGGCATTCGCCGCTGGAGGCGCGGCGGGCTTTCACGGTGCGGTAGCGGGCCCGGCGAACCCTCGGCGGCCAGGACCGGGACCCTCCCTCGACGCGCCGCTGGCCCGTCACACCCGGCGACACCAGATTGGCTATACTAAATGGCTGTGATGCAACCGTAACCCCAACCCCGCCACCCCGGTCATGGAAGATTCACCCGTACGAGGTCCGCTCCTCCTCCTCGCGGGGCGTGCCAACCCTCCGCTGGCCGCCGAAATCGCCGAACAGCTGGGCACCACTGCCGACGGCGTCACCATCCACAACTTCGCCGACGGTGAGATCTTCGTGCGGATCGACCGCAACGCGCGCGGCCGCGACGTCTTCATCATCCAGCCGACCGTCGCGAACGCCGACAACATCATGGAGCTGCTGCTCCTGATCGACGCGGCGAGGCGTGCATCGGCGGAGCACGTGACGGCGGTGGTGCCGTACTTCGGATACGGGAGACAGGACCGGAAGGACCAGCCACGGGTCTCGATCGGGGCCAAGCTGGAAGCGAATCTCATCACTGCCGCCGGGGCCGACCGCCTGGTTAGCATCGACTTCCACCAGCACCAGATCCAGGGGTTCTTCGACATTCCCGTCGACCACCTCTACGCGGCGCCGGTCTTCACCGAGTACTTCCGCGGCAAGCAGTTCTCCAACCTGGTGGTGGTCGCCCCCGACGTGGGGTCGGGGAAGATGGCGCGGGGCTTCGCCAAGCGGCTCGGCGCCACCTTCGCGATCATCGACAAGCGGCGCCCGTCGGCCAACGTCTCCGAGATCCTCAACGTGGTGGGCGAGGTGGAAGGGCGGAGCTGTCTGATCACCGACGACATGATCGACACAGGTGGCACCATCGCCCAGGCGGTCGGCGCACTCAAGGAGAGGGGCGCCGAGCGGGTGTACGTGGCCGCGACGCATGCGCTGCTCTCGGCCACCGCGGTCGAGAGGCTGGCGGCGTCGCCGCTGGAGGAACTCGTCGTCACCAACACGATTCTGATCCCCGAGGCCAAGCGGTTCGACCGCATGAAGATCCTCTCGGTCGCCGACCTGCTGGCCCGGGCCATCACCTACATCCACTCCAACGCGTCGGTGAGCAAGCTCTTCGAGCTGAGGGACCGGAAGGAGCGCGCCAAGGTCGCGCTGGCCTGACGGGCTTACCCGGCCACGGCGAATTACGGAAAATACGGAAATTACGGAAAACACAACCATGGAAGCGAAAATCGACCTTGAGACCCGCGCCGGAGCCGGAAAGGGCGTCGCCCGCAGGCTGCGCCGGGCCGGCCGCGTTCCCGGCGTCATCTACGGTGGCGGCGGCGACAACGTGCTGGTCTCGATGAGGGCCCGCGAGACCGTCAATCTGCTCCGGGCGGTCCCCGTCGAGGAGACCGTCTTCGAGCTGTCCGTGGACGGCGGCGAGGTGGAGCACGCCCGGATCCGCGAAGTCCAGGTGCATCCCTACCGCCCGGAACTCCTCCACGTCGACTTCCTGCGCGTCCAGCCGGACGCGGCCGGGGACGATTGACGCCGGACAGCGGGGCGGACACTCGCGCCTCCGATCCGCGGGTCCCCCACACCAGGGTGGTGGTCGGTCTGGGGAATCCCGGGCCGAAGTACGACGGCACCCGTCACAACGTGGGATGGTGGGTGCTGGACCGCTTCGCCTACGACCGCGATTTCGAGCCCTTCGAGCGGAGCGGCAAGCGGCTGGAGAGTTCGGGCGAGGTGGACGGGCGCACGATCGTGCTGATCAAACCGCGCACCTACATGAACCGGAGCGGCCTGGCGCTGACCACGCTGTGGAAGATGGACGGGTTCGAGGTAGCCCGGGATCTCCTCGTGGTGACCGACGACGCCAATCTCGATGTGGGCCGGGTGCGGTTCCGCCCGGGCGGCGGGACGGGGGGCCACAAGGGGCTCAGGTCGGTGACCGGGGTGCTGGGGACCCGGGACTACGCGCGTCTGCGGATCGGCGTGGGCGTGGCCCCGGCGGGCGCCGACCTGTCCGACTGGGTCCTCTCGGAGATGCCCCACGAGGACGAGGACGTGGTCGTGGAAATGCTGCCGGAACTCAGCGAAGCGGTCGCGGTATGGGCGGAGGAAGGGGTCGAGGCCGCGATGAACCGCTTCAACCGATGAACGCATGGAATCACCATTGGCAACCTCCAACAAGAGGAACTGAAGAGACGTGATCGAACTACTGGACTTGACGGACTGGTCGTGGGTGGCCGGGGGCGTCGGCCTGCTGGCCGCGCTCGTCGTGTACCGCTACATGGTCGCGCAGCCGGACGGGACGAGCGTCATGCGCGACCTGGCGGACCAGATTCACGACGGTGCGATGGCGTTTTTGCGCCGCGAGTACTCGGTGCTGGCCGTCTTCGTGGCCGTGGTGGCCGTGCTGCTCTTCCTGGCGATCGGCCAGGCAACCGCGCTGGCGTACGTGGCCGGGGCCGCGAGCAGCGTGTTGGCCGGCTTCTTCGGAATGAAGGCGGCCACGCGCGCGAACGTGCGCACCTCGGCGGCGGCCAACGACGAGGGGCAGGGCAAGGCACTCCGGATCGCCTTCTTCGGGGGCGCGGTCATGGGTCTGTCGGTCGCCGCGCTGGGGCTGCTGGGGATCGGAGCGCTGTACCGTCTGCTGGCCGCGGACGCACTCCCCGGGATGACCCCCGAGAGCGATCTGCCGCGCTTCGCCGAGATCATCGCCGGCTTCGCCATGGGCGCGTCGTCGATTGCGCTCTTCGCGCGCGTGGGCGGGGGCATCTTCACCAAGGCCGCCGACGTGGGCGCGGACCTGGTGGGGAAGGTCGAGGCCGGGATCCCGGAGGACGATCCGCGCAACCCGGCCACCATCGCCGACAACGTGGGCGACAACGTGGGCGACGTGGCGGGAATGGGGGCCGACATCTTCGAGTCGTACGTGGGGTCGATCGTGGCGACGATCGCGATCGGCGCGACCTCGGCGGCGCTGGCCGCGAGCCAGGTCGACGCGGTGGCGCTTCCGATCATCACGGTGCTGGTGGGGCTGGTCTGCTCGGTCATCGGGATCGGCGCCATGAAGTTCCTGGAGCGCACCGAACCCGGGGCCGCGCTGCGCAACGTCACCTTCATCGCGGCGGGGCTCTTCCTGCTGATCATGTTCTTCGTGATCCGGTCGATGGACATGATCATCATCGACCCGGTCACCGACAGCGCGCGCTCGCCGCTCGGTCCGTTCTGGGCGCTCCTCGCGGGCACGCTCGTCGGCATCCTCATCGGGGTGACGACCGAGTACTACACCGGCGCGGGTCCGGTGCGGAAGATCGCCCGCTCGTCGGAGACCGGTTCGGCCACCAACATCATCACCGGGCTCGCGGTGGGCATGGAATCGACCGCGCTGCCGCTGCTGCTCATCTGCGGGGCGATCTTCATCTCGTTCCTGACCTGCGGCCTCTACGGCATCGGGATCGCCGCGGTGGGCATGCTGGCCACGGTGGGGGCCACAATGTCCGTGGACGCCTACGGCCCGGTGGCCGACAATGCAGGCGGCATCAGCGAGATGGCGGGACTGGGCCCCGAGACCCGCAAGGTGACCGACTCGCTGGACGCGATCGGCAACACCACGGCCGCGATCGGCAAGGGCTTCGCGATCGGCTCGGCCGCGCTCACCGCGCTCGCGCTCTTCTCCGCCTACGCCACGAAGGTGGCGGCGTCGCAGGCGACGGGAGCCGACGCCGCAACGACGCTCGTGATCGACATCACCGATCCGTTCGTCGTCATGGGCCTCTTCATCGGCGGCATGCTGCCCTTCCTGGTGGCCTCCTTCACGATGACCGCGGTGGGCCGCGCCGCGGCGGGGATGGTGGAGGAGGTGCGGCGCCAGTTTCGCGAGATACCGGGAATCATGGAGAGGACGGCCAAGCCCGATTCGGCGCGCTGCGTGGACATCTCCACCCGGGCGGCGCTCCGCGAGATGATGCTGCCGGGGATCACGGCGATCCTGGCCCCGGTGGTGGTCGGTAAGTTCCTGGGCGTGGAGGCGCTGGGCGGGATGCTCGCCGGCGCCACCGTGACGGGGGTTCTGATGGCGCTCTTCATGGCCAACGCCGGCGGGGCGTGGGACAACGCCAAGAAGTATATCGAAGGGGGTGCGCACGGGGGCAAGGGGTCGGAACCGCACAAGGCGGCGGTGGTGGGTGACACGGTGGGCGATCCGTTCAAGGACACCTCGGGCCCGTCGCTCAACATCCTGATCAAGCTGATGAGCGTGGTGTCGCTGGTGCTGGCG
>JAPPGM010000001.1:4870-89486 GCA_028874995.1 Gemmatimonadota bacterium | reverse complement strand
CTTCGCGCAGGACCTGATCCGCATCCCGTCGCTGCCGGGCGAGGAGGGTGAGCTCACCCGGCGGGTGGTGGCCGAGATGGAGGCGCTCGGCTACGACGAGGTGCGCACCGACGAGCTGGGGAGCGTGATCGGGGTGGTGCGGGGGGAGGGGGGCGGCGGTTCGGTCATGCTGAGCGCGCACCTGGACATGGTCGCGGCGGGGGATCCCGCCGAGTGGGAGTATCCGCCGTTCGACGGGGTCATCGCGGGGGGATGCCTGCACGGGCGGGGGGCGATGGACATCAAGGGGCCGCTGGCGCTGCAGGTGCACGTGGCGGCGGCGCTGAGGGGTGGAGTGGGGGGGGACATCATCGTCGCGCATCCGGTCTTCGAGGAGCGGGGGGGGTGGGGGATGGACCACCTGGTGCGCGCCGATGGGGGGCTCAGGCCCGATGTGGTGATCATCGGCGAGTCGACTCACGGCGACATCGCGATCGGCCACCGCGGCCGCAGCGAGGTCGAGATCGTCGCGCGCGGCCTGGCCGGCCACGCGTCGGCGCCCGACCGCGCCCGGAACGCCCTCGATCTCGTCCCCGCCATCCTGGCCGGCGTCCGCGACCTGGCCGCGCGTCAGGGCACCGATCCGGTTCTGGGGCGCTCGTCCGTCGTGGCGACCGGCATCGACGCCGTCCCCGCGAGCCTGAACGTCATCCCCGACCGGGTCACCGTCACGCTCGACTGGCGCATCCTGCCGGAGGACACCGAGCAGTCCCTCCTGGCCCGCGTGCGCGAATCGCTCCAGCCCCACCTGGACCGCGTCGATCGGAGAACGTGGCCCGGAGCCGCCGAGAGCGTTCAGGTCCGCACCGCCACCGAACTCCAGCGTGCCTACACCGGTGTGGAGGAGTCCCGCCGCATCTTCAGCCCCGGCTTCCTGATGGACGCTGGCGATCCCATTGTCACGGCGGCCGCCCGCGCGGTCGGCACACCAACCGGCAACGGCGCCCCGGCCCGGGTCCGTCCCTGGACCTTCGCCACCGACGGCGGCTGGACGTGCGGGGTGCGAGGCATCCCCACGATCGGCTTCGCACCCGGCGAGGAGCGCTACGCGCACACCAACACCGAGCGGCTGGACCTGGAGGAGGCACGTTGGGGCTACGGCCGCTATCTCAAGCTGGTCCCGGCGGTGCAGGGGGCGGTCAGGAGTGGTCGATCATGATTCACCAGGGGTCGGGTCTGGCCGTCTGGTCCGCGCTGCTGTCGTGGGTCTTAAGCCAGAGTCCGGTGCACGCCGTAAGCGCGAGAGCGGCGAGTACCAGGTAGAGCGCCTTACTCTTCATCGTTGGGTCTCTCTCGGTTGGTCACTTGGGCGGGAATCCACGTAGACTACAAAATGGGGAACCGCCCTCATGGATTCTGAGAGGGAAAGACCGGAAAATCCGAGGGAAAACCACTACACGGCCGTGACGGGAGATTCCCGTCATCCCTGTTCCTATTCCTCGCCTTCGGCCCCCAGCAAGCCTGTCTCCAGCGCGAAGCGGACGATCTCCTGCCTGCTCTTCAGGCCGAGTTTCGTCTTGGCGCGGGCCAGGTAGCCCTCCACCGTCTTGGGGCTGAGGAACACCTGCCGCGCCATTTCACTCGCCGTGAACCCCCGGGCGTACAGCTTGATCACGGTAAGCTCGCGTTCGGACAACACCTCGGGCCCGGGTTCACTGCTGGAGGCGCGTCGCAACTTCCGCCGCGCGAGCAGGGAAGCTGCGCGTTGGGGCAGGTAGGAGTGGCCACGCACCACCGCTTCTATGGCGCCCAGCAGATCCGTGTCCGCGACGGACTTGTTGAGAAAGCCGGCGGCTCCGGCGTCCAGCGCCGGCGCAAGGAACTCGTCCTCGTCGTGGACCGTCAGGATCAGGACCTTCGTTTCGAGCTCGAGATCGACAATGCGCCTGGTCGCCTGGATTCCGTCCATCCCGGGCATCGCAAGATCCATGATGACGATCTCGGGCTTCAGGATTCGGGCCTTTTCCACCGCCTCCTCCCCGGACGATGCTTCGCCGACGACATCCACCCGGCCGGTGGATTCCAACAGGGCCTTCAGACCGGCACGCACAACCTGGTGATCGTCGACCAGAAGGACCCTTACCATGAACCCCCTCCGAGGCTTGAGTCCTCCGCACCCATGGTGGGCACCGCGGCCCGGACCGTGGTTCCCCCGCCCGGGGAGGTCTGAACAACGATTCGCCCCCCGACGATCGCGGCTCTCTCACGCATGCCGGCAAGACCGACCTGGCCGTCGCCCGCCGCCGCCGTGGGGTCCGGCAACTCGAAGCCGCATCCCTCGTCGCGGATCTCCGCGATGACCATCTCGCCGGCCGACCTGAGCGTTACCGCGGCCTCGTCCACGCGCGCGTCCCGTATGGCGTTGGTCACGGCCTCCTGAACGATCCTGTAGAGGGCCAGGGCCGCGACCGCATCCAGGTCACCGTGCGCCCGGTCGAAGCTGGCGTGCACCGTGAAGCCGTACACCTCCCGGATGTCACGGAAGTGGGAAAGTAGCGCGGACTCCAGCCCTCGATGATCGAGTTCCGGAGGCAGCAGCCCCCGGATCATCCTCTTCACCCCCCGGATCGTGTCGTGGATGTCGTCGGCGATCAGTGCCCGTGCCCGGCCTCTCTCCTCCTCATTCGCCTCCTCCGCGAGCAGCTTGACCCTGATCTTGAGTGCCACGAGCGACTGGAGGAACTCGTCATGCAACTCGCGCGACAGTCGCTTCCGTTCGTTCTCGGCCGCCGTCACCATCATTCTCGACAACCGCCGCATCCGTTTCCAGCCCGTGATGTCACGGACCGTGCAGATCACGTGCCCCTGGCCCGACCCCAGCTTCGACGGGCTCAGACTGATCTCCACGGGGAAGGTCGTGCCGTTCCGGCGCAGGGCCAGCAATTCGAGTCCCTGTCCCATCGGCCGCGGCCGGGGTGCCTTCGCGTAGTTGCCGCGGTGTTGCTGATGGCGGTTGCGACTGGCTGCCGGAACCAGCCTCTCCACTGGGGAGCCCTCCATCTCCTCGCGGCTCCATCCGAACATCGCGAGCGCTTGCGGATTCAGATCCCGGATGACGCCCTCCGCGTCCACGATGAGCATGGCATCAGGTGAGGCTTCGAATACGGCTTTGTAGTCCCTGTCCGTGAGCACGCCGACTCCCTTCCTGGACATCGGGCGGGCAACTCGCTGCCGAACGGCATCCGATCTGCCACAATGAAGCGTGCGACATCGGGGAGCGCTACGTCAAGGCAGGACACGTCTTAGGCCGGTTTCCGCGTCTGGCCCCGCGAGAGCCGCCGGGACCGGTCAGCGCTCCTCCACAATGACCTGAAAGCGGCGCGACTTCGCGCTTCCATCGAAATACCCGTACACCCCATCGCCCGTAAGGCCGAAACTCGGCCACGGAAAGCGGGTCCGGGACGACCTCCTGAACCTGGTATAGTGCCAGCCGATGCCCAGAAGGTGCATTGAACCCTTCACAATCCGTCGCTCGTCATACGCCGAGATCGACAGAGTGTCCGTCCGATCCTCCACATTCAGCGCCCTGGGGTTCACATGGATCCACCTCGACCCGGGCCCGCTGCTGTTCCTCAGCGTGCCGAACATCTCGGGTCGCAGCGTGCCCACCTCGGGGGACGCCCGATATCGAATCGGGATCCGGAACCAACCGCTGGAATCCGCGGGCCGGTGCAGCCGAACCGTATCTCCGGGATCCAGGATCAGGGGAGCGAAGGGAATCACGGTCTCACCGGTGAATGAACCTCTCGGACCGTCGCCCTCGAGCCTGTAGGTGACGCCCTCGCGTATCGGCTCCGGAAGTGACGCGTTGAGACAGATCATCGGAAACGACCAGCTGGTCGGGCCGCCGCCACAGCCCTCCTCCGCATCCGTGGTGTAGGAGAACGGGAATCGCCAACCGGGAGCGATGAGGCTGGCGGTGACGTCGGGTGGCGCCCCCGATGCAGCCCGGTGCGGATGGCCGACCAGCAGCTGCGCGTGGCTCTCTCCCGCGACGAGCACCATCGCGATGCTGATGACGTCCGGGTCCAGCTTGAGAGGATCGGGTGGCGCGAAGTAGTCGCATCCTCCCGCGGTCATCGTGGCCAGCAGCGCCAGCAGCCTGTGCGCGCTCAAAACCGGAACTCCAGGCCGAAGAAGGCGAGCATGGGCATTTGCGGCAGGTAGGTTCGTTCGATGCTGACTCCGGGACCGTCGTCAGCGAGGTCAATCCGAGTCTCCGCCGCCAGCACGTTGGGGGCGCTGAACAGGTTGGTGACCGAGACGAAGGGCGTGACGAACCGCTCACCGGCCCTGGGAACCGGTGACCTTCGCCGCCAACCCAGGTCGAGGCGGAGGTAGTGCGGCAGCCTTCCGGCGTTGTATTCGCCGTAGAGCACCACCCATTGGGTGTCGCCACTGCCCCGGGAATCGTGGATTCCTACCGGAACGGCTGCCAGGATCGGCGTCGTGGGCTGGCCCGAGCGCAGCGAGAGCCGCGCCGTCCACGTGGACCTTCCGCTCTCGAGGGCGGCTCCGAGTTCAAGTTCGTGTTCCCTATGAAACCGGGGCACGTACGTCACGGTGTCCAGCGTTCGCGTGGCCCGGCTCCAACGGTAGCTTCCCACCGTCGAGAGGGGGCCGCCGGCCCAGCTCCAAGACGCCTCCACACCGCTGACCGTGCCACTTCCCGTGAGGCGCAGCGAAGGATCGCCGAGCACCGGTTCGTTGAGAGGATCCTCCGCCAGCCCGGGCAACCGCAGGTTGTCCATCCTCCTCGCGTATGCGTCCATCCGCAGCCGCCAGGAACCTCTCCACCCCTCCCATCCGACGGAGACTTCGGTGTTTCGCGGCACGGGACCATTCTGGACGGGCACCATCAGATCGTACGCGAGGAGACTGGCGGCGATGGACTCCTCGTTGCGCAGGGAAACCAGGGATTGATGGGAGCGCGCACCCGAGATGCGCGCCGCCCACCACCGGCCCTCATAGCTCAGCTCGGCGAACGGCGAAAACGCGTGTGCCACGCCGGCGAAGCGGTCCAGGCGCACGCCGACCCGGGTCCGCCAGGGGTCGCGAATCGTCGCGCCGAGGCTGGCGAAGGCTCCCAAACGCCACTGCCGTGCCGCCAGCTTCAACGGGAGCAGGACATCTTCGAGCTCGGAATGCGAGTAGTCGTGGACTCCCGCGACGTGAATCGCCTGTCCGCCCGCAGTCAGGGTGCCGCGGGACAGATGCCAGGTCGCCCGAATGTCGGCGCGGGTTTCCGACATGTGGCCGCCGCCGAAGGCCGAGGTGTCCACGACCGGCCGGTCCAGGCCGGAGAGCGCGAGCAGGTCATTGGCGAAGCGACTGTGGCCGAGGGTTAAATCCAGAAAGGTTCGGCCACCCACATGGTCACGGTAGTGCGCCGCCACCGCTGTATTGCCCCAGTCGAACCGGATCCTGTCGGTGGCCGCCGAATCGACGTAGGAGACTCCTTCCGAGTTCAGATAGCCGGTAACTGAGAGGCGCCGGAAGTCGCCGAAGTCGTGGGTGACCTTGGCGTGCAGATCCGAAAAGGAGTAGGGGAAGTGCTCCGGGATCACGCCCGCCAGCTCGAGTCCCCTGGTGAGGAGGTCGATATAGGTCCGGCGTCCGTCCACCAGGTAGGACGTGCTGCCACCGACGGGCCCCTCCACCGACAGCCGGGACGAGGCCAACCCCACCGCTCCGGCCACCCGGTGGCGGTCGCGGGCACCGTCGCGGCTCGCGATCTCGATCGCGCCCGAGAGCGAACCGATATGCTGCGCACCGGCGCCTGAGCTGGACAGCAGCGTGGCGTGGTCCACCGCTTCGGGGTTGACCGCCGAGAAGAAGCCCCCCAGGTGAAACGGATTGAAGAGTCGGACACCGTCGAACAGAACCGGCGTCCCCTCGCTGGTGCCCCCACGGATGTACGGGACCGACACGAAGTCCGACGGCGCCGAGGCGGACGGCGAGATGGCGATGACCCGCAGGACATCGGTCTCCATCACCGTGGGCATGGTCCGGATCATGGCCGGGTCCACGACGAAGGCGTCGCGCGAGATCGAGATTGGATCGCCCGCCCGCCCGCCCACCAGCACACCGAGGGAGTCCAGTTCAATCGGGGCGGGCACAAGGAGGATCTCGACCGGGGTACCGGGAAGCTCGGCGTAGTCGCGCGCCCAGTCCGCGTATCCGAAGGCGGTCGTCTCGATACGTACCGGGCCGGCCGGCGGGTCCGGAATCACGAAGGCCCCGTAGCGGTCGCTGAATCCGGCCACTGAACCGGCGACACCTCCGGCCGGCGCAACGACAACCTCGGCAAACGCGATCGGCTCGAGGCTGACCTCTTCCCTCACAACGCCGGACAGGGTCGCCACGGCGGGCTCCGGCTCTCCCCTGGGTACCACAACGACCTGGGATCCGAGCTCGACGTACCCCAGATCGGTATCCCTCAGCAGTCGGTCCAGGGCACCCGCCACGTTGAGGCCCGCGCAGTCGCAGTCGACGTGGTGGCCGGTGGGCAGCAGGGTGGAGCTGAAGGCGATCTGCACGCGTGAGCGCTCGGAGAGCCGTGCCAGGGCATCGGCGAGGGGCAGCCGCTCGATTGTGAGCCTGGAGGGGGTGGCCAGGAGAGAGCCCGGTTCGGGTTCAACGCCGATCCGGCCTCTCAAGAGCACGATCTGCAGGGGATCCTGGGCGGCAAGGCCGAGGGGGACCACGGCAGCAAGCAGGATGAGCCACGCGGTGCCGGACCGGGCGGCGCGGCTCACCTCACCCACACCCTCGTCACCCGCGACGGAACGACCCCGTCAAAGTAGCCGTACACGCCTTCTCCCTCGATTCCGAAGCTGGGCCACGGCTTGGGCAGCGGGAAGAGGCCCTCGTTCTCCAGGAAGTTGGTGTAGTTCCAACCGATGCCGATGAGCCGCAGCGAGAAGCGCAGCGGTCTCTCGTGGTAGTAGAGGCGGACCGTATCCGCTTCGGCGCCTTCGAGCGGCCGTTCCAGATAGCCCAGAGATCCCTGGGCTTCCGTCTCCGTCCCATCCTCTTCCAACCAGAAGGCGTCCAGCACATCCGCCAGCAGGGTGCCGACACCGGAGCCGATCCGGTACCGCATCGGGATCAGATGGTCCTCGTACTCGGCCGGCAAGGGAAGGTGCAGACTGTCCGCCGGCTCGTGAAGAACCGGTGTCATGGGCAGCACGACCTCACCGCTGAATGGGCCGAGCGGCGCCGTTCCCTCGATCTCGTATCTCTCGCCGCCCCGGATTCCCTCCGGAAGCGCGGCGTGCAAACAACGGGCCGGACCCGGCCAGTTCCAGGCATCCGTGCACTCCTGCACTGCCAGGGTGTCCGAGAACGCGGCCGTCCACCCAGGCCCCTTGAGCGTTGCGGTGAGTGTCGGGGGGGGCTCGTCCTCCTGGCGATGGGGGTGGGCCGCGAGCAGGCGGGCCTCACGTTCGCCCGCCACCAGCATGATCGCGACCGAGACCACGTCCGGGTCGAGTTCCAGCGGGTCGGGGGGGCGGATGAAGCCGTCGCACGCAGGGGACGCCACGATCGCTGCCAGCGGCACCGCGAGCCGGAACGACGCGCGCGCCCTCAAAACCTGAACTCCACGCCGAAGAACGGAATCATGGGTAGCTGCGGCACGTAGACCCTCCTTATCTCTCCGCTGAACTGACGCTCCACGAACCCGCCGACCACATTCGGAAGGCTGAAGAGATTGGCCACCGACACGTAGGGGACAATCGATCCGCCGCCGAACCACGACACCCGGCTCTCCCGGCGCCAGCCCACGTCGATCCGTGCGTAGCGCGGCAGGGTTCCGGAGTTGTACTCCCCCCCGAGCGGCACCAGTTCGCTGCGTGGCGTTCCATGGAACTTAACGGGCACGACCGCCAACACCGGCGTGATCGGCTGACCGGAGCGCAGGGACACGCGCGCGGACCACGACGACGCGCCGTGCGGGTACGAAGTCCCCAGTTCGAATTCGTGGTTGCGGTGGAATCGCGGCTTGTAGCTCCGCAAACCCACCGTCCGCGACACCCGGGCCCACCGGTAGCTCCCCAGCACCGAAATCCCCCGGTCCGATATCCAGCTCCACGATGTCTCGACCCCCTTCGCCGAACCGCTTGCAACCTCCCACAGCGACGGATCGCCCAACGCGGCGCCGGTGGCCGGCCTGGCTCCGAGCGCGGGCAGCCTGAGGTTGTCCAGACTGCGCGCGTAGGCGTCCACCCGGACCCGGATCCCCGCCCGGGAACCCTCCCAGCCGATAGTCACCTCCGTGTTGCGCGGCACCGGCGCCTCGCTGACGGGAACCAGCAGGTCGTACGCCAGGAAGCTTGCCCCCAGCGCCTCCTCGTCGCGCACCGACGCCAGCGCCTGGTGGGAACGCGCTGCCGAAATGCGCGCGTCCCACCACGATCCCGCGTAGCTCAGTTCCGCGAAGGGCGCCAGGGTGGTCGCCAGCCGCCGGAAGTGGTCGAGCCGCAGCCCGGCACGGGTCGAGAACCCTCGCTGCAGCGGCACCTCCACGCTGGAGTACGCGGCCAATCGCCAGCTGCTCTCCCTGAGGTCCACCGGCGAAAAGAAGAAGCCTTCGTCCGAGTCGAATTCGTCGGTGTGGTCGTAGTCGTGATCGCCGAGGAAACCGGTCGCCTGCACGCCGCTTGTGATCGTGGCCCGTCCCGTGTGCAGGATGACCCGCAGGTCGGCGCGGGTCTCGCTCATGGTACCGTCGCCGAAAAGCAGCGTGTCGGTGGGCGGAGTGTACTCCACGCGCACGTCGTTTACGTAGACGGCCGACCCGCCTCCCAGCACGATGAGGTCGCTCGTGAAGCGGCTGTGCCCCAGGTTCGCGTCGACGATACCGTTGTCCCCGAGCCTGTCACGGTAGTGAACCGAGAGCGCGGAGTTCCCCCACGACAGCCCCAGCGTGTTGGTCTCCTCGGAGTCGTACAGCTGCAGGGATTCGGAATTGCGGTAGCCGCTGACCGAAAGGCGGCGGATGCCCCCCAGGTCGGCTGTCACCTTTGCATGCAGATCCTGAAAGAAATAGGGAAGGTGATCGGAAATCGCCCCCATCTTCTTGAGCGCCAGCGTGAAGCCGTCGATGTATGTGCGCCGGCCGTCGAGCAGGTAGGACACGTTCGTGCCGATGGGACCCTCGACGGAGAGCCGGGACGATGCGAGGCCCAGCGAGCCTGCCATCCGCATCTCGTCGCGCGCGCCGTCACGGGTGGCGATGTCGATCGCCCCCGAGAGCGACCCGATGGCCATGCCGTCGCCGCCCGAGCCCGCGATGATCGTCGCGCGCTCGACGACCTCGGCGTTGATCGCGGACAGGAAACCCCCCAGGTGGAAGGCGTTGAAGAGCCGCACACCGTCGAGCAGCACCGGGGTGCCTTCGCTGGTGCCGCCGCGAATGAAGGGCACCGAGGTGTAGTCGGAGGGCGCGGAGGCCGAGGGGGAGACCGCCGTCGCCCGCAACACGTCCGTCTCCAGGATCGTGGGCAGCGTCCTGAGCAGCGCGGAATCGATGACGAAGGCGTCCCGTGACAGTGAAATCGGATCCCCGGCGCGGCCGGCAACGCTTACCTCGAGCCCCTCCAGGCCAATCGGGGCGGGACCGAGCAAAACCCGTATCGGATCCGTCGGCAGGGCCTCGTAGGTCTGCGTCCAGGACGCGTATCCGAACGCCGCCACCTCGACCCGAACCGCCCCGCCCCCCGTCGCGCCCGGCACCACGAACGCCCCATACCGGTCCGACACTCCAACCGCGGCCGCCGCCTCGCCGGCGATTGCCGTGACCGTTACCTGCGCGTATGCGATCGGCTCGAGGTCCACGCTGTCGCGGACCACGCCCGACAGCGTGGCTTGCTGCATGGCGACGATCAGAAGAGCGGCTCCGGTCATCTGCGACTCCTGTCCACATCGGGTTGGCGGGATGTCGACCCGGGACAGGCACGGCCCCGGGTCTCGGTGGCGTCTTTGTCAGATGAACGGCCCAGTTGCCGAAGACTACCACGACCCTCCGATACCCCCGTGGGCTCGCAGACGGTCCGGCCCGCGATCCGGTGGACCCCTGCCCGGACCGGTCCGCCAGCGGCCGCTCAGCCCATCGGCACCGTGCGCAGGATCTTCCCGTCCACCCGATCGAAGATCTCGTCCAGGCTTGTGCCGGTGATCGTGAGGCCGTGATTCTTGAGCCCCACCACGCACCGGCTCGGATCGTCGTCCTCGCGTACGATGTCGGCCACCGCCTGTCCCAGTTCGTAGGTGCCGCAGGGGTAGTTGAACTCGGTGGAGCGGATGTCCTCCATCCAGCCGTGCACATGGAGGATCGCGCCGACCTCCGGGTGTTCCCGGTAGATCATCCAGTGCTCGATCGCATCGACCGAAACGCGGCGCGGCTCCACACCCGGCGGGTGGCTCACGATCATCCCGTTCCGCGCGGCGTCGTAGTCCTTGACCATCAGGATGTCCTGCCCGATCGTGCTCAGCCTGGACTTGTCGACCCCGCTGGCGCTCATCCAGAACCAGTCGGCGTCGTAGCGCGCCGAGATGTTGCCGTACGAGAGCCCGCCGATGCCGAAGAGTCGCTTGATGTGCCGGAAATCCCGGGGGGACAGGAGTTCGTCCATGGGGAAGGGTGCCGGCAGCAGGTCCAGTTCGTCGAGCTGGCGGCCCGCCCGGCAGATGGACTCGGTGATCGCGTCCCCGTTCCAGAGTTCCTCGGGAAGATCGTCCTGGAAGAAGTTGTCGATCACCAGCGTTGAAGACGCCATGGGTTCGATGCGGGCGTAGACCTGCCGGAAATAGTTTTCGCGGCCGACGTGGTTCGCGATCACGTAATGCCCCTGCTCCATGGTGATGAAGTGGGCTTCCGGATCGCCCTCACCCTCGGGGACCAGTCCCACGGCCAGATTGGCAAGGGCCCGCGGGAGCATGGGGTATCCCTGGGCGATGTGATCGGTGAAGGGATGCGGAAACTCGGTCACGGCGCACACGAAGACGGCCTGCGCGTGGCGCCGGAAGGGGCGCGGTCGTCCCTTGGGAAAGAAGTTGAAGACGAGCCTGGCGTTCTGCGGTTCGCCGATATACCGATGCCCTTCCGATTCCATCACTTCGCGCAGCCCATCGGCGAACCAGCGGAAGGTTTCGCTGTTCGGTGAACCGACGAATGTGAAGTCCATGGATCCCCCTCTTCGTTGGCGGTGAAGAAAAAGCGTAAGCAAGCCCGTCATCCCGCGCCAGCGCAAGTGCCGGGTCCGGCAGCCGGTGGACGGCATCCGGGCATTGCGGCTGCGCCCATCCGGATCACCGTGTGGCCCCCTCTACCTGGGGCGTGGCGTCTTCCGCTATATTGCGGAAACCAACCCGCTCCGCCCGGGCATGCGGAGCCCGTCATGCACCACGGTCCATGGGAGTCCCACGCGATGAGACCCTACGAAATCGTCTATGTCCTCGACTCCGCCCTGGAGCGTGAGGCCGTTGACGACAAGCTCGATTCCTTCCACGCGACGCTCGGCGGCGAGATCACGGCCATCGACCACTGGGGCGTCCGGCAGCTCGCCTACCCCATCCGGAAATCGAAGACCGGGTACTACGTGATCGTCCAGGTCACCGCCGATCCGCACGCGCTGCCCGAATTCGAACGCCTGCTCAAGCTCGACGAGGAGACGATGCGGTACCTCATCGTCCTCAACGAGGGGCAGCCCACCTCGGGCGCGTCGGTGCTGGCCGAACGTCCCATCCTGCACGCCCCCGACGACTCGGGCGCAGAGAAGCCTGCCGACGACGAGCCCGCCGCCGAAGCCGATGGCGATGGCCGGGAAGGGGGAGAGCCCGGCGAGGGCGAAGCGGACGACCCGGAAGCCTCCGCGCAGTCCTCCGGCCCGCCCGAGTTCTCCGGCGCGCGCGGCCGTCGCCGACGCCACGAGGGGCCGCCCATCGTCCTCCTCAACTACAAGGACGTGACCACTCTGGCCCGCTTCGTCACGGAGCAGGGGAAGATCCTGCCGAAGCGCACCACGAAGGTGACGGCGCGTTTCCAGCGGCAGCTCGGCACCGCGGTCAAGCGGGCCCGGTTCCTTGCGCTTCTCCCCTACATCCGCGACCACGAGGGGTAGGCAGCCCATGGACAAAATCCCCACGGCATTCGACCGGCGATGCATCCGGCCTGGACGCTTCGCCCCACTTTTTCACGACGTAAAGAAAACATTACATTATGTCATGTATAGTATACACTTGATAACTTCCCGGCTTCGCTCTGCGTTGCTCCTCCGGCGAATAGCGCTGCTATTCCCCCTTCGTCGCGCCTTGCCAGCCCGGTGCCTCGCCGCTCTCGGTGCTCGCGGGGCCTTGTCCACGGACTGCTAGACCCATGAAACTGATTCTGCGGGAAACGGTGGCGAACCTGGGACAGGCCGGCGACCTGGTGAACGTCAAGCCCGGTTACGCGCGCAACTATCTGCTCCCTCAAGGGCTCGCCTACATGGCCTCGGCGGCCAACCTCCGCAAGATCGAGGAAGAGGCCAGGCTCCGCGATGAGCGGGTGCGCCGTGACTATCTGGAGGCCAACCGCCAGGCCTCGCGCCTCGAGGACCTCACGATCACCGTGTCCGCGCGGGCGGGCGACGAAGGACAGCTATTCGGCTCGGTGAGCGTGCGTGACATCTGCGAGAAGGTGGAGGAGTCCGGGCTCGACTTCGAGCTGGACCGGCGGGCCGTGCAACTGTCCGAACCGATCAAGTCGGTTGGGGAGCACCGGGTTCCGATCCGGTTCCAGTCCGGCGTCGATGCGGAGCTGCTCGTGGTCGTGGAGGCCGAAGAGGATTGAACGGCGGCCCGTGGACGAATCCGCGCGCGCGCCGGGTCGATACTGTCCGCGGACCGCCATGCCGAGCGCCGGCGTGCCTGCATGAGTGAGCCGGACGCCTTCGAGATGTCGCCCCGGATCCGGCGGGCCGTGCGCTACGCCCAGGAGCGCAAGGCCGAGGACATCACCGTTCTCGACCTCCGCCACATCTCCAGCGCCACCGACTTCTTCGTGATCGTCACGGGTCGGTCCGACATCCAGGTGCGGGCGATCGCTGACCACATCCTCGATTCCGCAAGGCGTGACGGCAACCGGCCCGACCATGTCGAGGGCCTGAAGGACGGCCGCTGGGTGCTGCTCGACTACATCGACTACGTCGTGCACGTCTTCCATCCGGCTGTCCGTGAATTCTACCGGCTCGAGGCCCTTTGGGGAGACGCGGAGTCGATCGTGATCGGGGATGACGCGAGGCAATGAAGCTCAAGTCTCTGCACCTGCACGGGTTCAAGTCGTTCCCGGACCAGACCCGCATACGCTTCCACGACGGCATCACGGCGATCGTGGGACCCAACGGGTGCGGCAAGTCCAACATCGGCGACGCCATCCGCTGGGTGCTGGGCGAGCAGCGTCCCACCGCCATACGCGGCGCCAGAATGGAGGAGGTCATCTTCCAGGGCACGGTGTCGCGCGGGGCGCTCAACCGCGGCGCCGTGTCGATGGTGGTCTCCAACGACGACGGCGCGCTCCCGGTCCCCTTCGAGGAGGTGGAGATCGGGAGGACGGTCTTCCGGGACGGGGGCAGCGACTACCGCCTGAACCGTTCATCGTGCCGGCTGCGCGACATCGTGGACCTCTGCCGGGACACGGGACTGGGGGCGAACGCCTACTCGATCATCGAGATTCGCATGATCGATGCCATCCTCTCGGAACGCACCGACGAGCGCCGTTCGCTCTTCGAGGAAGCGGCCGGGATCGGCAAGTACAAGGATAGGCGCCGGGCCGCGCTGAGACGCCTGGAAACCTCCGAGGCGGACCTGCAGCGTCTGGAGGACGTGATCGCCGAGGTGCGGAGCAAGGTCCGCTCGCTGGCCCGCCAGAAGGGAAAAGCCCAACGATACCGCGATCTGCGCAGGCGGCGGCTCGATGTGGAGGTTGCGGTGGCCCGGCTGGACATGACCGAGCTGGACGCGCGGCTGGTCCGGATCGAGAGCGACCTCGCGACGGGACGCGAGGAGGCGGCGGGGATGGCGGCGGGGCTGGGTGCGGCCGAGGCCGCGCTGGAACGGGCGCGCGTGGAGCACCTCGAGGCCGAGCGGGCGAGGGTGGCCGCGGCGGGGCACCTCGACGAGGTGGTCACGGAGCTCGCCAGGGTGGAGAAGGAGGTGGCGGTGGCCGAGGAGCGAATCGCGGGAGGAGATCGCCGGCTCGCCCAGATTTCGGAGGAAGAGACTTCACTGGTAGCGATCCGGGCCAGATCCGAAGATGAAGTGGTAACCCTCAACCAGGAACGACAGGAATGTCATTCAGGGTTGACAGAATGTAAAGCAGAGTTGACATCCCGTGTGGCCGCGGCGGCCGCGGCCCGGCAGCGAATGGAGGGCGCGCACGAAGAAGTCCGGGGACTGGAGGAACGGGCGAGCGGGACCGCGAGAGAGATTGCCCGCGCCGAGGGAGACCGCGACAGCGCCGGTCTGCAGGTCCGGGAGCTGGGGCACCGGTTCGATCGTCTCTCGGCGGAGTCGCGGGAGGGAGCCGGGGCGCTCAGGGAACTGCGGTCGCAGGGCGACCTCTTTTCGGACCGCCGCGACCAGGCCTCCAGACGAGCCGGAGAGGCGGAACGGGCGGTCAGGAGGGCGCGCCGGCGCGTGGCTCTGGTGCGTGAGAGGCTGAGCGCGGCGGACGAAGCCGAAAGAGAGACACACGGCCGCGTTGCAGCCCTGGAGGCGGAATTCGCGGCGCTCGGGCGCGTGGACGGCTCCCGCGAGGGAATGGCGTCGGTCGCCACAGCCGCCCGCGAGGCGCTCCCGGAGTGCGTGCGGGGGATGCTCACCGACTACATTCGGGTATCCGGTGTCGCGCCCCGCCTGGTGGACGGGGTTCTGGGACGCTTCGGTCTGGCACTCGTGGTCGGCGGCATGGATGACGCGAGCCGGGTGTCGCGCTGGTACCGTTCGGAGCCCGGCCGCGAGGCGGGACTCGTGCTCCTGCCGATGGACGCGGCCCCCGAGCCGCGCGGACCGCTCCCGGACGGTGTGACCGCATTCGGCCAGGGGAGGCCATGGGCCGAAGCCTTCCTCGGGGCGGTGAGACTCGGTAGCGAAGGATCGAACGTGCCGCCGGACGACACGGATGCCGGTGAAGCGGAGAACGCTGCCGCTCCGCACGGCGCGTGGACCGACGCCCTGGGAGCGCTCCACCTCGTGCCGGAACGGGGTGCGGAAGGGCGCCTCGAACGGAGGAGCAGGCTGGAGGCGCTGGAGACCGCGCTTACGTCCGCCCGGCGCGAACTGGTGGAGGCGCGCGAGACCCGCCTGCTCCTGGACCGCGAACACGACGATTGCGAGAAGGAGGCCGATACGACCTCGGAACGATTCCTGGCCACGCGGGACGAAGCCCGCGCCGCGGAGGCCGGTGCAGTAGCCCAGACCGACCGCCGCACGCGGCTGACCCGTCACCAGGAAGAGATCTCGCGGCAGCTCGAAGGTACCAAGGCCGCGCGGGACCGGGCGGTGGAGCGGGGGCGGACGGCCGCGGGGGAGCTGGACCGGCTACGCGGGGAAGAGGCGGTGCTTTCGGGCCGGCTGGACCGTCTGCGAAGCGTCCACGCGGCCGCGCAAGCCGAGTGGGAGCAGGCCCGCACGGCCGAGTCCGAGATGGCGGTACGGGCGGCCCGGCTGGAGAGCGAGCATGCCCGCCTGGCCGGCCGCATTTCCGACACGGAGACCGCTGTCGCGCGGGCGGCCGCCCGCATTGCGGAGCTGGGCCGCGAGTCGGACACGCTGGGTCGCGAGATGGCCGCAGCCCGCGACACCCGCAGCCATGGCCGGGAGTCCCTGCAGACGCTGTTCGGGCAGCGGGACAGGGTGCGGGATGTCCTGGCCGAGCACGACCGCGCCCTGCGCGCGGCTTCGGAGGCGGTGGCCGCGGCGGAGAGGCGGGCACGGGAGGTCCGCGACCGGGAACGCGCCGCGATCGGCCGCGAACACCAGCTGGAGATGGAGCGGCAGGACATCCGCAACCGGGCCGCGCGGATCGCCGAGCGGCTCGAGACGGAGTGGGGCCGGTCGCTGGAGATCCTGGTGGACGAAGCCAAGCCCGCGGAGGGGGACCCCGAGGAGCTCCGGGCGGAGCTGGCGGACATCGTCACGAAGCTGGGGCGGATCGGGGCGGTGAACATGCTGGCCGTCGAGGAACACGCCGAGGAGAGCGAGCGCCTCGAATTCCTGGTGCGCCAGCAGGAGGACCTGGTCACCGCCCGCAACGATCTGCGGGCGGCGATCCGGCGCATCAACGCGACCGCCACGGAACTCTTCATGACGAGCTTCGAGGCGATCCGGGAGAACTTCCAGCGGACCTTCGAGCACCTCTTCAGCGGCGGAGAGGCCAACCTGTGGCTCTCGGACCCGGAAAGCCCGCTGGAGTCACGGGTGGAGATCCATGCCGCGCCGAGGGGTAAGCGCACGCAGCGCATCGACCTGCTCTCCGGCGGCGAGCGGGCGCTCACCGCACTGTCGCTCCTCTTCGGGATCTACCTGGTCAAGCCGAGCCCCTTCTGCGTCCTCGACGAGGTCGACGCTCCGCTGGACGAGTCCAACATCGGACGCTTCGTCCGTCTCCTGCAGGGCTTCAAGGCCGATACCCAGTTCGTGGTCATCACGCACAATCCCCGCACCATCGAGGCCGCCGACTGGATCTATGGCGTGACGATGGAGGAGCCGGGGGTGTCGTCGATCGTGGGCGTGCGGCTGGAGGGGCATACGGGGGCGGCGGGAACGGCCGCGTGACCCCGGTACTGACGGTCATCGGCTCGGGGACGCTGGTCCCGTCCGGTGAGCGGTCCTCGGCCTGCCATCTTCTGGAGGCGGGCGAGCACAACCTGCTCCTCGACCTGGGGCCCGGAGCCGTTCACGGGATGGCCCGTCACGGCAAGCCCTGGTGGCGGGTCACACATGTGGTGTTCACCCACTACCACACCGACCACCTCGCCGATCTTCCCCACCTCCTCTTCGCGCTCAAGTGGGCGGCGCCGTCGCCACGCAGCCTACCGCTCCATGTGTTGGGTCCGCCCGGTCTCCGCAACCGGGTGGCGGCGCTACGCACCGCCTTCGGCGACTTCATCGTCGACCCCGGGTTCCGGGTCGACTATCGCGAGGTGGACCGTGCCGGCAGTTGGGAGCGTGCCGGCGACGGCGCGCCCTCCCTGCGTTTTCTGCCTGTCCCGCACACCGGCAGCTCGGTTGCCGTGCGCGTCGCGGCGGGTGACCGCTCACTCGGCTACACCGGCGATACCGGACCCGACCCCGCGCTGGGCCCGTTCTTTCGCGGCGTGGACCTGCTGGTCAGCGAATGCGGCCAGCCGGACCCGCCACCGTCCCCCTCCCACCTATCCCCGTCGTCGGTCGCGGCCATGGCACGGAACGCCCGGCCGCACACTCTCGTTCTCACCCACCTCTACCCTCCGCTCGACTGCGCGTCGGCCCCCCGCCTTGTCCGCGAGGCGGGCTATGACGGGGTGGTCGTGTGCGCCCGCGACGGACAACGGTTCGTCCTGGAGGGTTCCGGGACGCGGTACTAGAACTTTGCCGCCGCCGTATTTTAGGATCGTCCTCCGTCCCTTCACCATTGGAGATGCAGAGACGTGCTGATCGTCATGCACCACCGGGCCAAGCCGGAGCAAATAGAACGGGTAGTCGAGACCATCGGCGATATGGGATACCGGGCCAAACCCATGCCGGGTCACCAGCGCACCGCCATCGGGCTCGTCGGCAACGACGGGAGGGTGGACTCGGCGCGGCTCGAGGGCCTCCCTGGCGTTCGCGAGATCATCAAGGTCTCCAAACCCTACAAGCAGGTGTCGCGCGAGTGGCGCGAGGAGAGCACACTGGTGCGGCTCGGCAACGGGACGGTGCTGGGCGGGCCCGAAGTGGTCCTCATGGCGGGTCCGTGCTCCGTCGAGGGGCGCGGGCAGATCCTGGACATCGCGGCCCAAGTGCGAGATCTCGGGGCGAGCGTGCTGCGCGGGGGGGCGTTCAAGCCCAGGACATCGCCGTATTCCTTCCAGGGACTGGAGGAGCGGGGGCTGGAGCTGCTCGCCGAGGCACGCGAGCGGACGGGGCTGGCCATCGTAACCGAGGCCGTCGACGCGGAGAGCGTGGCCCTGGTCGCCGAATACGCCGACATGATCCAGATCGGGACGCGCAACATGCAGAACTACCCGCTGCTCAAGAGCGCCGGCCGGGCCGGGAAGCCGGTGCTCCTCAAGCGGGGCATGTCGGCCACGATCACCGAATTGCTGCTGGCCGCCGAGTACCTTCTCAGCGAGGGCAATGCGGATGTGGCGCTCTGCGAGCGGGGGGTGCGCGGCTTCGATCCGGCGACGCGCAACGTCTTCGACCTGACCGCCATTCCGGTGGTGAAGTCGCTGACGCACCTGCCCATCGTGGCCGACCCGAGTCATGCGACCGGCGTGCGCGACAAGGTGACGCCCATGGCCCGGGCGGCGGTCGCGGCCGGGGCCGACGGTCTGATCGTGGAGGTGCATCCCGACCCGCCGCAGGCGCTCTCCGACGGGGCGCAGAGCCTCTACCCGGAACAGTTCCGGGAACTGGTTGCGCAGTGCGGTCCCATCGCGCGGGCGATCGGGCGGTCACTGGCTCCGGCGCCGATACCCGCGGCGGTTTCGCACGCGGGGGCCTGACGACCGAATCGCCCGGTCCCGTTCGGCTATGGGATCGCCCATCACCGGCCGCGATACTGACGGTCATGGGAAACCCGACGCAATCTCTCGGGCGCCGTGGCGAGGATCTGGCGGCTGCCTACCTCGAAGACCGCGGCTGGACGGTCCTCGCGCGCAACTACCGGGCGGGCCCCAGGGAGATCGATCTGGTGACGGCCCGGGGTGGTGTCGTGGCCTTCGTGGAAGTGAAGGCGCGCGCCACCTCGTCGGGCGGAACGCCTCTCGAACCGATCCGGGCGCGGAAACGTCGTGCGGTCGAGTCGGCCGCCCGCCGCTGGATTCTCGAGAACGGACGCCCCGGGGTCACGTACCGGTTCGACGCGGTCGCCGTGCGGATCAGGGGATCGCGGCACGAAATCGAACACGTCCCCGACGCCTGGAGGCCGGGGAGGCACTGACGGGCCGCTCGGCCGGGACCATCGGACGACGCGGGGTGGTGCGCGGTGCGGCCGCGGCAACCGCCGGATGGAGGATCACCCCGCCGAGTTGACGCCTGCTCCGGGCTCCGGGTAGCTTAGCGGGTGCCCCAGGTCCGTGGGGCGGAAGCCCATGAACCCCGTCAGGACCCTGCCGGTAGCAGCGGTAAGTGAGGTGACTGTCGCCGCGGAGTGCCTGGGGCACCTTGCGCCCCCTTTTCGGCCCACCTTCAGCTCCCCTCACGACCTTTGTCCTACCTCGCCCTGGCCCGGAAGTACCGGCCCCGCCGCTTCGGGGAGGTGCAAACCCAGGAGCACGCTTCGGAGACGCTGAAACGGGCAGTCGGGGGGAACCGGGTTGGACACGCCTACCTCTTCTGCGGACCGCGCGGGGTCGGCAAGACCACGCTGGCCCGGATCCTGGCCATGGCGCTCAACTGTCCGCGCCGCACACCCGAGGGCGAGCCGTGCGGGGAGTGCCGGGACTGCGAGCGCATCTGGGCCGGACACACCTCCCTGGACGTGGTGGAGATAGATGCGGCTTCGAACCGGGGCGTGGACGACGCGCGCGAACTGCGGGAGCGGGCCATGTACGCGCCTTCGGACGAGGAGCGCTACAAGGTCTACATCCTCGACGAGGCGCACATGCTCACGCGGGAGGCGTGGAACGCACTACTCAAGATCCTCGAGGAGCCACCTCCCAGAGTGATCTTCGTCTTTGCCACCACCGAGGCCAGGAAGATCCAGCAGACCGCATCGCCCATCCTGTCGCGCTGCCAGCGCTTCGACTTCCGCCGCATCGGCACGGCCGACATCATGCGGAGGCTGCGGGAAGTGCTGGACAGCGAAGGGATCGCCAGCGACGCAGAGGCACTGCGCGCCATCGCCCGCAAGGCGAACGGGGGCATGCGGGACGGCCTCTCGCTCCTCGACCAGGTCCTGGCACTCTCCGACGAAGAGGTCTCGGTGGACACGGTGGTGCGCGTGCTGGGCGTGGTCGCCGAGGAGCGCTACCTGGAACTCTTCGATCTGGTCGCCGGGCACCGGCACGGTGCCGTATTCGACTTCGTGGAGACGCTGATCGACGAGGGCCACGATCTGGTCGAGTTCTATCACGGACTCGCGGAGAAGCTGCGCCTGCTTCTCCGATTGTCACTCGACCCGGATTTCGCGCCCGGGAGCATGACCGGCGAGATGCATGACGCCTATCGCCGGCGAGCGGAGGCCTTCTCGCCAGGTGACCTGGTGAGGATGCTGGCGATGGCGTCGGGTCTGGAAAGCGACGGCAGCCTCAGGCGCACGGGCAGACCCCGCGTACTGATCGAGATGCTCCTCCTTCGCATGAGCTATCTGGATCGCACCGTGGAGCTGGAGGAGATCATCCGGGCGCTGGGAGGGGCGCCGGCGCCGACACCGGCTTCGGCCGCGCCCTCGCCGTCGCAGTCGGGAACACCCGGGTCGCCACCGCGGCAGGCACCGCCGACGGCCTTGCCGGCGGACCCGCAGTCCGATCCCGGAGCGTCCGCGGCCCAGCCCCCGGTCCCGCCGTCCCGTTCAACTTCCCTGGCGGACGGATGGAAGGCCGTGGTGTCGGACGGCAGACGCATCGGACGGGGACTGACCCCCTTTCTGCACGCCGCCACCGTGGTCGAGGAGACGAGCAACGGAGTTCTGGTGCTCCGCGTGCCGGGTGACCTGGGCAGCGAAAGGCTGGGGGACGCCGACGTGCTTCCGAAGCTCGAAGAGGCCCTGGCACTTCATTCGGGGCGGGATTCTGCCAAGATTTCAATCCTTGCCGAGGACGGTGGTTCGAAGGCCGACGCGGATGCCGGGGCCGCCTCGGCCAGAGTGAGCCGGGAAACGGTCCGCGCGACTCGGCTCGAGGAGTTGGTCCGGCGAGCGCCGCACCTTGAACGGGCCGTCGCCGAACTCGACCTCGAGTTCGTGGACTGATCGTCGGAGGAGCCGACGTGTACAACAGGAAAACAAGAGCAATCACAGACGATAAAAGGGAGGATTGAGAGCTGGAATGACGAATATCCAACAGCTGATGAAGATGGGGCAGCAGCTCCAGAACAGGATCAGGGAGCTTCAGGACAGCCTGCAGACGGAGGAGTTGGCCGCCTCCTCCGGCGGCGGCATGGTGACGGCCCGCGTGACGGGCAAGGGTGACCTGAAGAGCATCACGATCGACCGCGAGGTGATCGATCCGGACGACCCGGAGATGCTGGAGGACCTCGTGGTGGCGGCCGTGGCGGAGGCACAGAACCGCGCGCGGGACTTCTCGGAGGAGCGGATGCGGGGAGCGGCGGGCGGGTTGCCGGTGAATCTGCCGGGGCTGTTCTAGTCCGAACCCGAATTGGCCTGCCCGTGTCCGCGATCAATGACCTGACCCGGGAGTTGCGCAGGCTTCCGGGGATCGGGGCCAAGACCGCGCAGCGACTCGCGTTTCACCTGGTCAAGGGCCCGAAGGAGGATATTCACCGTCTGGCCGCCGCACTGGCGGAGGTCGCGGAGAGAGTCCATCCCTGCCCTCGGTGCGGGAACTACTGCAGTGCGGAGGTTTGCCCGGTCTGCCGCGACCCGTCGCGTGACCGGAGTGTAATCTGCGTGGTCGAGGAGGCGTACGAAGTTGGGGCGATCGAGCGTACCAGGCGCTACAGGGGGCTCTTCCATGTGTTGGGCGGATGTCTCTCGCCGCTGGATGGCGTGGGGCCCGGCCAGCTCGACATCGACGGTCTGCTGGAGCGAATGAGCCATCCGGAGCAGAAACCGAAGGAGGTCATCCTGGCAACCAACGCGAGCGTGGAGGGGGAAGCCACCGCCGTCTATCTGGAGACACTGCTGCGCCCGCACGATGTGCGGATCACCCGGCTGGCCAGGGGTATTCCGGTAGGAAGCGATCTGGAGTACGTGGACGGTACCACGATCGCCGAGGCTCTGGCCGGCAGGCAGGAAATGGGAAGAGGCCCCGCATGAGCCGCCGCGCGCGTCGGATCGGGTTGTTTCTCCTCGGGGTCGGCACGGTGGCGGCTCTGGGCGCACTCGTGCTGCGCGACCAGGTGATCAGGCACCGGCGGGACCTCTTCAGCTCGAACCCCGTCCGCCGACTGGCGGCGCTCAGGCACCTGAACGGCGAGCCCGCCACGGTGGACGCGGTGACCGTCCTGCGCGACTTCAGGGCCTGGGAGCCGCGCCGCCTTCTGAGAAATCAGGCGGCGGCGGTGCTGGAGCGCATGGAGACGGAGCTGCGGCGTGGAGCGCGAACCGCGTGAACCTGCCCAACGCCATCAGCGTGGCGCGGATCGCGGCCTGTCCGGTCATCTCCTGGCTTGCCCTTTCGCCCGGCGTCGCGAGTCGCTACGCCGCGTTCGTCCTCTTCCTGGTTGCGGCGCTCTCGGACGTCTGGGACGGCCACCTGGCGCGCAAGCACGGATGGATTACCGATACCGGCAAGTTGCTGGATCCGGTCGCGGACAAGCTGCTGTTGGCGAGCACCCTGATCCCGTTCTACTTCATCACACGCAGGCCCGACGCCCTGGGGGCCATCCCATGGTGGGGCACCATGCCTGTGTGGGTGCTGGCGGTGATTTTCGGGCGGGAACTCCTCATGACCGTGTTTCGCGGCTACGCGGCTCGGCAGGGAGTGGTGATCGCCGCCGGAAAGTCGGGCAAATACAAGGCGCTGCTTCAGAACTTCTTCATCGGCGGCCTGCTCTTCTGGTACCCGGTCATGAGTTCGGCGGCCGACCGGGGCTGGTCGGGCGGAATCTGGAATGCCTGGCGACATTTCAATTCCGCATGGGTTGGAATCACACTGGCCGTTGCCGTCGGGCTCACCGTCTTCTCCATGGGCGACTACCTGTGGCGTTACAGGACCCTGGTCAGGGACCATGCGTGATGGCGGGGATGACGGAGCGGGTGTGCGGGCTCGCGGACTGGCGGAGGAACTGTCAGCCGCGGCGATCGCCGGTGGTGTGAAGGTCGCCACCGCGGAAAGCTGTACCGGTGGCCTGCTTGCCGCGGCCATCACGGACCTCCCCGGCGCATCCGGCTGTTTCGCGGGCGGCATCGTGGCCTACGCCAACGACATCAAGGTGCGGCACCTCGGTGTCGATCCCGGCCCACTGGAGTCCGACGGTGCCGTATCGGAGACGGTTGCGCTCCAGATGGCCGCCGGAGCATGTCGTCGATTCCGCGCCGATCTGTCCATGGCAGTGACCGGAATCGCAGGACCGGGGGGAGGGACTCCGGAAAAGCCCGTGGGAACGGTCTGGATGGCGGTGGGTTCGTTGCGCGGGACCGGCTGGGCACGTCGGGCGCTCTTCGAGGGTGACCGGCCGACCGTGCGCGCCCGAAGTGTCGAGCAAGTCCTGTCCATGGCCGTCGACCTCATCGAGCGGGAGATCTCCTGACCTCGCCCCGATGTGGACCGGAAGCGGCGATTTCACCAAGTTGGAGCACGCCCTTGGCGCGGGCGCGCGAACATTCCCCGGTGCACCGCCGTAACCATGCGGCACGCGGCGGCCCCCATGGCAGCGAGCCCATACGCCTGACGAGAGGTTCAGACGGCAAAGTGCCCGGAAACCCGGCAAGATACGAGCAAGTGACGAGATGAATCCACCCGAATACGATCCCGCGGACCAGACGGGGGAGGCGGCCGGGCCCGATCCCCGGCACGCCTCCGCCGCCGATGGCGAGGGAGGTGAAGTGTCCTCTGAAGACGGGGTCGGCGCCGGCTCCGCCGCCGATTCCGAGTCCGGCGAAGGTGATTCCGCGAAGGCAGGCAAGCCACCGGCCGACGGAGATGGAGCCGTCCGCATCGCCGAGGATCCCGAGGGACTCAGGATCGAGCGGGATCAGGCCCGGGATCGGCACCTGCGCCTCGCTGCGGACTTCGACAACTACCGCAAGCGTACGGAGGACAGGCTGCGCCAGCGCTGGGACCGCGCCCAGGCGGATCTCGTCTCCCGCATGCTCGAGCCACTCGACGACCTCCTGCGGGTAACCGCGCTGGAGCCCGAAAGCGCTTCGGTCGAGGCGATCGTGGAAGGGGTGGATCTGGTGGAGCGCAAGTTCTTCCGCGTGCTGGAGGAGGCCGGGATCGAGATCGTCGACCCGGCGGGCGAGGCGTTCGACCCGAACACGATGGAGGCCATGATGCGGGTACCGGCCGGCTCGGAAGAGGACGACGACATCGTGGAGCGGGTGTTCCAGCGGGGCTACACCTTCAAGGGACTGCTCGTCCGCCCCGCTCGCGTCAGCGTGTACAAGGCCTAGCAGGCCGTGGAAGAGCCCACCTCATGACGAAGGCCGACAAGGACTACTACGCGATCCTCGGCGTTGACGAGAAGGCCGACGCCGCCGCGATCAAGAAGGCGTACCGCAGTCTGGCCAAGCAGTATCATCCGGACGCGAACCCCGGGAATCCGCGGGCGGCCGAGCGTTTCAAGGAGGTTGGCGAGGCGAACGGAGTCCTCTCGGACCCGCAAAAGCGCAAGAAGTACGATCAGATGCGCAAGCTGGGCGCTTTCGGTTTTGGTGGGCCCCGGACTGGATCGGCCCGGCCGGAATCGACGTCCACACCGGGTTTCTCCTTCGAGGATCTGGGGGGACTCGGGGGCTTCTCGGAGATCTTCTCGTCCATCTTCGACCGCGGCCGGAAGAGCCGGCCCGCGCGTCCGTCGGGCCCCAGCAAGGGGGAGCACGTCGAACTCGATGTCGATGTCCCCTTCATGAAGGCGGTGAAGGGTGGAAGGGTCCCCGTCTCCGTTGCCATCAACGAGGAATGCGCCACCTGTCTGGGTTCGGGCGGGGCCCCGGGGACGAACTGGAAGAAGTGCGCGGAGTGCAAGGGATCGGGGAGCGTCTCCTTCGGCCAGGGCGGGTTCGCCGTCAACCGTCCCTGTCCCGCGTGCATGGGACGCGGGGAAGAACCCGAAAAGGAGTGCGGGGCGTGCCGTGGATCCGGCAAGGTCCACCAGCAGCGCAAGATCCAGGTCTCCGTTCCCGTCGGCGTCCAGTCCGGGGCCAAGGTCCGCCTGACCGGCCGGGGCGAACGCGGCCGGAAGGGAGGGGCTCCGGGCGACCTCATCATCACCTTCAAGGTCGAGCCGCACCGTTTCTTCGAGCGCGACGGCGCCGACATTCACGTGACGGTGCCGGTCAACCTGGCCCAGGCGACGCTGGGTTCCCGGATCCGGGTGGGTACCATCTGGGGGAAGAAGGTGGTGCTTCGTGTCCCCGCGGGCACGCAACCGGGCACACGCTTCAGGATCGCCGGACAGGGGATCAACCGCGACGGGAAGACCGGCGACCAGTACGTCGAGATCAAGGTGGAGATCCCGGAGTCTCTCACCGAAGAACAGGAGACGCGGATCCGCGAGTTCGCGAACTCGGCCGACATGAAGTGGTAGGCGCGCCGCCGCCGTCCCGTTCAGTAGGGCGTCCCGGTCACACGGTCGATGCGTCCACCGCCCACGACGCGGTCTCCGTCGAAGAAGACGCTCGACTGCCCCGGCGTGACCGCCCGGGCGGGTTCCGCGAACCGCAGTTCGATCCCACCCTCCCCCGGCCCCACCACCGTGCACGCGAGTGCCGACGACCGATACCGGATCTGAACATCCAGCCGCCGCCCGGGCTCCGGCGCCTTCGTGAGCCAGTTGAGATCGCCGACCACGACGCCGGCAACCTCCAGCAACTCGCGCGGCCCCACCACCACCTCGCGCGTATCAGGCCTGATTTCGAGGACGTGGTATCGCTCCGCCCGCCCCCCGCCAATGCCCCTGCGCTGGCCGACGGTAAAGCCGGAAAAACCGTTGTGGCGCCCCAGAATGCGGCCCCGCGTGTCGACGATCGCGCCGGGCGAGAGGGCCGCGTGGGTCGGCAGCAGCTTCTTCGCCAGGAGGTCCCGGTAGTTCCCGGTCGGCACGAAGCAGATCTCCTGCGACTCGGGCTTGTCCGCGGTCTCGAGCCCGAGTTCCCGCGCCCGCGCGCGCACTTCGGACTTGGTGAGTTCGCCCAGGGGGAAGTGAAGGAGGCCAAGGAGGTCGGCCGGGAGCCCCCAGAGGAAGTACGACTGGTCCTTGGACTGGTCGCATCCGCGGAGCAGCCGCGCCTCCCCGGTGCCGCGGTCGAGGCGCGCATAGTGGCCCGAGGCGACCCCGTCGCACCCCAGAACCCGGCCCCGCCTCAGGAGATCCCTGAATTTCGTGTTCGAATTGCAGCGTACGCAGGGGTTCGGCGTGCGGCCCCGCCCGTACTCCGTCACGAAGTCGTCGATCACGTCGCGCGTGAACTCCTCCTCCACATCGAAGACGTAGTGGGGAATGCCGAGACGGTCCGCGACCAGCCTGGCGTCCCGGATGCCCTCGAGGCCGCAACAGGTCTTCTTGCTCTCGGCCGCTTCACCGCTGTAGCAGAAGGTCTTCATGGTCGCGCCCACGACATCGTGTCCGGCCTCGACCAGCATCGCCGCGGCGACCGACGAGTCGACCCCGCCCGACATCGCCACGAGGATGCGCAAACGATCCCCCGAAGCGTTCATGACGGCACCAGGTCCCGGGTGCGCTCGACGGCCTCGGTGACCGCGCGCACGATCTGCCCGGCGTCCCGGCTTCGGTTGAGCCGCCCGAAGCTGAGCCGGAGCGCCGCCGCCGTGTCGCCCGGGTAGAGCGCCGCCAGGGTGCGAGTGGGCCCGCTCGAACCGCTGGCGCACGCCGACCCCCCCGACGCGGCGATGCCCGACGCGTCCAATGCCGCCAGGAGGGTGTCGGAGTCGGCCCGGGGGATTCCCAGCGAGAGAATGTGGGGTGCCCGCGGAAGGGATTCCGCATTGACCCGCGCACCGGGTATCCGCGCCAGGAGCCCCGACTCGACCGCATCCCGCAGCGCCTCCAGTCGGGCCGACTCGGCGGACGCCTCGGCGACGGCCAGACGGACGGCTTCGGCCAGACCGGATGCCCCGGCCACGTCTTCGGTCCCGGGACGCAACCCCCGCTCCTGTCCCCCACCAAAGTGCAGCGGCCGCAGCGCGCCGAAGTCCCTTGCGATGAGCGCGCCCGTGCCCTTGGGGCCGTAGATCTTGTGACCCGTGATGGTGAACAGGTCGGTCGGTGCCTCCGCCCAGTCGACCGGGAGCTTGCCGACCGCCTGGACCGCATCGCTGTGAAGTGCGGCCCCGTAGCGCCGGCACAGGGCCGCGATCTCCACCATGGGCAGCACCAGGCCGGTCTCGTTGTTCACCCACATGCAGGAGACCAGACCCGGGCGGTCGTGTCGGAGAGTCCTCTCCAGCGCGTCGAGGTCGAAGGCTCCCCCGCGAAAGCCGATCACGGTGTGCCGGCCGCCCTCCTGCACGGCACGCTCGGCCGCCTCCAGCACCGCGGGGTGCTCGACGGCCGAGGTCACGACGTGTGGTGTGATACCCGCCGCCAGATCGTGCCGGATTCGTCCCAGCACGGCCAGGTTGTCCGACTCGGTGCCGCCGCGGGTGAAGAGGACCCGGTCCGAAGTCACGCCCAGCGACGCAGCCACCGAAGCTCTGGCCGCTTCCAGGCGACCCCGCGCACGGCGTCCCCACGCATGGCCGCTGGAGGGATTGCCGAAATCCTCCGCCAGCAATGCCGACATGGCTTCGGCCACTTCCGGCCGCACGGGCGTGGTGGCTGCGTGATCCAGGTAGATGGCCGATGGAATGGTGGACACCGGCGGGGCGCTCCGCTTCGGGGGACGATCCCTCAATATGGCGCAATGCGGTTCCTGGCGGGACGCGGTCTGCAGTCCCGTGTGGCGGAACCCCTGCGACATTCAAGCGGTGATCGCGCGCTTGTTCGTGCCCGCGCGGCGGGGTGTTTGATGCCCGCGCGTTTCCCTGTAACTTGAGGACGCTCGGGACCGGAGCCACAGACCCCGGAGTTCCCGTGGCGTCAGCACCGGACGCCTTTCGTTTCCCGATTCCCGCAAGAACCATCCATCCCGATGAACCTTCACGAATACCAGGCCAAGGAACTCTTCCGCGCAGCCGGCATGGCGGTGAATCCCGGCGAAGTCGCCCGCGACCCCGGCACCGTGCGCGCTCTGGCGGAAGGGTATGGCGGCAGCGCAGTGGTCAAGGCCCAGGTCCACTCCGGAGGGCGGGGCAAGGCGGGTGGAGTGAAGCTCGCGCGCACACCCGGGCAGGCCGAGGAGCACGCCCGCTCCATCCTCGGCATGACCATCAACGGGCTCGTCGTCCACGAGGTTCTGGTGTCGCCCATCGAGAGCATCGCGTCGGAGGCGTATGTGGGGGTTCTGGTCGACCGGGAGGGGCAGTGCCCCGTCTTCATGGTCTCCGCCGAGGGGGGCGTCGACATCGAGGAGGTCGCGGCCACCAACCCGGACGCCATCCACCGCCTGCGCGTCGATCCCCGCTACGGGCTGTTGCCGCACCAGGCGTATGGGCTCGCCACCCGCCTCTACGGCGATCCCGCACTGGCGCGGCAGGGGGCACGGATCATCTCGCAGCTCTACGACGTGTTCGTCGACAACGGTGCGTCCATGGCCGAAATCAACCCGCTGATCTCCACGACCGAAGGGCAGGTGAAGGCGATCGACGCAAAGGTGAGCATCGACGACAACGAACTCTTCCGCCGCGCCGCCATCGCCGCGTTGCGCGACCCCGCCTCCGAGTCCCCCGCCGACGTGCGGGCCAGGGAAGCCGGACTGAGCTTCGTCAAGCTCGATGGCAGCGTGGGGTGCTGCGTCAACGGGGCGGGGCTGGCAATGGCGACGATGGACCTGGTCAAGTACTACGGCGGCGAACCCGCCAACTTCCTCGACATCGGCGGGTCGTCCAATCCGGATAAGGTCGTGGCGGCGCTGGAGATCATCACCTCGGACCCCGGGGTCAGGGTCATACTCTTCAACATCTTCGGCGGCATCACCCGGTGCGACGATGTGGCCAACGGGATCGTCGAGGCCGTCCGCAGGATCGATATCGAGGTTCCGCTGGTGATCCGGCTTACGGGTACCAACGAGGAACTTGCGAGAAAGATCCTCGCCGGGGCCGGGCTCGCGGCGGTGGCGTCCATGGATGAAGTGGTCCAGGGGGCGGTGCGGCTGGCCGGATGATGCGAACCAGGCAGCCCGTGGACAAGATCCCCACGTCATTCGAGCAGCGATGCATTCGGGGTGGCCGCTTCGCTTCACCTACCCACACTGTAAAGCATACATTACATTATGTCATGTTCACTATACATCTTGTCACTCCAAGGCTTCGCTCTGCGTTGCTTCCCGGGCGAATAGCGCCGCTATTCCCCCCTCCTCGCGCCTTGCCAGCCCGGCGCCTCGCCGCTCTCGGTGCTCGCTGGGCCTTGTCCACGGACTGCAGGGAGACTCATGTCGATATTCGTTGACGGGAACAGCCGGGTCGTGGTCCAGGGGATCACCGGCCGGGACGGTTCCTTCCACACGCGCCAGATGATGGCGTACGGCACCCGCGTGGTCGCGGGGGTGACGCCCGGCAAGGGCGGCCGCGATTTTGCGGGACTGGATGGCCGGGCCGTGCCGGTCTTCGACACAGTCGCCGACGCGGTGGCCGAGACGGGCGCCGACTGTTCGGTCGTCTACGTCCCCCCTGCCTTCGCGGCGAGCGCGATCATGGAGGCCGCCGATGCGGGGGTGAGGTTCATCGTGTGCGTGACCGAGGGGATTCCCGTTCTGGACATGACCCGTGCCCACGCGCTGGCCCGTGACCGCGGGAGCCGCGTGCTCGGTCCCAACTGTCCCGGCATCATCTGTCCGGGGAAGACCACGCTGGGGATCATTCCGGGCCGAATCGTGACCCCGGGGCCGGTCGGGCTGATTTCGCGGTCCGGGACCCTCACCTACGAGGCCGTGCACCACCTGACCCGGGCCGGTCTCGGCCAAACCACCTGCGTGGGAATCGGCGGCGATCCCCTTATCGGGACCAGCTTTGTGGATTGCCTGGCCGCCTTCGCCGAGGATCCGGATACCGAAGCAGTGGTCCTGATCGGAGAGATCGGCGGAACCGCCGAGCAGGAGGCCGCCGAATGGGTCAGCGCGAACCTCGACATCCCGGTCGTCGGGTTCATCGCCGGCCGAACGGCCCCGCCGGGGACGCGCATGGGTCACGCGGGTGCTATTATCAGCGGATCGTCCGGTACAGCCGCGGAAAAGACAAAGGCGTTCGAGGAAAATGGAATCCAGGTCGCGAAGCGCCCCGTGGAAATCTCCGGCCTCATTGGAGAAGCGCTGGGGCGGTAGCGGTTCGTGAGACTGCGCCAGCTTCTGCCCCGGCCCCCGATCCTGAAGAGTTCCGGGAACGATGCCTGGGAGTTCCTGTGCAATCATGTATCCGGGCTTGATGCGGAGCACCGGTTGCGGCTGTCGGTGAGCCAGCTCCTCCGGGATGGCGGCACACCACGGCTCGGCTCGCTGGCCTGCCGGGTGGATCTCCTCGATCTGTGCGGAGATGGCGTAGCACCGGGTCTGATCCTGTGCCTGGCCGCGAAGCGTGGGGAAGAGGGGGGACCTCCGGCCCGCGCGACGTGGGTGACATGGGGGCTGCCGAGACCCTCCGTCAATCTCTTCCTGGTGCCGCTTCTTGCGCGAACGTCCGTGGCGATGCACGAATCAGATACTCATGCAATACAGGAAATCATATCATCTAAGACGTTTTTGGAAAGCAACATACATACCAAAGTCACGGTAGAGGATGTCCTCACGCCCCTGAGCTATCGGATCTACCCCGACTCTCCGATGACGGAGATCCAGCAGCTCATGATGCGCCGTGGGGTGGCCGCGCTCCCCGTCGTGGGCGCCAATCATGAACTGTTGGGCGTCATCACGATCGCCGATGTGCTGACCTACACGCTGTCCGGTCGCGAGTCCGGAAGCGTAGCCGGAAGGACGGCGCCGCTGGCCCGCGATCTGATGACGCGATCCGTGCTCTGCGTATCCGAGGACGAATCGCTCCTGGTCGCCAGCAGGTCGATGATTGCGCGAGGTGTTTCGATGCTGCCGGTCGTGCGGGACGGAGAGATCATCGGTTTCCTGACACGCGGCACGGTCATGCGGGCCTTCGCCGAGGCGATTATCATCTAGGAATCCGTGGGCGGACCCCGCCCGGCGTTCGAGCGGCGGTACATCTTTCACCAGGAAACCCCATGAGCCAGACGCTCACCATCATCAAGCCCGATGCCGTTGGAAACGGCACGGCCGGCCGGATCATCGCCCAGCTCGAATCCGCCGGTTTCACACTCAGGGCCGCGCGCCTGATGACAATGACCCCCGCCCAGGCCCGGTCCTTCTACGACGTCCACCGCGAGCGGCCATTCTACGAATCCCTGGTCGCGTTCATGACGTCGGGTCCCTGCATCCCCATGGCCCTCGAGGCGCCCGACGCGGTGCGCCGGCTGCGCCAGGTCATCGGAGCCACGGACCCGGCCGAGGCGGACCCCGGCACGGTGCGGGCGCTCTACGCGGAGTCGAAGGAACGAAACGCCATACACGGTTCCGACTCGGACGAGAATGCCCGCCGGGAGATCGGGTTCTTCTTCCCGGAGTGCGACCGGGTGGGATAGCGGCCTCCGTGGGGGCGGCTTCCCTGCCGCATTCGGGTGCCGGGAAGAGTGCCGCCGACACGGATTGACTGAACTCGTTCGCTCTGTCTACAATAGAGGTCTATGTTGCGCATCGATCTGCGGCATCTGCGGCGAAGCCGAACGCTCCCCCTGAAGGCACGGATCGACTCGGACACCGAAGTTTGGACCGGCACCCAGCTGACCCTTGCGGACCCGGTTCGGATTTCGGGTTCGGTCGCGGCGACAGCCGAGGGAGGCGTCGTCGTGAGCGGCTCCTGGGAGGCCGCGCTGCTTTACGATTGCAGTCGTTGCCTGGAACAACTGAAGGTCGTGGTGACGCGGCCGCTCACCCTCGTCTACACACCGGCCGACGGGTGGGAGGCGGCGGACCCGGATGTGCGGACCATCGCGTACCAGCAGACGATGCTGGACCTGACGGATGCGATCCGGGAGGAAATCGTGCTGGAGGTACCTCGTTACCTTCTGCCGAACGAAGAAGACGGTCGTTGCGTCGAGTGCGGCGACCCCGTGGAACGTTTCAACCAAATCGCTGAAGAGACCGGTTCCGGCATCGACCCCCGGTGGTCGGTCCTTCAATCCCTGAAAACCGACTAGGAAGACATCTCATGGCCGTTCCCAAGAAGCGGGTGTCCAAGCAGAGGAAGCGGAAGCGGCGTACCCACTACAAGGCGGCGGAAGCTACGCTGGCGACCTGTTCCCAAACCGGTGATCCGAAGCTCCGCCACCGGGTCTGTCCCACCTCGGGCGTATACCGGGGGAAGGCGGTCTTCGAAGTCGCCGACGAGTAGCCGGGCCGACTTGCCCCCCGTCAGATCTGGCTTCCCATGAGGATCGCACTCGACGCGATGGGGACGGATGACGCCCCCTCCAGCGAGGTTGAAGGTGCCGTAGCCGCCGTGGAAGCCGATGTCGGCGTGCACGTCCTGCTGGTGGGTGACAGGACCGCCATCGCCGGTGCCTTGAGCCGCTTTCCTCGCAGGAACCGGATCACCGTGGTCCATGCACCGGATCGCGTCATGGCCTCGGACACGCCGACATCCGCCCTTCGCAGGCCCGGATCCTCCATCAATGTGGGGCTCAGCCTTCAGAAGGCGGGAGATGCCGACGCCTTCGTGTCGGCGGGCTCGACCGGTGCCGTCATGGCGGCGTCGGTGGTGTTGCTGCGCCCACTCCGCGGCGTGGACCGCCCGCCCGTCGCCACCGTGTTTCCGACCGATCACGGACCGACCCTGGTGGCGGACGTGGGAGCCAATATCGAGTGCAAACCCCGTCAGCTGGTGGAATTCGCGCGTCTCGGCGCAATCTACATGCAGGACCTCCAGGGACTCGAAAGCCCGAGGGTCGGGTTGCTGAACGTGGGAACCGAGTCCGAGAAGGGAACCGAGGTGCTCCAGGCGGCATACAGACTCCTGGCGGGCAGCGGCCTCAACTTCGTCGGCAACGTCGAGGGCGGCGACATCCTGCGGCACGCCTGCGATGTTGCGGTTTGCGACGGCTTTACCGGGAACATCCTGCTGAAGTTCTACGAATCGGTGGCTGCGTTCGTGGTCCGCAAGCTCGCGCCTCCCGGTTTGCGCGGGAACGGGCTTCGTGAGGAGATTCAGGACCGGCTGCGCGATCTCGACTACGCCGAGCACGGCGGTGCGCCTCTCCTGGGCGTCAACGGCGTGAGCGTGATCTGCCACGGGCGGTCTTCTCCGCGGGCGATCAAGGCGGGAATCGGCGTGGCCGCGCGTGCCGTACGGAGCGGCATGGTCGCACACATGGCGCGGGATCTCGCCGCGGCCAGAGAGAGCCAGGTATGAAGGCACGGGCCCCAGTTGCAAAGATCTCGGCCGCCGCCAGGTATCTGCCGGACCGTGTGATGACCAATGCGGATCTGGAACGCATGGTCGACACCAGCGACTCCTGGATTCGGGAACGCACGGGAATCGTCGAGCGCAGGATCGCGGCCGAGGAGGAAACCACGACCGAAATGGGCGCTCGGGCGGCCCACCGCGCTCTTGCCAAAGCCGGACTCGAGCCCTCCGACGTGGACCTGATCATCGTCACGACCGCGACGCCCGACCGTTGGCTGCCCTCGACCGCCTGCGAGGTCCAGTCGCGCATCGGCGCTTCGCGGAGTTCCCTGGCCTTCGACCTTCACGCCGCGTGCACGGGCTTCCTGTACGCGCTGTCGATGGCCGAAGGATACGTGGCGGCGGGGCGTGGCGAGGTGGTGCTGGTCGTGTCCTCCGAGAAGATGTCGTCCATTCTGAACTGGGAGGACCGGGCCACCTGCGTCCTCTTCGGCGACGGCGCCGGAGCCGTGGTCGTTCAGCCTTCCGAGAACGGGGAAGGGATCCTCTCCAGCTTCCACCGCTCCGACGGCGACATGGCCGACCTGTTGCAGCGTCCGGCCGGAGGGGCCGCGCGGCCCCTGGACGAGACGGTCCTGCGCGAGAAGGAACACCTGATGCAGATGTCCGGCCGCGAGGTGTTCAAGTCGGCCGTGCGATCCATGGCGAAAGCTGGAAAGACCGTTCTCCGTGAGGCCGGTCTGGACGCGGATAAGGTAGACATCATGGTGCCCCACCAGGCCAACATCCGCATCATCGAGTCCACGGCCAGGTATTCGCGAATCCCGATGGAGAAGGTATTCGTCAACCTCGACCGTTACGGCAACATCTCGTCGGCGACGATCCCCGTCGGCCTGGACGAGGCTGAAGAGGAAGGGCTGATCGCGCCGGGTTCTCTGGTTCTCATGACATCATTCGGCGCCGGCCTCACCTGGGGCGCCATGGCGATGCGTTGGTAGTGACCACCGGAGGGCGATCCGGGGAGGTCGCCGGCAGATCGGCGGTGGGACCAGCGGTGGCGGATCGAGCCGGACCCGCCGACCCGGCAGCGGACCGGTCTTCTCCCGTGAAGACCGGGCTTCTCTTTCCAGGCCAGGGTTCCCAGCATGTCGGAATGGGACAGGCGCTGGCCGAGCGTTTTGCGGAGGCGCGGGATACCTTCGCGGAGGCGGACGATACTCTGGGGTTCGGGTTGTCCGGGCTCGCATGGGAGGGTCCGGAGGAGGTCCTGACCGCGACCGAGAATGCCCAGCCGGCGCTTTTCGTGCACTCCGTGGCTGCCTACCGGGTGGTGCGGGCCCGCATCGGGACGGTGGCCGGGGCCGCGGGGCATTCCCTGGGAGAACTGTCCGCGCACGCGGCCGCCGGCACCTACTCGTTCGCCGACGGACTGCGTGCGGTACGACGCCGTGGACAACTTATGGCCCGAGCTGGCGAGGAGACGCCCGGCACCATGGCGGCGATCCTGGGTCTGGGGGTGGACAGGGTGGACGAACTCTGCCGGGAGGCAGAGCGGCAGGGGCACACTCTGGTTGCAGCGAACCTCAACGCAGACGGTCAGGTTGTGGTCAGCGGCGATGTCTGGGGCATCAGCTGGGTGGCAACGGCAGCCAAGAGCCGGGGCGCCAGGAGGATCATGCCGCTGAAGGTTTCCGCCGCCTTTCATTCGCCCCTCATGGGACCCGCCGCGGAGCAGTTCGCCGCGGCCCTCAACGGGATTCGCTTCCGTCGACCGTCCTTTCCCGTCGTGTCCAACGTCACCGCCCGGGCGGTCGACGACCCGGACCGCATCCGCGAGCTGCTCGTGCGGCAGCTGACGGCGCCCGTTCGCTGGATCGAATGCGTCGAGGCGTTGCGGTCCCTGGGTGCCTCCCGGTTCGCGGAGCTGGGCCCCGGCAAGGTTCTCGCGGGCTTGAACCGGCGAAACGCCAGAGGTATACCTACCTTGGCCCTGGGAACGCCCGGGTCCATCGAATCACTGGAGCAACGTACATGACCGACACCGCGGAACTCGCTGGGGGTGTGGCAATCGTGACTGGCGGATCGCGCGGCATCGGGCTGGGGATCGCCCACGAACTGGCCCGCGCAGGCGCCCGTGTCGCGGTCGTCGCGCGGGACGGTGAGCGGGCGGCGGCCGCCGCCGCCGAACTGGAGGGCGACGGCCACGCCGCCTACTCGTGTGACATCGCCGATTCACGCGCCTGCACGAAAACGGTTCGCGCCGTCGAGTCCGGGCAGGGCCCCGTGACGATCCTGGTGAACAACGCCGGGATCACCCGCGACAACATCGTACTGCGCCTCAAGGACGACGACTGGTCCCGGGTGATCGACACGAATCTCGGTGGCGCCTTCAACATGATTCGGGCCGTGACCCGGGGAATGATGAAGCGCCGCGCCGGATCCATCGTTAACGTGACCTCGGTCATCGGCCTGATGGGGAACGCCGGCCAGGCCAATTATTCCGCCTCCAAGGCAGGGTTGCACGGGCTAACCAGGTCGGTCGCGAGAGAGCTGGCGTCGCGCAACGTCCGGTGCAACGCGGTGGCGCCCGGGTTCATCCGGACGGACATGACCGCCGGTCTCCCGCAGGCCAGCGTCGACGAGTTGAAGGGCCGGATTCCCGCCGGGCGGCTGGGTGAACCGACGGACGTGGCCGTAGTCGTCCGGTTCCTTGCGGGGCCGGGGGCGGGTTACATTACGGGCCAGATCATCGCGGTTGACGGCGGCATGACGATGCAATAGCCGGTTCGGCATCGGGTTGGTTGTCCGCCCTTCCGTGCCTACACCAACCGTATGGAGAGAAGAGCATGTCCGACACAACGGAAGCCAGGGTCAAGGAGATCATCGTCGAGGAGCTCGGGGTCGAAGCCGACAAGGTGACCTCGGATGCCTCGTTCGTGGACGACCTTGGTGCCGACTCCCTCGACACCGTCGAGTTGGTCATGGCGTTCGAAGAGGAGTTCGGGATCGACATTCCCGATGAGGACGCCGAGCGGATGCGTACCGTTGGCGACGCCATCTCCTACATCAAGAAGAACGCCGAATAGCGAACGCACCGAACCGGAACCGACGGTGAATCGGGGAGGATGCCGGCCGGCGCGGGAGTCGTCCCGGACAGCTACCGAGGGACATGGGTAAAGGCGGACACGGGCGCAGGGTTGCGATCACCGGAATCGGAATGGTGACCCCGGTCGGCCCGGATGCGGAGTCGAGCTGGGAAGCGCTCCTCGCGGGAACACCGGGCGGGGGTCCGATCACCGCATTCGACGCCGAGGGTTACGCGACCCGAATCGCGTGCGAGATCGAGGGCTTCGATCCGCTGAACCACATGTCCCGGAAGGAAGCCCGCCGTTACGACCGCTTCGCACAGCTCGGCGTCGCCGCCGCCGGTGAGGCCATGGACTCGGCGGGACTTTCCGGCCCTCCGCCCGGATGCTCTCCAACCGACTTCGGCGTGATCCTGGGGAGTGGTGTGGGGGGGATCATCACCCTGGAGGCGAACTGCAACATCCTGAAGGACAGGGGGCCCGGCAGGGTGAGCCCGTTCTTCATCCCCATGTTCATACCCGACATCATCGCCGGGCTCGTCTCGATCCGGTACGGACTGCGGGGACCCAACTACGCCACGGTGTCCGCGTGCGCATCGGCCGCGCATGCGATCGGCGACGCCGCCCGATACATCCGCTCGGGCGATGCCGAAATCATGCTCGCCGGTGGTGCCGAAGCGGCGGTGACACCCATCTGCATCGCCGGCTTCTCGGCCATGAAGGCCATGTCCCGGCGCAACGATGATCCCGCGGGCGCCAGCCGCCCCTTCGACGCCGGACGCGACGGCTTCGTGATCGGTGAGGGCGCGGGCTGTCTGGTGCTCGAAGAGATGGAGCATGCTCGGGCCCGCGGCGCCGAGGTCCTGGGGGAGTTGGCCGGTTACGGAGCTACCGGCGACGCCTTCCACATCACGGCTCCGCCTCCCGAGGCGGAGGGCGCGGCGGAGGCCATGCACGCCGCGATCGCCGACGCGGGGCTCGCCCCCGGCGATATCGACTATATCAACGCGCACGGCACCTCAACGCCGGCCAACGACCCGTCGGAAACCGCGGCCATCAAGGCCGTCCTCGGTGCACGCGCGTATGAGATCGTGGTCGGATCCACCAAGTCCATGACGGGACACCTTCTCGGCGCCGCGGGCGCGATCGAGACGGTCATGTCCGTGATGGCCTGCCGGGACGGCCGGATTCCGCCGACCATCAACTTCCGCGACAAGGACGAGGCCTGCGACCTCGACTACGCGCACGACGGCCCGGTCGAGCGCCCCGTGAGGGCGGCCCTGTGCAACTCCTTCGGCTTCGGCGGGCACAACGCCTGCCTGGTGGTCCGGAGATACGAGGAGTAGCATCGGCTCGTGGAGGGACTCCACCCGGGATTCGCGTGGGATCTTCCAGGGGTGGCGGCGTGACGGCATTCCGAGTGGGGACCGGCTATGATTCCCACCGGTTCGATCCGGCACGTCCACTCATCTTGGGCGGACTGCACTTCCCGGGGCATCCCGGCTTGAGCGGCTTTTCGGACGGAGACGCGTTGGCCCACGCGGTGATCGACGCGCTCCTGGGCGCGACCTGCCTCGGCGACATCGGCACGCACTTCCCGCCGGGAGACGAACGGTGGCGCGGTGCCGACTCGATGAAATTGCTGTCGCGGACAGCGGCGATGCTGCGCACGGAAGGCTGGCTCGTGGGCAACGTGGACGTCACGGTCATCTGCGAGACCCCGAGGATCGGCTCCAGGGTCGATGAGTTGCGCCGCCTTCTGGCCGAACGAGTGGGTGTGGCGCCCGAGGCGGTGTCGGTCAAGGGCAAGTCCAACGAGAAGATGGGGTGGATCGGCCGCGGGGAGGGGATTGCCGTGCACGCGGTGGCGCTTGTCATGGAGGATCGCGGGCGGACAGCGGACCGCTCCGGTCCGGGTGCGTCCGGGGACGGGTAGAGCCGCCCGATGGAACAGACAATCGCCTTTCTGAGCGACCTGCCGCCGCTCCTTCTGTACGTCGTTCTGGGAGTGGGCGCGGCGGTCGAGAACGTTCTGCCGGTAGTGCCGGCGGACACGATCATCGTGACGGGCGGTTTCATCGCCGGGCTGGGTGCGGGGGGTGCCATACCGGTTTTCCTGGCCGTGTGGGGTTTCAACGTCGCGGGTGCCCTGGCGGTCTACGCCGTCGGGCGCAGGTACGGACCGGAGTTCTTCACCTCGGGGCGGGGACGCCACCTGCTGGCCGAGCGACAGATGCGACGTCTCGAGGCCTTCTACGCACGCTGGGGGGTGGCCGCGATCTTCGCTGGGCGGTTCCTGCCCGGTTTCCGCGCCCTGGTGCCGGTGTTTGCGGGGGTGGCGGGGGTGGGGTGGGGGCGGGTGATTCCCCCGTTGGCGGTGGCGTCGGCGATCTGGTACGGGGCGCTGGTACGCCTGGGGCACTTGGCGGGTGACAATCTGGATGCGGTGAAGGAGACCATGTCGCGGGCCAACCGGGGCCTCCTTGCGGCTTCGGCGGCACTTGCGATCGTGCTTGTGGCCGTCTGGTGGCGAGCTCGTCGCCGGGCCGCCAGGGGGGATCGGACCGGTGCCGCGTGAGAGCCGCGCCGATGCGCTCGCCCGCCGCTACTACCTGGAACCGTTCCTCGACTTCCTTGCCCTCGAACGGGGATTGAGGCCGCGGACACGCAAGGCGTACCAGAGCGATATCGGCAGGTTCCTCGCCTACCTGGAAAAGACCGGCGTCGGAGGCCCTGGGGAGGTAGGCCACCAGACCCTTGACGGATACGCCGCCGACCTCCTGCGGCGGGGCCTCGCCGCCACGACGATCCGCCGGGCGCAGTCCGCGCTGCGCGCCTACTTCGGCTTCCTCGCGGCCGAGGGGATCGTACCCGAGGACCCGACCGGCCGTATGGCCCGCCCCAGGGCGGCCAGGAAGCTCCCCGAATTCCTGAGCCGGGACGAGGCCGCGCGGCTGGTCGAGGCGGTGGACCCGGATTCTCCGGTCCACTGGAGGGACCGCGCGGTGCTGGAACTCCTCTACGCCACCGGGATGCGCGTCAGCGAACTGACAGGGCTGTCGCTGGGCGACGTGGACGCCGAGCATGGCAACACGCTGGTTCTCGGCAAGGGGGGCCGGGAACGTCTGGTGCCCGTCGGCGCGGTGGCGCTGAAGGTTGTCGGCCGCTATCTGGACTCGGTTCGGCCGCGGCTCGACCGGGGGGTGGGGAAGGGGGCCCTCTTCCTGAATCAGCGGGGCACGCGCCTGAGCCGCATGTCCGTGTGGACGATCGTGTCCCGGGCGGCGGAACGCGCCGGGATCGAGCGGCGGATTTCGCCACACACGTTGCGCCACTCCTGCGCCACTCACCTCCTGGAAGGGGGCGCCGACCTGGCGGCGGTGCAGGAGCTGCTCGGTCACGCCGACATCTCCACCACCCAGATCTACACCCACCTTGACCGGGAATACCTGCGCGAGACGCACCGGCGGTTTCATCCCCGGGGGAGCCTCTGAGTCTTGCGCGCCGACGACCTGAACGGCCTGTCGCGCCCTCAAGCGGCCACCCGCAAAGCACGAGCTTGCGGGTCGAAGCCGGGGGAACCCATCCGCGTGCTGCCTGCGCTAACGCTAGCGGCCGGACGACTCCGAGGTCCCCTCGCCCACCAGCGCAAACAACTCACCGGGCGTACGCGCAGAGCGCGCGAGCCGCAACGCCTCGGCCAGGGCGGTGTCTCGCTCGGACTGGACCAGCAGGGCGAGACTGCGCGCGTCCGCGCGGTCGAGGTAGCGCATCTGGGTCCTCCAGTCGAGGTAGGCTCTCGCCACCGGGTTGTTTACGACTTCCGCGTCCATTCCGTCCTCTACCAAGGTGCGCGCGAGATCGTCGAAGGCCGATGAAGGGAGACGGACGGCGCCTCCGGCCGCGATCGCGTCCTTGGCGAGTTCGAAGGCGTACTCCTCGATCCGGACGTTGAACGGCAGTTGCGCCCGGTTGGCGTCGTTCAACAGCGCCAGCTCCTCCTGTTTCAGAGAGTCCAGCGGCACTTCGAGGTCGGGGAAGACCCCGCCGCCGGTGCGAAGCAGCCTTCCCGAGGCGGTGGCCACCCGTTCGGCCGCCGTCTCGTCTTCAGCTACAAGCGTGCCGTCATGGTGGCGCGCGCGGTGCAGCGACCGGCCCAGGGGCGTGAACCACGATCCGGTCGTGATCCGGATCTGGCGTCCGGCGGGCAGGGGATACACCGTCTGCACCACCCCTTTCCCGAATGTGCGCTGACCCACTACTACGGCACGGTCGTGGTCCTGCAGGGCACCGGCGATGATCTCGGCGGCCGAGGCGCTGTATCCGTCCACCAGGACGATGAACGGTTTGTCGGCCAGGAGGGGTGGAGAGCTGGCGGGAAAGGACTGGCGCTCAACCTCACCCCACGTGTTGATCCCCTCGGCGCTCGCCACCGTCTGTCCGGGCGCAAGCAGGAGGTCGACCAGATCCAGCGCCTCGTCCAGGTATCCCCCGGGATTGCCCCGCAGATCCATGATCACCGAACTGGCGTCGTCGTATTCCGTGAGGGTCTCCGCGAGTTCGCCGGCCACGCCCCGAGCGATCCGTTCAATGGCGATATGGGCCACCCCGTCTTCGATCTCCGTAGCCTCCAGAGCCGACACGTGCACGTTGTCCCGCACGATGTCCATGGGGATCGGGTCCTGGATCCCGTCGCGCGCAACCCGGATCCGGACCACCGTGCCCGGGGGGCCGCGGATCGAGTCCCGCGCCTGGTCCAGCGACCAGTCGGTCGCGTCGTGGCCTTCAACCCACACGATGCGGTCGCCCACCATCATCCCCGCGCCGTCCGCCGGGTAGCCCCGGAACACGGCGGTCACGGTCACCCGCGCCCCGAGTCGTCCGATCTGGACGCCGATTCCGGCGTAGTTGCCTGTGGTCTGTTCGCGGAACTGATCGTATTCCACCGGAGTGAAAACGGTCGCGTAGGGGTCGTCGAGTTGCTCGATCAAGCCCTGGAGGGCGCGTTCCCAGAGCACGGAATCGCCGAGTGCCGACGAGTGGAACCTCGAGATGGTGCGAAATGCCTCAAGGAAGACCCGGGCTTCGTCGGTCTCCAGAATGTCCTTGCGGTTGCCGGGTTCCTGGGCGGCGACCGGAGTACCGAGGAGGAGGAAGGCGGCCGTTGCAACCAGGCAGTGGCGGATTCTGTACATGGAACTTTCGATTGTGGGTAACGGCGGTCTCTCTAGATTAGGGAATATGTCACGCTACCGGTACTACCCGGTCGCAAATCCTCCTCCCGCAAGCTCGAGAAAGACCATGGAAGACGGGCATTCCCTACGGGCCGTACTCTGCCAAGTCAAGCCCCGCAAGGGCAATGTCCAGGCGAACATCGCGGCCGTGCGCGAGGCGCTGGTGCCGGGTGCCGACATCTCGGTCTTTCCGGAGACGGTGCTCTCCGGATACTTCGTCGAGGGAGCGGCACTCGAAGTCGCCCTCTCGCCCGGCGGACTGGTGGATGCGCTCGGCCCGCCTCCCACCGGATGCGATGGCGACGTGGTGATCGGCTTCTACGAGCGCGGCCGGACCAGCGTACGCAACAGCATGGCCTACCTGACGCCCGGCGACGGCCGGTACGAGATCGTCCACATCCACCGCAAGGTCTTCCTGCCCACCTACGGGATCTTCGAGGAGGCCAGGTTCGTGGAACCGGGCCGCGAGGTCCACGCCTTCGAGACACGCTTCGGGAGGGTGGGGATGCTGATCTGCGAGGATCTCTGGCACTCGATGACCCCGACGATTCTGGCCCTCGACGGCGCCGACCTGCTTCTGTGCGGCTGCGCGTCGCCGGCTCGCGGGTACGAGGCTTCCCGGGCGCGCCCGGCCAACCTGGCCGAGTGGGACCGGATCGCGGCACGCACCGCCAAGGAGCACGGGATCTTCGTTCTGCTGTCGCATCTGGCGGGGTCCGAGGGCGGCAAGCTCTTCGCGGGAGGGTCGACCGCGTGGGGACCGGACGGGACGCTGCTGGGCCGCGGACCCCTTTTCGGGGACGGCAGCACCCCCGTCACCCTCGACCTTCACGAAATCACCCGCGCGCGCACCGAGTCGCCGTTCCTGTCCGACCTGAGGACGGCGCTACCGCACCTGCAGCGCTCCCTCGACGAATCCCGGGTGGGGGATCGATCGCGCGACAGGGCAAGCGTGGCGCCACCGGCCGCGGCGAAGTCCACCCCGTCCCGGCGGCCGGCCGAGGGCACCGGCGACCGGCCCAGCGAGGTGGACCGTGAGCTGCTCGCCATCCAGCCGGCGCTGGTCGAGGCGGCCCTCGTGGAGTTCATACGCGAGGAAGTCGCCCGCCATCGTGGTTTCTCCAAGGTCGTGATCGGCGTCTCGGGCGGCGTGGACTCGGCGGTGTCGCTGTTCCTCGCGTGCCGGGCCCTGGGCCCGCAGAACGTGTTCGCCTTCCGTCTCCCGTACGCGACCTCCAGTCCCGAGAGCCTCTCCCACGGGGCGCTCGTGATCGAGACGGCCGGTGCGCGGGAACGCACGATCGACATCACGGGGGCGGTGGACGCGTACATCGACGCGCACGAGCCCGACGTGACGGACATGCGCCGCGGCAACATCGCGGCGCGCCAGCGCGCGGTGGTCCTCTTCGACCAGTCGGCCAGGCTGAACGCGCTCCCGCTGGGGACCGGAAACAAGAGCGAGCGCCTGCTCGGCTACTTCACCTGGCACGCCGACGATTCTCCCCCGATCAACCCTTTGGGCGACCTCCTCAAGACGCAGGTGTGGACGCTGGCACGGTATCTCGGTGTGCCCTCGGAGGTTGTGGAAAAGCCGGCCAGCGCCGACCTGGTGCGAGGTATTCACGACGAGGATGAGCTCGGCATTTCGTACCACCTGGCCGACCCGATTCTGCACTGGCTGCTGAAGGGCCGCGACATCGACTCGATGGTCAGGCTCGGCTTTCGCCGGGACGAGGTGGCGATCGTCTGGAAGCGGCTCTCGTCGACGCACTGGAAGCGCGAACTGCCCACCGTGGCGCTGCTTTCCGAGAGCGCGATCGGGGAAGGGTATCTGAGGCCGGTGGACTATTAGATTGACACGGCCCCGTCAGGACAGCGAAAAGACAACTACGGTTGACATAATGTCAACTGCGATTGACATTTTGGACTCTGTGCACACGAATCAGGGCGTTGGCTTCGACCGGCCCCCCTGTCGCCCCCGAATGCGCAGGAATGTCAGCTCTCCGTCCATGATCCGCGCCAGTTCCTCCTCCCGGCGCCAGTGAGCCTCGAGTTCGGCCACCTCCATCGACAGCAGGCGCGCCTCGTTCTCTTCATGGACGGCGATCTCCAGCGCCACCCGGCCGACGCGCCCGACATCGTCGAGCGGTGTCGGCTTGCGCAGGATGCGCGAAGGCAGCCGGGCCGCCCCGCCCGCGGCCTCGATGAGCCTGGCCGCCTTGTCGACCCGCTTCTCCGAAGCGCCCGCGAAGTGGTGGTAGGCCAGGAGTTTTCTCATCGTGCGGTTTGCCTCCTGGCCGCGCAGTTGGAATCCCCTCTCGTTTCCCACGCCGCAGAAGGGGCAGAAGACGAGGATCTCGACCGAATCGTCCACGGCCCGGAACACGACGTCCTTGCGATTCGAGTACGCTACCCGGTGGACCGCGCGACCGCATCGCACGCACTCGCCCGAGCCCCGCCACGCCGTGCGCCCGAAGCGAAGCAGCCGCGCCCCCCCGGTGACGAGCCCGGGAGCGTTCTCCCAAAGGAGCCACGCGCCGATGAAGCTCAGGCCGCCGGTGGCCCAGGAGCCCCCGATGGCAACCGCCGCGCCGACGCTTCCCGCCACCGACAGCTTCCGAAAACGCTCCTTCCGCTGCCGCAGTTCCTGGCCGTACCGCCACCAAGCCTCCTCCCTGAGCTCCGCCCTGCCGACGCGCACCACTTCGAGTGGCCCCGCGCGCAGCAGCGCCACGTTGTCGGTGCTCGACAACAAGCGGCCCTGGTCGGTCACGAGCTTCTCCAGTTCCTCGAGGGCCTCCCAGCGCGACTCCATGGGGACCAGCGACCACCGGGAGCACCCTCGGCAGATCAGCCAGAGGCGGCCCCGGTCGGGGTCGTAGGCGACGCGCCGGCCCCGGTCGAGGTGGTCGAGGGCGTCGTTGGGGGCGAAGTCGCGCCCGCAGACCAGGCACTTGCGGTACATGCTCATGATGAACTGCATATTATACGCAGTCAGTGGACCTCGCCTTTGAAGCCCGACGGGAGCGGCCATGCTGGCGGTCATCGACAACTACGACTCCTTCACCTGGAACCTGGTCCAGATCCTGGGCGAGCTGGGCGAAGCACCGCGGGTCTTTCGCAACGACGCGGTCACCGCCGAGGAGTTGAGGCGCCTGGGGACCAGAAGACTCGTCGTGTCACCCGGGCCGTGCACGCCGGCGGAGGCGGGCGTCAGCGTCGAGGCCATTCGCGAGCTGGGCCCCACGACCCCGACGCTGGGCGTGTGTCTCGGCCATCAATCCATCGCCGAGGCATACGGCGGGAGCACGGTCCGCGCCCCCCGCACGGTGCACGGCAAGGTCTCGGCGATCCGTCACAACGCCGACCCGCTCTTCGCCGGGATCCCTTCGCCGATGCAGGTCACGCGCTACCATTCGCTGGTTGTGTCGGCGCCTTTGCCGCGGGCACTCGAGCCGATCGCGTGGAGCACGGATCCGTCGGACGGGGATGGGATCCAAGCGCTCCGCCACCGGGAGCATCCCGTCTGGGGTGTCCAGTTTCACCCCGAGTCGTGGTTCACCAGGGGGGGACGCCGACTGCTTCGGAATTTCCTCGATCTTGCCCGGGACTGAGGCCCGGCGGGACCCCGCGGACCCTCGTCCTCCCGTTGCCAGCCCCACGGTTCCCGGGTAGATTAAGGTCCGTGATTCGCACTAACGATCCGGGTCTTCGCGCCCCCTCCGGGGTGCCTTCGTGAGTCGCGTTCTCGGGGTCATTCCCGCGCGGCTGGGGTCTTCCCGCCTCCCTCGGAAACCCCTTCAGCCCCTTCTCGGCAAACCCCTCATCCTCTGGGTCTGGGAGCGGGCGCGCCGCATGGATTTCCTGGAACGCGTGGTCGTCGCGACCGATTCCGACGAGGTGGCCGAGGTGTGTCGCGAAGCCGGTGCGGAGGTCCTTTCCACCTCCTCGCGGCATCCCACGGGCAGTGATCGGGTGTGGGAGGTCGCCGAGCGCCTCGCGGGCGGCTTCGACGTGGCGGTCAACATCCAGGGTGACGAACCGCTGGTGGCGCCGGAAACGGTCAGGGCGGCCGTCGCGATGGTCGAAAGCGGCTTTGAAGCGGGCACCTGCGCCACCGCCGTTCGCGATGCCGAGGAGTTGCGCGACCCGTCGGTGGTCAAGGTCGTACGGGCCGGCGACGGCAGGGCGTTATACTTCTCAAGGGCCGCGATTCCCTATGGTCATGACGGGACCGGCGGACAGCGGCCCTGGCGTCCGGGCCGACACCTCAGGCACGTCGGCATCTACGCCTACGGTCCGGAGGCTCTCGCGCGCTGGGTCGGGTTCGATCGCTCGGCGCTGGAGGTCGAAGAGGGCCTCGAGCAGCTCAGGGCCCTCGAGAACGGCATGCGGATCGGCGTGGCGCTGGTCGCGGAAGCGGCTGCGGGCGTGGACACGCCACAGGATCTGGCCCGGATGGAACGGCGACTGCGGGCAATGGGATATGGTCCGGGGGGCGTCCGGGCCGCCATCAGGAACGAAACGGCGGGGGTAGCATGAGGCCGGTGGGCGGGGGCGGCGACAGGGCACGCAACCAGCGGCGAGGAGTGACCACGACACCATGACCCGGAACGGACTGGACCGGACCCGGTACATCTTCGTCACCGGCGGTGTGGTTTCGTCGCTGGGGAAGGGGATCGCCGCCGCCTCGCTGGGTGTCCTCCTGAAGCAGCGCGGCCTGCGCGTCACCCTGCAGAAGCTGGATCCCTACATCAACGTCGATCCCGGCACGCTTTCCCCGCTTCAGCACGGCGAGGTCTTCGTCACCGAGGACGGAGCGGAGACGGATCTCGACCTGGGGCACTACGAGCGCTTCATCGACGCCAGCCTGTCGCAGGAGAACAACACCACCACCGGGCGGATCTACCGCACGGTCATCGACAGCGAGCGCCGGGGCGACTACCTGGGGCGCACGGTGCAGGTCATTCCGCACATCACCGACGAGATCAAGCGCTCGGTGAGCGTGCTGGCCGAGGGCCACGACGTGGTGATCAGCGAAGTGGGCGGGACCGTGGGCGACATCGAGAGCCTGCCCTTCCTGGAGGGCATCCGCCAGTTCCGCCAGGAGGTCGGCAGCCGCGCGCTGCACGTCCACCTCACCCTGGTGCCGTACATCCAGGCCGCCGGCGAACTCAAGACCAAGCCCACCCAGCACTCCGTGCGCGAACTGATGCAGACTGGGATCCAGCCCGCCGTGCTGCTCTGCCGTACCGAGCACCCCCTCGACGAGCACATCAGGGCGAAGATCGCCGGCTTTACCAACGTCGATCCCGAGGGCGTGATCGAGGCGCTCGACGTGGAGACGATCTACGAGGTCCCCCTCGAGCTCCGCCGCCAGCGCCTGGACGACTTTGTGCTCAAGTGTTTCGGAATCACCGCGCCCGAACCCGATCTCCGCGCCTGGTCGAGGATCGTGGAGCGGATCAAGGCGCCCACGGGCGGCACCGTCCGGATTGCGGTCGTGGGGAAGTACACGGAGCTCGTGGACGCCTACAAGTCGGTGGAACAGGCGCTGATCCACGGCGGCATCGCGAACGATGTCGAGGTGGCCATCGACTGGATCGCCAGCGAGAAGCTGGAGCAGGGACTGGACCCGTCCTTCCTGGCCGCGTACCACGGCCTGCTCGTGCCCGGGGGCTTCGGCGACCGGGGTATCGAGGGCATGATCACCGCCATCCGTTGGGCGCGCGAGAACGGACTGCCCTTCCTGGGCATCTGCCTCGGTCTCCAGTGCGCCGTGATCGAGTTCTCGCGCACGGTGGCGGGATTAAAGGGGGCGCACTCCTACGAGTTCGACCAGGCGTCTCCCCACCCGGTCATCTGCCTCATGGACGAGCAGCGCAACGTGATCACCAAGGGCGGCACCATGAGGCTCGGCGCCTACGACGCGCGTCTCGCCCCCGGCTCCCTGGCGGCGAAGGCCTACGAATCGGAGAGGATCAGCGAGCGCCACCGTCACCGGTACGAGGTCAACAACGACTATCGCATGCTTCTGCAGGCGAAGGGACTGGCGTTCTGCGCGACGTCGCTGGACGGCAAGCTGGTGGAGATGATCGAGCTTCCGGACCACCCCTGGTTCGTGGCCGGCCAATTCCACCCCGAACTGAAGAGCCGCCCCACCCGGCCCCACCCCCTCTTCGCGTCGTTCATCGAAGCGGGAGCCAGGCTGGCGCTGGGCATTCCCGAAGCGCAGGCGGCGGCGGTGTCGATCCCCGAGCCGAAGACGGCCGCGCTGGGCGCGTAAGCAAGCCCGTGGTGGATTCCGGACTGGCGGGTAGCAGGGTCCCGGACAAGGCTTCGCCCTGGTTCGACCATGGCGCGCTCTTTCTCTTCGCGGGCCCCTGCGTGCTCGAACACGACCAGTTGAACATCACCGTCGCGAGAGGCGTGCGGGCAGCCGGGCGCGAGCTGGGCATGCCGGTCGTCTTCAAGGCGTCCTTCGACAAGGCCAACCGGTCACGCCTCGCCTCCGCGCGCGGACCCGGTCTTTCGCGCGGCCTCGAGCAGCTCGCCAGGATCCGTGGCGAAACCGGACTTCCCATCCTGACGGACATCCACGAGCCGGCCCAGGCCGCCCCCGCGGCCGAAGTGGCCGACGTGCTCCAGATCCCCGCCTTCCTCTGCCGGCAGACGGCGTTGCTGGTGGCGGCGGGCGAAACCGGGCGGGCGGTCAACATCAAGAAGGGACAGTGGATGTCATCCGCTGCGATGGCCGGAGCGGTCGAAAAGGTGCGGGCCGGGGGCTCCGAACAGGTCTTCGTGACCGAGCGGGGGACATCGTTCGGCTACGGCGACCTCGTGGTGGACATGCGGAACTTCTCGCGGATCCGTCAGGCCACGGGCGCGCCCGCGGTCTTCGACGGCACGCACTCGGTCCAGCAGCCGGCCGGACTGGCCGACGGATCCACCGGCGGCGCGCCAGAGCACATCGGCGCGCTGGTTCGGGGTGCCGTGGCGGCGGGATGCGACGGGCTCTTCCTCGAAGTGCACCCCGATCCCCCCTCTGCCCCGTCCGACTCGACCAACATGCTCCCTCTTGACGGGCTGCTCCCACTGCTGCGGGAGGCGGCGGCCGTCCGTGCGGCGCTGCCCCGGGGGGCGGCATCGTGACACACGCCCCGATGGAGATCCCGAAGGCAACCGCAACGCGGATACGGCTGGTCGTACTGGACGTGGACGGTGTTCTCACCGACGGTGGAATCTACATCGGAGCCGGCAACGGAGATGAGACGGAGTTCAAGCGTTTCGACGTGCAGGACGGCCTGGGAATCAGGATGATGCGCAGCGCGGGCCTGCATGTGGCGATCGTGTCCGGAAGGGTCTCGGCGGCGACGGATATCCGTGCCGCGGAACTCGGTATCGAGGATGTGTACCAGGACGCCGGGGCGCGAAAGATCCCCGTGCTGGAGAAGCTCCTGGCCGCGCGGGGTGTCGGGTGGGACGAGGTCGCGCTCGTAGGCGACGACCTGGCCGACCTGCCCGCGCTTAGGCGGGTGGGGCTGGCCGGAACGGTCGCAAACGGGGTGCCGGAAGTGTGCCGGGTCGCCACCTGGCAGAGTACGCGGGAGGGGGGGCGGGGCGCGGTTCGGGAATTCGCCGAGGCGCTCCTGCATGCGCGGGGGCAGTGGGATGGACTGGTGGAGGAGTACTGTCGTGCGCGCGGCGGCTGAAACGGCGTCCCGTGCCGGGTACGAGGCCGGTGCACCGCGCGGCGAGGCGGACGTGACCGTGCCGACGGACCGGGGAATTGTCGAGGAAGGGCGCCGCGTGCTGCGTTTGGAAGCCGAGGCGGTGGCTGCGCTGGCCGACCGTCTCGGACGCGACTTCGCGCGCGCCGTGGACCTCGTCTTCGCGTGCCGGGGAAGGGTGGTGGTGTCGGGGATCGGCAAGTCGGGGCTCGTCGCCCGCAAGGTGGCCGCCACCCTGACCTCGACCGGGACGCCGGCCGTGTTCCTGCACCCGGTCGAGGGGCTCCACGGGGATCTGGGCATCGTCGGCGGCCACGATGTAATGATCGTGCTGTCGAAGAGCGGCGCCACCCGCGAGCTCGAAGGACTGCTGGCCTTCGCCGCGACACATGAAGTCCCGGTAGTGGCGTTGGCGGGCCGGACCGATTCGCCCCTGGCACGACGGGCCGCAGCCGTCCTCGACTGCGGGGCGGCCACCGAGGCATGTCCCCACGACCTGGCGCCCACCAGCTCCACGACCGCCGCCCTCGCGATGGGCGACGCGCTCGCCGTCGCGCTGCTCAAGCGGCGCGGCTTCGATTCGGGAGACTTCGCGCGCATCCACCCCGGCGGATCGCTGGGCCGCCGCCTGAACCTGCGCGTTCGCGACGTGATGGAGGCCGAGGAATACCCCGCGGTTCCTCCGGATTGCCCGGCACGCGATATCATCGCACCGCTGGCCCGCATGCGCGGGACGGTGCCGGTGATCGACGGGGACCGCGCGGTGGTGGGCGTTGTGACTGCGGGAGATTTGACCAGATTCATGGAGAGCAACGAAGACTTCCTTGACGCCCCGGTCGCCGACTTCATGTCCCGGTCCCCGAAGACGGCGTCGTCGGAGGAACCTGGAGCCGCCGCGGTGCACAGAATGGAGGAGCATGGAATCATGGCATTGCCCGTCGTAGACGCGGCCCGGTTGGTGGGAATCGTTCACCTGCACGATCTCCTCCGGGCTGGAGCCGTGTGATGGTCCCGCTCAGGGGACGGCCCCGCGCCTGTTCGGGCGCCTGTTCGGCGGGGTTCGCGACGCTCGCTGCCGTTGTGGCCCTGGCGTGCCTCAACGAGGCGGACGATACGGCCGGCACCGAGTTCCAGGAGAGCTCGGCCGACGATGTCATGTACGGCGTGTCGCACAACATGTCCAAGGACGGCATCCGGGAAGCGCAGCTGCAGGCGGACAGCATGTTGATGTGGAACGATTCCACACACACCTGGGTGATGGGGATGACTTTGTTCGTCTTCGATGACCAGGGCGGCCGGCGGGCCACGATCACGGCCGACCGGGGGCGGTTCGACATGTCCACCAACGAACTGATGGCCGTTGGCAACGCGATGCTCACCATCCCCGGCCAGGACCGGGAGATCCGCACCGAGGTGCTGAACTTCTCCCAGGAATCGGACCGGGTCTGGAGCGACGTGCCGGTGGTGATGCGCGAAGGGGGGTGCGAGATCGAGGGTGACCGCCTCGAATCCGACATTTCGTTCGACCAGGTGAAACTCTGGGGCACGCGCGAAAGGGATTGTCCCGAACGATGAAGCGCCGGGAGTCCAGCTTCGCGAACGTCGGCGGCGTGGCGACCGTCCTTCTGGGAATCTCCCTCTGGCAGGGGTTCGCTCCCGGTCAGGAGAGAGACTGCAAGCTCGTCGGGGTGGGCGGCTACACCGAAAGCCGACGCCAGGACTCCGTGAACTACACGCACCGGGCGTCGGGCGGCATAGACTACCGGTGCACGGACGGCACGCGGGTCCTGGCCGATTCCGCGGTCGTCTGGGAGCACAGCGGGAATGCGTACTTCTTCGGCAATGTGCACTTCGAGGATCCGGACACCGAACTGAACGCGGATTCAGCCCGTTACTGGGACAATACCCAGGAACTGATCGCGTATTCGAACGTGGTGCTCACCGACCGCAAGGGTGGCGCGGTCATCCGGGGACAGACCCTCAGCTACCTCTCCGAGTCGCGGTTCAGGAAGGAGGATCGGATTGTGGTCTACGGGGGCAGTCCCCGCGCCGTCGTCTATCCGGCGCGGCGTCCCGCGGCTCCCGCCCCCGTGGCCGAGGCGGGGGGCGACGGCACCGAAGAGGCGGAGGGCGACACGGAGGAGGTCGATGCGGCGCCGGGCAGCCTGACGGCCGAGGGCATGGATTCGGCCGGGGAACGCCTGGGCGACCGGGTGGAAGACGCTGCGGCGGACAGTCTTGCGGGAGAGACTGAGGCTCCCGCCGCGGACACCCTCGAGGAGCAGGCCGGGGCGGCAACCGACAGCACCGTCGAGGAGGCTGAAGCGCCCGGAGAGGACAGCCTGGAGGTCGCCGCCGACGATCCGGTGATCGACAGCATGACCGGAGCGAACCCGGACCAGCCGCCGGTCACGGGCCTCGAGGGCGGGTTCCCCGAGCTTGCCAGGCTGGACAGTCTCGCGGGCCTTCTCCCCGAGCCGTCCGAAGAAGGCGGTGCCGAATCCGGGGAAGAGGCCGCACCCGCCGACGCCCCCGTCGATTCGGTTACGCCGCTCCCCTACGAAGTCGAGGCGCCGCGCATCATGATCGATGGGCGCCGGTTCTTTCGCGCCGGTGGGGGAGTGGTCGTGACACGCGATTCCCTCCGCGCAGTCGGTGATTCGCTCGACTACGACCAGGAAGTCGGCGCGATGCTGATCCTGGGTGGCGCGAGCGTCGAGGACAGCGGCTTCCAGTTGAAGGGGCTGTCCGTCTCCATGACGCCGACCGCCGGCCTCAACGAGGAGATCCTGGCCCGGGAGGAAGCCGTCCTCACCGGCGACGACGTCCTCATGACCGCACCCGCCATCCGTCTGTTTCTCGAGGACGGCAAGGTCGGCCGACTCGTGGCGCTGCCGACGGTTCCTCCCCTTCCGGGCGACGGCGCCGAAGCGTTGGACACCACGGGACTGACGCCCGGCGACGCCGCGAGAGTACGGGCAATGGCCGAGGCGGCCGCCGCCGCGGCAGCGGAGGAGGACTCGCTGAACGCACCGGATTCCCTCCCGCGGCCCTCCGTCGTGGCCGCGCAGTTCAACCTGACCGGGGACTCGATCGAGGTCCTGTCGCCCGGTCAGGTGCTGGACGTCGTCACCGCCGTCGGAGCGGCGCGGGCCGACGCGATGGACCAGGATTCGGTGATCCATCAAGACCTGCCGGAGATCGCCAGAAACGACTGGATGGAGGGAGAGACCATCATCGCCCGATTCGTGTCGGCCGAATCCGAAGGGGATTCGACGGCGGGCGATCCCGGTCCCGCAGGAAGGCGCGCACGTCTCGAAACGCTGACCGCGATCACCGATGCGCGCAGCTTCTACCGTCTCCACAGCGCGGATACCACGCAGGCGGAGGCAGACACGTCGGATTTGGCACCGGTCGCGGCCGACGAACCCGGTCCGCCGCCGGAGGGACTCGCGGAGGCTCGGGAGGATTCCACCACGGCGACGGACGAGCCCGACCCGCCTCGGGAGGATTCCGTCACGGCCGCGGACGAACCGGACCCGCCCCGGGAGGATTCCACCACGGCTGCGGACGAGCCCGACCCGCCCCAGGAGGAGAATGGCTCGACTCCGCCGGAATGCGACACCACCGGGATCGATGGCGAACGCCGCCCGGAGCTGCACTATGTGAGCGGCAATCAGATCACGATCTTCCTCGAGGGGCGGAAGGTGGTGAAGATGGAGGTAACGGGACGGACCATGGGGTATCATTTCGAGCCGGTTCGCCCCGATTGCGAGTCGGCCGCCGCGGACTCGGCCGTTTCCGCCGACTCGGTCGCCACTCCAACCGATACGACCACCCCACCACCAGACACCGTCCGCCCCCCACCACCACCCCGCTCCACGACCAGCGCACCGGGATACGCCCTCTCGGATCCGCCGGCCCGTCGACGGAACACCCTGCGCGACCGGCCGACGATGCGTCCACGGCGGGCCGCACGACTCACCCATTCGATCCGCAGCACGGGAGGGCACGGATGAACCCCGACACGGCCACCCCCTCGACTCCCGATGGCATCCCTTCACTCGCCGCGGGCGAAGCGGCCTTGGCGGTCGCCGATCCCGGGATCGATGCAAACACGCATTCGACGCTTTTCGGCCGCAGCCTCACCAAGATCTACAAGAAGCGCCGGGTCGTATCGGAGGTGGACATTCGGGTCCGCCAACGCGAAATCGTCGCGCTGCTGGGGCCCAACGGGGCAGGGAAAACCACGACCTTCTACATGCTGGTCGGCCTGATCGCGCCGAACGGCGGCAGGGTCTTCCTGGACGATACCGAGCTGACCTCGATCCCCATGTACAGGCGGGCCAGGATGGGGGTCGGCTACCTGGCGCAGGAGCCCTCGGTCTTCCGCAGGCTCACCGTGGCGCAGAACGTGATGGCGATTCTGGAGACGCTCGACCTCACCCGGAAGGAGCGCGCGGAGCGACTGGAGGAGCTTCTGGGCGAGCTCTCCATCGGCCACCTGCGCAACGCCAAGGCCTTCTCGCTGTCCGGCGGCGAGCGCCGCAGACTGGAGATTACCCGTGCCCTGGTCCAGCGCCCCAAGTTCATGCTCCTGGACGAGCCCTTCGCGGGAATCGACCCCATCGCGCTGCACGACATCCAGGAGATCGTCGCGGAACTCAAGAACCGGGACATCGGCGTCATCATCTCGGACCACAACGTCGAACAGACCCTGGAGATCGTCGATCGTGCGTACATCATGTACGAGGGCAGGATCCGGGTCAGCGGCACCGTGTCGGAACTCGTCTGGAACGACGAGGTGGCCGACCTGTACCTGGGACCGTCGCTGACGGCGCGCATGAGGTCGAGGTTCCCGCAACCCGAGCCCGGAAGCCCGTGAAAGACCCCTCCCGTCATCCGCGCGGCGGTGCGTCCGCACCGGGGGGACTCCGTCCACCGGCTGCACGGGCCGAGCGCCGGTGAACGAATTCAAGCCGGGGCTCCACACCGAGGCCCGCATCCGGCAGGAGCTGAAGGCCAATCCGCGCCTCTACCAGGCGATGGACCTCCTCTACATTCCGTTGCTGGAGCTCCAGAGCCGGCTGGAGCAGGAACTCGCCGAAAACCCCTTCCTCGAGCTGTCCGAGCCCGACAACGAGGAAGACCTGCAGGTGGAGGAGGAGGGTCAGGATGACGCCGACGACGAGGTGGACTGGGAAGAGGTCATGCTGGACGACTTCGACGTGGGCGGGCCGAGGACCCCGTACGAGCCGCGGGAATACCTGGAGCCGGTGGTGGTGGAGGACCGGAATCTCCATGACTTCCTGGCCGAGCAGATCGGCCTGCTCCACCTTGATGAGCGGCAGCTGCAGATCGCCGGGGAGATCGTGGGCAACATCGATGACGACGGACTCCTGTCGTGCTCGTTGGAGGACGTGGCCTCGGGAGTCGAGGCCGCGCTGGCGTCCGTGCGGGAGAAGCTATTCTCGGACGCGGGGGAGATCGACGGCGCCGAGGCGCGGGAGGCGGAAATCGAGGCGCTGAACCGGCTCTTCGCCCCGCTCGGCGCCGACGAAGTCGAAACCCTGTTGCGGGTGGTACAGTCCCTGGACCCGCCGGGTGTGGCCGCGCGCGACCTGCGGGAGTGCCTGATGATACAGCTGTCCAGGCTGGGGCTGGAGGACACGCTGGCCCACCGGCTGGTGGACGAGCATTTCGACGGATTCGTGAACCGGCGGTGGACCGAAATCGCGCGGGAGATGGGAATCTCGCGGAGGGAGGTTCAGGACGCGGCCGACGAGATCGCAAAACTCGATCCGCGGCCGGGCAGCCGCTACGCCGCCGAGCCGGAACAGTACGTGATTCCCGATCTGGTCGTGGATCTCATCGGAGGCGAGTACATGGTCTTCGCCAACGACACGGGCCTGCCGCGCCTCCGCTTTTCCCGCTCCTACAGGGAGGTGGTCGCGGACAGGGAGAAGTTCGTCGGTGCCAACAAGGAGTTCATCGCCAACAAGCTGAACGCGGCGCAGTGGCTGATCCGCGTGATCGAGCAGCGCCGCCGGACGATGCTCGAAGTCATGCGGTTCATCGTGACCGCCCAGCGCGAGTTCTTCGACAAGGGCGTGCACCATCTGAAGCCGCTCACGCTGAGGCAGGTGGCCGAGCACATCGAGATGGCCGAATCCACCGTTTCGCGCGTCACGAACGAGAAATACGTGCAGACGCCGGGGGGAGTCTACCCGCTCAAGTTCTTCTTCTCCGGGGGGCTGCCGACGGTGATGGGCGGGGACATCTCCACCCGCGGCGTCCAGGCCCGGATCCGGAATCTGGTTGACGAGGAGGACACGCGCCGCCCTTTGACGGACCAGGCTCTCGTGAACCTTCTCAAGAGCGAGGGCATCAAGATCGCCCGCCGCACCGTGGCCAAGTACCGGGACCAGCTGGGGATCCTGCCGGCCCGAATGAGAAAGCGCGTGTAGCAGCCCGTGCGGACGACTCCCTCGACACATGAATCCGGCGGCGGCTTTCCCGGAATGGCCCGCGACGACCACGCGCCGTCCTCCCCTCCGCGCGCCTACCACGACTTCGCGCTCGTCGTGCCCGCCTACAACGAGGCACCCAACATCCCCCACCTCATCCCCGAGGTGCGCGCCGCCTTCGAGGAGTTCGGGCTGACCGGAGAGGTCATCGTCGTGGACGACGGCTCGACCGACGGAACGGCCGAGCTGGCCCGGTCCGAGGGCGGCGGTTGGGACCGGCTGCGCGTGCTCAGCCACCGGGTCAACCTGGGCAAGACCGAGGCGCTGCTCACGGCCGCCGAGGCGACCGACAGGAAGTACCTGGTCCTCTTCGACGCCGACCTCCAGCACCTCCCGGCCGAGATTCCCCGCTACCTGGACAAGCTCGAGGAAGGGTGGGACATCGTGACCGGGCGGAAGGTCGGGCGCTACGACAAGCGGGCGGTCTCGTCGATATACAACGCGCTCAGCCGCCGCATCTTCAAGGTGCCCGTGAGCGACCTCAACTCCATGAAGGCCTTCCGGTCCGACGTGCTCAAGGCGGTGCGGCTGCGCCACGACTGGCACCGGTTCTTCGTGGTGCTCGCGTACCGGAAGGGGTTCAGCGCCACCGAGATCGACATCGAGCTGCATCCCCGCCGCGCCGGCGAGCCGAAGTACTCGGGGAAGAGCCGCATCGTCGGGGGCGTGCTCGATCTGATGGCCGTCTGGTTCCAGCTGCGCTTCTCCCGCAAGCCGATGGTGGCCTTCGGCCTGCCCGGGGTGTTCCTGATGGCGGCCGGGGTGCTCACGGGCCTGGCGGCGCTCTTCCTGCGTTTCGTGATGGGGCAGGGGTTTCGGCCGCTGCTGTATCTGGTGGTGTTGCTGGTCACGGTGGGCGTGCTGTGCTTCGCGGCGGGGCTCCTGGGGGAGATGATCGCGTCGGTCCACGACGAGCTGGACGCGATGCGGCGGGAGCGGGGGGACGGGGGACGGGGAAGCGGGGCGGGGGAGCGGTAGTGCGGCCCGCGGACGGAATCCCCCCCCGGCCCCGCGTCCTGTCGGTGATCGGCACCCGCCCGGAGGCGATCAAGATGGCGCCGGTCATCGGCGCGCTGGGCGAAAGGGGCGGGTGTGTCCACCGGCTGGCGCTCACCGGACAGCACACGGAGATGGTGGACCAGGTGCTGGACGGCTTCGGGCTCGAGGCCGACTACGACCTCAACCTGATGAAGCCGGGCCAGAGCCTCTACGACGTGGGACACGCGTGCATGGACGGCCTGCGCGAGGTCGCGGAGGACTTCGTGCCGGATGTGACGATCGTGCAGGGCGACACGGCCACGGTCTTCTTCGCCGGCGTCGTCACCTTCTTCCAGCAGGGCAGGCTGGCGCACGTGGAGGCGGGGCTCCGCAGCCGCCGGAAGTGGTCGCCCTTCCCGGAGGAGATGCTCCGCCGCATGACCGACACGATCTCCGACTTCTGCTTCGCGCCGACCCGGGAGGCGGCGGAGAACCTGGAGGCCGAGGGGGTCGAGGCGGAGCGGATCTTCGTGACCGGGAACACCGTCGTCGACGCGCTGCACCAGATGCGGGCCCGTCCAGCCACCGTCCGCAACGGCTGCGCCGCCGAACTGGCCGAATCGAACCGCCGCCTGGTCCTCCTGACCGCCCACCGCCGCGAGTCTTTCGGCCAACCCCTGGAGCGCGTCTTCGGCGCGGTCGCCGCGCTGGCGGAGCGGTTCGACGACATCGAGATCCTCTACCCCGTGCACCCGAATCCCCGCGTCCTGGAGCCCGCCCGCCGCATCCTGGGCGGCCGCCCCCGGGTCCACCTCACCGATCCTCTCGACTACGGCGACCTGGTGGCCGTCCTAGGCCGCGCGAATCTGGTACTGACCGACTCGGGCGGCATCCAGGAAGAGGCGCCCGCCTTCGGTGTGCATACGCTCGTCCTCCGAGAGGTGACGGAGCGCCCGGAGGGGGTGCGCGCGGGCGCGGCCACCCTGGTCGGCACCGACGCGGACCGGATCCTCGCCGAGGCCACCGCCCACCTGAGCGGTGGGCGCGCGGCCTGCCCGGCGGGAAACCCGTACGGCGACGGCCGCGCCGGCGAGCGCATCGCCGACATCCTCCTCGCGGAACTCACCGGAGCTTCCCGCCGGCTCGAAGACTGGAGCGCACCGTGAAGATCGTCGTCCACTGCGTGTACTTCCCGCCGGAGGTCGGGGGACTGGAGAGTCACGTCCACTACCTCTGCCGCGGACTGGTTGCGCGGGGACACGAGGTCACCGTCGTCACCTCGCTCTCCCAACCGGGTCTGGCACTACATGAGGTCATGGACGGTATCAACATATACCGCACCCCGTTACCGTCGCGCACGCCGCTGGGCTGGTCCATGCACGCGGTGGGCTCCACGCCGCGCACCCGGACGGCCGTCGCGGGCGCGGATGTGGTCCACGCGCAGGCCTTCCCGTCGCTCCTCCCGTGCGCGCTGGCGCTGGCGGGCATGAGTACACCATTGGTGTGTACTATACACACTTCCCATTTTCTGCGCCTGGCCGCCAACCCCGTCGTCGCCCCGGCACTTGGCAAACTGATCGAGCTGAGTGACTACAATTTCGCTGCCAGCAAGGAGATAGCTGATGTCGGCGAAAGTCTTGGTCCAACCATCTCCGTCGAGGTTCTGGTAAACGGGGTCGACACGGGGATCTTCAGGCCGGTCCGAGGCGCGATCCCGCGTACGGATGGCCGGCGCCGCCTGGTGGTGCCGCGCAGACTCTTCCCCAAGAACGGTGTCGAGTACTTCGTGCGGGCGCTGCCGATGATCGCGGCAGGAGCGGATGTGGACGTGATCGTCATCGGGGACGGGCCGGAAAGGGACAGGCTGGAGGCGCTGGCGGCAGAACTCGGGGTGGCGGACCGGATCGAATTCCTAGGAGCGCGGCCCCACGCCGAGATGCCGGGTCTGCTCTGCTCGGGGGACATGGCGGTGTTTCCGTCGCTCGTGGAGGCCACCTCGGTGGCGGCGCTGGAGTGCATGGCGTGCGGGCTGCCGGTGGCGGCGTCGGCGGTGGGCGGGTTGCCCCAGATCGTGAACGATTCGGTGGGCGGGCTGTTCCCGCCGGGGGATCCGGAAGCGCTGGCGGAGAAGGCGCTCGAATTGCTCGCGGACGGGGGGCTGGGTGGGAGGGGGGAGAGGGGGAGGGAGACGGTGGTGGCCCGGTGGAGCAACGAGCGGCTTGTGGACCGTCACGAAGAGGTGTACGGGGAGTTGGTGGGGGGGATGGGCCACAAGACCGCCGAAAAGTAAATCGAACATTACATTATGTAAACTGTACGTTACATTGCCAGGGAAAGACGTGTGAGCATCGAATCGACGGATTCTGCGGGCAGGTCGCCGCCGCCATGGGAGGGACGCAGCGCCGGCAGTGGCGGCGGTCGCGCCACCCAGACCCTGAGGCGCCTGAGGAATGCGGTCAGGAAAACCGTGCGAAATCCGGTCGCGGCCTGGAAGATGCTTTGGCCCCGCTACGGCCCCTTCGCCGGAAAGGCCCCGGACGCCGAGTTCAGGCGTGTCATCCGCTGGTCCTTCGGGGAACTCGAGCGGGAGCCGCTCAACGCGCTTTTCCCGGGCATCGAACGCACCGAGGTGCGTGTCGTCCACTCCTATGACCGGGATCCGCTGCTCTCGATGACACCGGCCGAAGTGCTGGCGGTCGGCGCGATGGTCGCCTTCCTTGAACCCCGGCGACTCCTGGAGATCGGCACCTTCGAGGGCAACACGACGATCAACCTGGCGGCCAACGCCCCCTCCGCCGCACACGTGTTCACCCTGGACCTGCCGCCCGACTGGGATCGGCGCTATGTGCTCGACGTTCCGGGCATTCACGATAACGCCGGTGTGAGGAGCCGCACGGGACTGCAGTTTCTCGATTCGTCGCACGCGAAAAGGATCACCCAGCTATGGGGCGACTCCGCCGAGTTCGATTGGGACGAGCACGGCCCATACGACTTCATCCTGATCGACGGGTGCCACTCGTACAGGTACGCCGTTTCCGACACCCGCAACGCGCTCCGGGTGATCCGTCCCGGGGGAGCCATTGTCTGGCACGACTACGGGATGCTGGAAGATGTCAGCCGGGCCGTCGACGAGTGCTCACGGCACACCAGGGTGCGGGCTATCCGGGGGACTCGGCTCGCGGTGGGGTTTCCGTAGCCGCCGATTCCTCGATTGCCGACGCATGGGGACGTACCATCATCACGCGCCCCGGTACCCCCAGGATCACACCGTACGGGGGCACGTCCGAAATCACCAGCGTGTTCGCCCCGACCGTCGCCATTCGGCCGATGCGAACACCCGGCAGGATCGTCGCCTTGACACCGATGTACGCATCGTCCTCGATCACCACCGGGGCGGCTTTGGTGATCCCGTACTCCCGTTCAAGGTGAGAGTGGACCGCCGTGATTTCGCCGAGGATCGAGACCGCGTTGGCGATGGTCACACGCGAACCGATCACCACCCTGTCGGCCCTGGTAACCTGGACGTTGCGGTCGATCGTCACCCTGGCCCCCATCCTCACACCGCTGAGACGGTACAGTGAAGCACGCACGCCCAGCGGGAAGGGCAGCATCGAAGCCAGATAGCGTATGATCCTGCCCATTCAGGCCGTCGTCTCCTTCCAGCGCCGCAGGTATTCCTTGACGGTGACCACGTCGTAGTCGTCCGCCACCTCTGATAGTATCGCCGCGAGCTGCCGGGTGTGAACGCCCTCGACGTAGGGGTGGCCGTACATGAGGGCGAAGGGGCGGGCCCTGATTCGTTCGACGGCGTCCTGCACGATGCGCCCGTCCGATTGGCCGCGGGCGAGACCCTGCTCGATGACGGGCACCCGGCGCTCCCCGATGACGTTGACCGGTACCTGGAAGTGCGTATGACGGGATGCTCCATCGCGGCGCCCGGGGCGGAAGGGAACCTCGCCGGCCATGTCCGAGGCGTACTCGAAGCCCTCGTTGTCGAGGAGGCCGAGGACCGCCTGGTTGTAGCGGAATCCCGGGCTCGCGAATCCCCGCGGATGCCCGTAGCGATCGCGAAACTCCTCGAATGCCGGGCGGAAGAGCCGCTCGAGCCCGTCATCCCCGAGTTCATCCAGGCGGTATTGCCACGCCGGATGGTTGGAGCCTCCGTGAAGTCCGAGTTCGTGGCCCTCCCGGTGCAACAAGTCCAGCGCCGCGCGGTACCGCCGACCAAGGCGCGGGTTGAAGACCACCGTTCTCAGGGTGCCGCCGCGGCCCAGCTTGCGGGCAGCCGACAGCTTGTACGGCACCGGCGTGCTTGCCGGACCGGCTCTGCGTCCGTCCTGCCTTCGCCGGAGAACATTCGCGATCGTGTGCCGCCAGCTGAAACTGCGTCCCATGTTCACGAAGAAGGTGAAGCGGACACCGTGCCGCTCACCCAGCCTCAGCAGGTTGGGAATCCCCTGCTCGAGGCAGATGAGCGAGTCGACATCCAGGCGGAAGGCGAATGTTCCGCGCCTGCGCGGTGACATGGCCGTGGTCTCCCGCTGGTGCCCGCTCAGCGCCGGCTCTCGACCAGCGCCAGCATGTCCCCGAAGGAACGCGCCGCCGTCGCTTCCTCCGGCGTCATCATGAACCGGAACTCCTGTTCGACGGCCAGTATCAGGTTCAGGTGCGCGATGGAGTCCCACCCGCCGTGCGAGTCCACGGACAGGGTTGTGATCTCCGTGTCCGGTCCCGCCTTGAGCACGCTGCGGAAGATCCGCTCCAGCACCTGTGACGCGTCGCCAGTCATGTCAATGACCCCTGTGTGATACCTGATAGAGTTCCCGGCCGGTTTCCGCGGAACGGTCGCGGGGCTCCGCTTCGAACCGGGTTTCCCCGTCGGTCCGTTCGGTCCGGATGAATCCGTTTGCGGGAAAGAAGTCCCGGGTCATGCCGTTCTTCGCCGTGGCGGCGTAGCGGGCCCGCACGATTCCGGCGCCCGCGTCGGCGGCGTCGGCCAGCACCGCGGCGAGCAGTTCACGTTCGATATTCCGGCCGAAGGCCCTGCAACTCAACATGAAGGAGTCGATCTCCCAGCTGTGGGTCCGTATATCCGTCACGATCGCCACACCCACGATCCCGTAGTCGGAGAAGCGGTCCCCCATGCTCATGGTGTACACGATGCCGTCATCCATGAGGCGCTCGATGTCGCCCGGCGTGTAGCGTTTCGTGGTCAGATTGAACTGGTTGGTGCGCTGCGTGAGCTGGCTCACCCGGGGAATCGCGGCCCGGTTCTGCCGCTCGATCACCAGCCTGATCTCGAGGCTGCGGAGAAAGGTCTCCGGGTCGGGCGCACTCCGCTTCAGACTCTCACGCCCGGCGTTCGCTCGCAGAGACTGCGCCCTCTTCAGGTCCTCCGCCTCGACGCGCAGGCGCTGTGTTCCCCCCATGCGGCCGATGAACCCGGGAATGTCGGCCGGATTCGCCGGAAACTGTTCGACCAGGACTTCAGGGAACGCGGAGCAGATCCTGGCGCACTCGACCGGGCTGTCGTCCACGAAGATCATCGAATCGAGGCCGATGTTCATCTCCTCCGCGAGCTCGGCCAGGTTCTGCCCCTTGTCCTCCCAGTTGATGCGGTGCGCCGTGAAGTCCCCGGGACGCAGGACCATGTCCGGTGATTCGGCCAGAAAGGACAGCACGTCGTCCTCGTTGTTCTTGCTGTTGATCGCCAGGAGGAACCCCCTGCGGCCGAGCCCCGCCAGGAACTGCTGGAACTCGCGGTAGGCCTCGCCGGGATAGTCCGTGCCGATCGCGACACGTTCGGGCCCGTCCTCGCCCAGAACCCCGCCCCACAGCGTGTTGTCGCAGTCCACGACCACGCACTTTCTCGGCGGGGCCGCCACGGCGGCCACGATGGCCGCGAAAGCCCGGCCCAGGCGGGGCAGGAAGTCCACCGCGAAGGGGTTCCGGGCCATGAGGTACATGCGGGGATCGAAGGCTCGCGCGGCCCCGTACTCGGCGACGATCCGGCCGAGGTCCAGGATCGCCACCCGGGGCTGGGCGTGGAGCCGTTCCAGCAATGCGGCGTTTACCTGTCTTCGCAACTGCGGCCAGCTTCCGGGGTCCTGGTCGGCATGCAGCTGGTGAAACCGGATGGGGTCGGGGGCGAGATTGGAGACGACGATCGTCGCGGCGGTGCCGTTCAGCAGTCCGGTCACGACCGCGTCCACGCGGGCCAGAATCGACTCCGCGGTCTTCTCCGGCGGATCGTGGCGGGCATCCCCCACCAAGGAGGCGGGTTCGAAGTACAGCAGAATGATGTCCGGGGGCGGGTCGCGGAGCTCACGGGGAGAGGCCGCGTAGCGCTCGTAGACCGCGAAGTCGCCCACGCTGAACTCCGCCTTGATCCCCTCGTTGAGGAGTGCCGCGTACAATTCGGGCAGCCACGGCTCCACGGTCGCGTTCCTGAGGATGCCGACGTTGACGCTGCGAAGCCCCTCGACCGCCGCCGGTGCCTGCCTGCCGAGCCCGAACAGTTCGTTCGCCTTCGCGTGGGACGGGGCGCCGACCAGCTCCGCTGCAGCCCGGCGAAGAATGGCGCCCCACTCGGCGGGTGATGACGGATGGCCGTCCGCAGGCGGCTCCGGGGACGCGCTCACCTCACCCATCCGGATTCGAAGCCGTGAGTGGGGCGGGGGTCCGGGGTCACGGTAATCCGGCATCGATAGCGGTGGCCGGGCTCCCGGTCGGCATTCATGAGTTGGTTGCGGATCGCTTCCCGCGGGTGGGCTCCCGGCTCGCCGCCGCGGTGGGGAAGCGGCCTCCACTCAGGCAACAGACGGTCAGGAGCGGCGGCCACCGGACGAGACGGCGGTTGGCCAGGGATGACTTGAGGCGGTGGAGAAGCGGCGGGCCTCGCCATGGCAGGAGTTCCGGGTCGACCGCGTGGGTGGTAACGATGTCGGGATTCGACAGTTCCGATCTCACGGTACGGCACAGGTCCGGATCCTTGTCGAAAACGATGGCCATCGCCTTCAACATCCTGTCCAGATCCTTCAGGCGCATGTCTCGCGTGCCATCCAGGCTGACATCGAAGGTGATCGCCAGCCCGCCCCCGTTCGAGACCCTCGAAAACTCGTTCAGAATGTCTTCGTAGCTGTCCGTATGTTCAAGCACGGAAACACAATAGACCAGATCGAACGATCGGTCGCCGTAGGGCAGCGCCCTGATGTCCGCGGCCGAGAACTCGACATCGGCGCCCATGTTGCGGTTGAGCGACGCGAACACGTCCGTCAGCGTTTCGTCCGTGTCGCAGCAGGCGACCGTCGTACCCTCGAAACGGCGTTTGAGATAGAAGGGCAGAAAGGTAGCGCCCGAGCCCGCGTCCAGCACTCGTGCCCGCGGATTCGCTCGCACCACTTCGGCCACCCTGGCGAACACGTACGGGTACTCCCATTGCCGACTCCACGAATGGAGCGGGTTGTCCGCCCCCCACTTGGCAGCGTAGCCCGCAAGGACATCCCGGTTCCTCTCCAGGAACCCCTCGGAAAACGCTTTCATCTCCCGGAAGACCTTCGATTGCAACACGGTCTCGCGCTCGTGCTTGAGGGGGACCCCATCTCGAAGTTGGAGGGAGGCGAGCGGCATTGGATTGGTTTGGGGAGACCCGCCGGAAGGACTTCCGTGCCGGGAAGAATGGCGATGCCGCGAAGGTTAGCGACCGGGAGGGACCCTCACAAGGGCGCTTTCGGGGGCGCCCCCGGGGGTTCGAGGAACCGTCGAGACGCCGACGCGGCCAACCTTGAACCCCCGCCCCAGCGACTATAGTGTGATCACCTGCGTGCGCTGGTCCGCCCCAGCATCCGGCACGCCCTCGCGCCCTCCTCTCCCAAGACCGAGCTTCTCAGCCATGGCCGGCAAAGAACGGAACCCCGTCCCCATCCAGTGGTGGCTCCCCGGCAGCCTGTTCCTGCTGGCCACCGTCGCCCTCTTCGGCGAGTTCATCTTCTCGGACCGGATGCTCCACGGCGACGACATCCTCGCCCTCGGGTACATGGGACGGGATTTCTTCGCCGAGCGGCTGTCGGCGGGCGACTTCCCCCTGTGGGCCCCGCGGCTGCTGGGCGGCGTGCCGACGCTCGAGTCCATTTCCGCGGCGGACGGCGTGTACCCGACGAGCCTCCTCTACTTCGTCATGGACAGCTATCGCGCGGTCGGGTGGAGGATGGTCGTGCATGTGCTCGCGGCGGGTTTCTTCATGTACGGGTGGGCGCGCAGCCTGGGGCTGAGCCGCGTGGGCGCGACGGTCGGCGGGCTCGGCTGGCTGATGGCCCCGGTCATGGTCACCCTGGTCCTGCCGGGGAACGACGGGAAGCTCATGGTGGCCGCGCTGACCCCTCTGGTCTTCTGGGCCACGGAGGCGGTCCTGCGGGCGCCGTCGGGCCGCACGGTCGCGGGCATGGCCGGCGCGGTCGCCGTGGTCTGCCTCGTCACCCAGTTCCAGACCGCGTACTTCCTCTTCGGTTCGGCCGGCGCGTACGCCCTCTTCCGCGGAGTACGGATGTGGCGTTCGACCGGCGGCGCCAGTCGGGCGGCGGGTGCCCGGCGGGCGCTGCTGCCCTTCGGGGTCTTCCTGGGCGCGTCGCTCCTGGGGGGAGGGATCGCGGCGTTCCAGGTATTGCCCGCGGCTTCCTACGTGGGCGAGTTCTCCCGGCGTACCGCGACCACCGTCGAGGCGACCCCCGAAGAACGGATCGCCTACTCCAGCTCCTGGTCCTTCCACCCGGAAGAGGCCGTGTCGCTGGTCGTTCCGGAGTTCGTCGGCAACAGCAACGCCGACGCCGAGTGGGCGCGCGGCACGTACTGGGGACGCAACGCGATCAAGCTCAACCACGAATACCTCGGCGTCTCGGTCGTGGTGCTGGCGCTCTTCGGGTTGTTGGGTCGGCGGGGCAGGGGACCGAGGTGGTTCATGGCCGGAATGAGCGGGGTCTGGCTCCTCTATGCCCTCGGCACGCATACGCCCGTGTGGCGGATCTTCTACGAGGTCGTGCCGGGGATGAGCCTCTTCCGCGTCCCCGCGATCTGCATGTTCCTGGTGAGCTTCGGGGTGACCACGCTGTTCGCGATGGGCGTGGACGACCTCGCGCGGGAGGCGCCGGGGCGTGAACCGTTCCTGCGGACGCGGCGCGGGCGGGTGGTGCTCGGTTTCGTGGGGCTGTTGCTGCTGGGGGCGCTGCTGCAGGCGTCCGGCGCACTGACGGACATCTGGACGAACACGATCTACGACGACGCCGGACAGCGCCAGATGGCGGCGCTGGAGGCGGCCGCGCCGTTCATCACGCGGGGGTTCGGCATCGCCTTCCTGATCGCCGGGCTGGCGGGCGCGGGGATCTGGGCGGTGCGCCGGGGCAGGATTCCCCTCACGGCCGGGCTGGCGGGTCTGGCGGCGCTGGTCGCCGTCGATCTCGGCCGGATCGACCGGGCGTTCATCCGCACGCTGGACTTTCACGCATGGGCCGCCCCGGACGAGAACATCCGCTTCCTGCAGGCCCGCCGCGACGGCGACCAGCCGTTCCGGGTCGCGGACCTGCGCGGCAGCGAGCAGAACGTCGACCTGGCGATGCATGGGCTGGACATTCTGGTCGGGCATCACCCCAACGACCTGGCGCGGTACCGGACGCTCCTGGGACTCCAGGCCAGCGTGCGGCAGGGCAGCAATAGCCGCGACCCCAACGTGCTCAGGATCATGAACGTCAAGTACCTGGCCTGGCCGCTCCAGGCGGCGGGAGGTCCTCCCTGGGAGGGGGCTCAGGCGGTCAGCACCGCGCGGACGCCGCGTGGCGTCGAGGCGGTCTACGCGTATCCCGGGCTGGACAAGGCCTGGCTGGTCGGTGCGGCCACGGTCCTGGACGATGATGCCGCTCTGGCGAGGATCCTGTCGGCCGCGTTCGATCCCTCGCGCGAGGCGGTCCTGGCCGAGCCCGCGTCGCTTGCGCCCGATCCGTCCGTCACCGGCACCGCCACCTGGGAACTCAACGATCCCGACGAGCGCCGCCTGCGCGTCACCACGACCGGCGCGGCGCTGCTGGTCGTGTCCGAGAACTGGTTCCCGGGCTGGGTGGCCGATATCGACGGTGAGCCCGCCGAGGTGCGCAGGGCCAATCTCACGCTCCAGGCCGTGGAGATCCCGTCGGCGGGTGAGCACACGGTCACACTCCGGTTTACGGCGCCGACGGTGAAGAGCGCGCTGCGGCTCAGCATCGTCGCGTCGGCGATCACGGTCCTTCTGTTCGGATTGTCGTTCGTGCGCGGCCTGCCCGCGTGGCTGCCGCTTGGGCGAAGGTCGGGATGAGCGGTCGAGAGTCGGCGGGGGAGGGGGGGAAGGGGGGCCGGGTGGCACGGAGACGGTGGTGGGTGCTGCCGGTCAAGCTGGTCCTCACCGTGTGCGTCACGTGGCTGATTCTGCGTGGTGCGGGGATCAGGCTGGGCGAAGTGGGAACGGTCACCGACTGGGGGCTGGTGCGGCTGAACGCGCCGTACCTGGTACTCTCCGTGGCGCTCCTCTTCGTGACGTTCGGCATCGCGGCCGTGCTGTGGTCGCGGAATCTGGCGGAGTTCGGGGAACGGAGGGTGGGGGTGGCCGAGGGGGCCGCGATACTCCTGATCGCGAATCTGGGCCGGTATGTGCCGGGCAAGATTCTGGCGCTCGCGGGGGTAGCCGTGCTGGCGCGCCGCAGGGGCATGTCCGGGGTGCGCGCGACGGGGGCGGCGGTGACGGCGCAGATGGTCAACCTGCTGGGCGCGGCTGCGGTGGGGGTGTGGGTGGCTGTCTGGTGGGCGGGTCCCTCCGAGGCGTGGAAGATTGCGGTGGGCGTGGCGATCGTGGCCGGGTTGGCCGGGTTTCTGTACTTCGGTGGGGCAGGGGCCCTGCTCCGGTGGGTCCTGCGGCGAAGCGGCCACACCGGTGAGCTGCCGGACTCCAGTGGCCGCAATCTGCTTCGCCTGCTTCCCGGCTACATCGCCAACTGGCTGGTCCACGGTGCCGCATTCGTCTGCCTGAGCCGGGGGATCGGCCTGGATGTCGGCTTCGGCGTCGGGGCCACGGCGTTTGCGGCCGCGTACTTCATGGGGTACGTGGTCATGATCGCTCCGGGGGGAATCGGCATCCGGGAGTCCGGATTGACCCTCTTTCTGACCCCGGTCCTCGGAATGGAGCCCAGCGTCGTGCTTGCCGTTCTCCAGCGGGTCTGGATCACGGCCGCCGAGCTGTTGGGGGCTGCGGCAGGCGCCCTCGTCCTGCGCCGGCCCGCGGTGTCGGGCCCCACCACCCCCGGGACAGGTGCCGAGCCCGGCGCGATCTCTTCCGCCCAGGCCGACACCGAGGCCGCCGTACCGGCCCCCGGGGGCACGCCATGAGCGCCGGGAAGCGCGTCCTGGTGATCGTCCCCACCTACAACGAATGCGACAACCTGCCGCGCGTCGTGCCGCTGGTCCTGGCTCAGGGCGACGCCTTCCACATCCTGGTGGTCGACGACAACTCCCCCGATGGGACCGGGGATGTGGCCGACGCGATGGCGTCCCGGAATGAGCGGGTGAACGTGCTCCACCGCCCGGGCAAACAGGGTCTGGGCGCGGCGTACGTGGCAGGCTTCGGGTGGGGACTGGAGCATGGCTTCGATGTTCTGATCGAGATGGACGCGGACCTGTCCCACCCCGCGGACCGTCTCCCGGCCCTGGTCGCGGCCCTCGAGGACGTCGACGTCACGGTCGGATCGCGCTACGTCGGGGGCAACATCACGGTCGTCAATTGGCCGCTCAGGCGGCTGATGATCAGCCTCTTCGGATCGTGGTACGCCCGCATGATCACCCGCCTGCCCGTCAACGACGCCACCGGCGGCTTCAACGCCTTCCGCCGAAGGGTGCTGGAAACGGTCGGACTCGAGAAGATCCAGTCGAACGGGTACAGCTTCCAGATCGAACTCAAGCTACGGGCCTGGCGGGCGGGATTCACCCTGCGGGAGGTTCCCATCGTCTTCACCGAACGCGACAGCGGCGAATCGAAGATGTCCGGCAGGATCATCCGCGAGGCCGTGTGGCGGGTGTGGAAACTGCGCCTGCTCGACCTTCTGGGGAAGTTGTAGGCGGCCCGCGGCCATGGCGCTCGTCGACCTCTGCTACCGTTGTCCGGAGTGCGGCCACGATCCCATGAGCGGGGAGGGGGACGCGGCCTGGTGCGAGTCGTGCGGGGTGCGGATCGAACGCCGTCAGGGTCGGCTCACGATGGTTTCTTCGGAAAACGATATACAATTCGATATCAAAGTGGTTGATCTATATAGAAAAGTATATGAACACGGCGGTCCCATGACCCGCGCGACTCGCGCCGACGGGAGCGTGCGGTATTCGGCCCGGGCCGAGGTCTGCTGGCGCATTTCCGAACAGCCTGTGTGGCACCGGGGCGCGCTGCTGGGGTTCGCCGAGAGCATGGGGCCGAAGGCTGCGGGCACCATCACGGTCGAAGGTGAGGCGGTGGCTGTCGATGACGGCCGTCCCGCGAGCGGCCGCTGGCGGCTCCTCGACATTGGGGCCGTGCAGGCCGCATCGAAGTCGCTGCAGCTCTCGCTGCCCGGGGACCGGCTCGTTCAGCTCAGCTTCGTGAACGATTCGCCGAGACGCTGGGAGGTTCTGATGCGGCGCCTGATCAGCGACGCGTACGAGCGCGCGGGCCGGGGAAGGGTGGTCGAGTTTCAGCCACGGATCGTGACGGGGTAGGATAGCTTGCGCTGGTACACCTTCTTTCGGGTGGTGGCGAAGGTCGTCGCCTGGAGACTCGTGCGGCTGGAGGTGGCCGGCAGGTCACACGTCCCCCGCGAAGGCCCCTTCCTGCTGATCGTGAACCACCTGAGTTTCGTGGACCCGATTCTGATGATGGCGGCCTGCCCCCGGCGCTTCCACGCACTGGCCAAGAGCACGCAATTCGCGTCGGGCCGGTTCTACGCCTGGCTTCTACCCCGCGTCCTCGCGGTCCCCACGCGCCGCTACAAGGTCGATCCCCAGGTGGTTCGCACGGTGCTGCGCCTCCTCGAGGCGGGCGAGGGCGTGTGCATCTACCCGGAGGGCGAGCGCAGCTGGGACGGTGCTCCGCAACCCCTGCGGCGCGGATCGGTGCGCCTGCTGCTGAAGGCCGGAGTGCCGGTTGTGCCCTGCGGAATCTCGGGTTCCTTCGAGGCGAAACCACGCTGGAGCCCCACGCGTCACCGGTCCCGGGTATCGCTCCGATTCGGCCGGCCGATCGTGTTCGGGGTGCACGATACGCGTGCGGAGCGGGAGGCGGCCTTCGACGCGGCCGCCGAGAGGATTTCATCCGAACTGGCGCGTCTGAGCGGTCCCCCGGATGCTGGCGCACGAGGTGCCGCGACGCCACTTTCAGCCCCATGATGCGCTCCACCCTGCTCTGGATCTCGGAAAACAGCTGGTGCAAGGATACGCTGCCCAGGTACGGCTTCGTGCGGCGGGCTGTGCGCAGGTTCATGCCCGGAGAGACGCTCTGTGACGCGCTCGACGCCGCACGCGCACTGGAAAACGGACGCGGGATCCCGTCCCTCGTCACCTTCCTGGGCGAGAACGTCGCGGACGAGGCCGAGGCGCGCGAGGTGGCGGACCACTACGTGGACGCGGCCGGGCAGGTGGCGGCCCGCGGCCTGGACGCCGAGATCTCGGTGAAACCCACGCACCTGGGACTCGATCTGGGGCTTGGCGTGGCCGAGGAGAACATCCGCCGGATCACGGCCGCTGCCGAAGCCCACGGCAACTGGGTGTGGATGGACATGGAGTACAGCCGCTACGTGGATCCCACGCTGGAGCTGTACCGGGCCATCCGCGCCGATCACAGGCACTTCGGGATCTGCCTGCAGGCCTATCTCCACCGGACGCCCGCGGACCTCGAGTCGCTGATCCCGCTGGGGCCCGCGATCCGGCTGGTGAAGGGCGCCTACGCCGAGCCGTCGGATGTCGCCCTGCCGGTCAAGGCCGACGTCGACCAGGCATTCTACGACCTCTCGCTGCGGATGCTCGCTCCGGATGCCCGGGAAGCAGGGTTGCGCACCGGTCTCGCGACCCACGACACGGCGCTCATCCGGCGTGTCGACGCGTGGGCCGAAGCGAATGGAGTGGGACGGAATGCTTACGAGTACCAGATGCTTTACGGCATTTCCGAGAACGAACAGGGCCGGTTGGCGGGGGAGGGGCGGGGGATACGGGTGCTGATCAGCTACGGGAGACACTGGTTCCCGTGGTACGTGCGCCGGCTGGCGGAGCGTCCGGCCAACGTGGCGTTTGTACTGCGCAGCATGGTGCCGTTTGGAGGAAGATCATGATCCGCCTGGTGAATCAGGCGTCCGGCCGCGAGTCGCGGGGGGCTGTCGGTGCATGGGTCAACCCGGCCCGATGGGTACTTGCCTTCGTCATGCTGCTGGCGCTCGGCTGTGGCCAGCCGGCAGGGGACCGAGCTTCGACCGCGGAGTACGAAAACCCCCATGCTGACGCGATCGAGGAGGCTCGTGCGCTCCTCGATTCGCTCATGCTGGCCGAAGCCGTTCCCGGCTTGTCCGTAGCGATTGGACGTGGGACGCAACTATTGTGGTCGGAAGGACTTGGATTTTCTGATCTTACACACAATGTGATGGTCACACCCTTGACGAAGTTCCGGGTGGGCAGCGTCTCCAAGCCCATCACGGCCGCGGCCCTGGGGATTCTGGTCGAGGCGGGCGCGTTGGACCTGGACGCGCCGGTCCAGGACTACGTCCCCTCGTTTCCGGAGAAGCGCTGGCCGGTGACCACGCGACAACTCGCGGGACACCTGGGCGGCATTCGCCACTACCGGGGCATGGAAAATTTCTCACGCACGCGCTATCCCACGGTTCTGTCGGGACTCGCAATCTTCGCTGATGACTCGCTCATCAACGAGCCGGGGACCGCGTTTTCGTACTCGTCCTACGCCTGGAACCTGATCAGCGCTGTGGTGGAGGGGGCCAGCGGCGAGGCCTTCCTGGAATACATGGAACGGGTCGTCTTCGACCCGCTGGGGATGGACCGGACGGTGGCCGACTGGAACGGACCGATCATCCCGGACCGCACCCGGTTCTACATGGCGGATTCGACGGGGCAGGTCTTCAACGCCCCCTACGTAGACAACAGCTACAAGTGGGCAGGGGGAGGGTTCCTTTCCACCCCCGAAGACATGCTGGTTTTCGCCAACGCCCACCTGGAGCCGGGATTCCTGCAGGCCGGGACGCTCGAGGTGCTTTTCGCGTCGCAACGGCTTCGCGACGGTACCGAAACGGGTTACGGCGTCGGTTGGCGATCCGCCGTGAACGAGCACGGTGAGAGGATCGTCTCGCACACGGGGGGATCGGTGGGGGGACGCACGGTGCTGACCCTCAACCGCGACACGGGGTTGATCGTGGCGATCGTGGCGAACCTTTCGAGCGCGCCGGTCGGCAACGCGTTGGCGGGGCGGGTCGAGGAGATGTTCCGGATGGCTTCGGAAGCGAATTAGCGGGACGTCACTCCGCGAGTTCGCAGTCCACCGCACTACTGGTCGCCACCCCCGGCTCTGGAAGCCTCCACCGCATCCTTCCGCATCACGCCGCATTCCTTCTCGTCTCGCCTCCTGATATAAAGCACTGACGCAGCGCCCACGAAAAGCGCGCCCAGGACTGAATGGGGAACCGGCATCGGACCCGATAATCCGTTCGGGATCATGAGCAACAGGAAGGCGATTGCCGCAACCAGGGCGCCCGTGACCGCGAGGCGCCGCCAACTCGCCGGCCGGTCGGAATGACGTGCGATCAGCGCTGCCCGGGCTACGATTCGTTCATCCAGGTCCGTCGCGGCGCTGACCCGCGGGTGCACCAGGAAGCGAGCGCCCTGCTGGATCTGCCAATCGAGCCAACAGGATTCGCAGTTGCGAATGTGTTCAACTACCGCCGGCTCCGCTTGCGGCGTGCCGGCACGAGCCAGGCTGGACAGGTCAGGACAGGACATGTCTCTCCTCCTCCAACAGTTCTCGAAGGTTCTCTCTCGCGGATCGGATATGGGACCGAACCGTCGCGGCCCCTACCTTCATCTTCCGTGCCGCGTCGGCTGGCGTGCGTCCTTCGATGTGGACGAGCCTGAAGGCTTGCGCTTGCCGCGGCGGAATCCCGTTCAGTGCATTCTCCAGGCGCTCCAGGAACCTCCGGTAGTCGAGCAGTCGCGCCGGATCTTCCATAAGGGCACCCGAGTCCTCGATCGGGATCACTTGAACCGCGTACCTGTCCAACGCCGATTGGCGCGCCTTTCGAGCCTCGAACCAGTTGCGGCAGCAATTGTGCGCCAGCCTGGCGACCCAGCCCCGCATTGCTCCCCATTCCTCGTATCGTCCCCGCTGAGTCAGCAACCGAATGCTGACAAGCTGGTACAACTCGTCCTGGTCGTCACCCGCTCGCGCGTAGGAAGCGACGATGTCCCGAATGATCGGTCCGAAGCCCTTGAGCACCTGGCGAAAACACTCGGGATCGCCCCGCCGGAAGGCATCGATGTCGAAGGCGTCGTCGTCGGCGGCAGGCTTTCGGCTCACCCGTACATCCTCCTCCGCACCAGGACCCCGAGCAGGAGCGCCCCGGCAGCCGGCACGGCCAGCGGCCCCCAGGCGGCGACGATTGCCGGAAGCATGGTACCGCCGCGCAAAAAGGCCAAAGCGGGGGCGGCCCCGTAGACGCACGCGAGAAACGCGACTGCACCGACGAATCCGATGCCCAGGCAGGCGTTGCGGCGTCTCCCCCGCGTGAGGTCCGCGGTCAGCGCGGCGGTCAACGTCCCGAGCAGCACGTTGATCAGCCCGAAAGCCGCCCAGGCTACTGGGGTATGCAGCTCCCAACGAAGGACATTCGGTGGCCACTGGCGCGGAGCGTCGATTCGCAGGCTGTACTCTTCCGGGGGATTGGCCTCGACGAGTCGGAGAAGCCGGGCGGTCGCCAACGGCGTTGCGGGCGTGAACCCCAGCGCGGCCAATTCCTCGATCGGGCCCAGCCAGCGGTCCTCCATCACCGGTTTCACCCACGCTCCCAACACGTATGACGCGACACTCATCAGGATTCCAACCGTGGCAGCTGCCCTGAATAGACGACGTGACCGCCCCAGCTTGCGCGCCAGCACCACACCAGCGGGGAAAAGCGCGAAAGGAAGGATGAGAGCCAGGTCCGCAGTGGCGAGCAGCAGCCAGAACAGAAAGGGTTGGGCGAGCTCGCTCGGAGGCGATCCGAGGTACACTAGCACTATTGGCCTGACCGCGACGAACAGCAGGAAGGGGAACATCGTCTTCGCGACCGGCCGCCAGATTCCGGTTTGGGGTTGCAGGTCTCTGGGTGTCATCCTGGTGCTCCGGTACAGTTGGATGGGCAGCGTGCCACTAGCCGTCTACCAGATCAACAGGACGAGAGACCGAAGTGTGCAGTCGCCCGGAACGCGGGCAGCAATCATCGAGAGATCCGACCCGGGCTTAGCCTGATCGGCGAAGTGGTCAACGAGGTCCTGGATGCACCGCGTTCCGGGCCGGGAACTACACGACTGCACGTTTTTTCGCCGGGAACTGTTGGTATGGTGACGATGGAGTTCGACAGAGCCGCGATGGAGTATCGGAATAGTCGATTCTCCCTGGTCTCACCGCCAACTGCTTCCAGGAGTTCACCATGCTGAAAACCATCCTCCATGAACCACTGAGTGCCCCGCAGATCGGCTGCCTGGGCGACACGTTGCGAGCCACCGGCGCACCGCGCCAGCGGACGGACATCCGGCGTGGACCTGGATCTACACGTCTTCAGCGCGTGGGTGCCGCCGCGGCGGCGCTGATCGTCCTCTGGGCGGTCGCGTGCGAGAGCCCGCAGCCCCCCGCGGCTTGCGGCCCCATGTCGGAAGTGACTCTCCACACTGGTGAAACAGCCAACGTCACCGCGTGCTTCGATGATCCGAATGGCGACATGCTGAGCTACTCGGCCACGTCTTCAGATATCGGCGTGGCGGCGGCAACCTTTGCGGGCACCAGCGTCACCGTCACCGCGTTTGCACCGGGAAGTGCTTCGGTAACGGTCACGGCCACTGATCCGGGTGGCCTTGCGAGTCAGCAGAGTTTCCAGGTCACGGTGCCGAACCGGGCGCCGCGCCCGACCGGCACGATCCCGCCGATTGCGGCGTTCGTCGGTTGGGGAGGGGGATTTGACGCGGCCAAGGCTTTCACCGATCCGGACGGAGAGGCGTTGACGTACGGCGCTACATCGTCCAACACCGGAGTGGCCACGGTTTCGGTGACGGCCAGCATCGTGAGGTTCAGGGCCTTCGCCGAAGGAATGACCACCCTGACGATCACGGCCACGGATCCTGGCGGCCTGAGTGCGACGCAGGAGGCGCCCGTCAGCGTCACGCGCGGCGGACCCTACAGGTACCGGGAAGACTTCGACACATTGGAGAGCGTGGTGCTATGGGGCTACACGAACACCCACCCGGCGCTGAACAACGGGGTGCTGGAACTGACAAACCACACCCAGAGCAGTCGGGGGGGAGCGCGGCGATCCACCTATCCGATAACCTCATGGACGCTCGATACCAGTATGGGTCGCAAACAGACGACCGGCTCGCGGGTTGGCCTGGAGTGGAGGACGGGCCACCAGAGATACGGAAAAGCGGAATTCGTCATCGGGAATCTCGAGGACAACAACTACACTCTCCAGTACTTTGATGTGGAAGATTATCGGTGGCACATCCTGGTCGGCGCGTCGGGGAACTCGACGGCGATCAACGACGGCGCGGGCGAGCTGACCCCGATCAGGCTGAGCTTCATGGATGGGCTGTTCAAGGGCGTTGCCGGGGACACCGAACTCTTCAGTATCAGGTTTGAGACGGATCAGGTCGGTTATGAGATCTTCAGTCACGTGGTTTTGATTGGGCTGGTGAGCCATGGTACGGGAAAGACCGCGCTGTTCGACTGGATCGAAGTCAATGGCAACGTGGTCGGCGAGGGCGGATTCTCCGGGTCGTAGTTCTCGTCTTTTCCGGGATGGGCACACTACGGGCTCTCGATCAGATCGGAGTCGGAAGGAAACCCGATGTCGAACCCAAGGCGGGCGAGGTTCTCCGGCCCGGTGACGGAGTCGATGTCCCGGAGTGGCTGGCCCTTCATCAGCGCTCCGAGCCTCTTGACGGATGCGGGGGGCAGAGTCTACCTGCGCGCAGGCCTCGGAAGGAGCCACGGGGAATACACGGGGGAACACCGGAGGAAACGTGCTGCGGTGACCATCTCCCATTAGAAACTTTACATAATACTTATTATGCGACGTATTCATTGAAGCGCTGACGACCGTGGGGAGTGGCCCCGTTCGAATGCCGGGAGGGTCCTTCCGGCTTCCCGGTTTCCCTACCGCGCCATCGCCGCGACCTCGGCGCGGCGCATCTCCACCACGCTGCGGCCCGGATCCGTCTCGTCCATCTCGGCGAGCAATCGATCGTAGTGGGCCAGCGCCCCGGCCGGATCGCCCTGTGCGCGCCTCAGCCGAGCCGCACTGGCGAGCGCATCGCGTCTCTGGAATCCGAGGCGGGCTCCGTCCGCCAGACGTTCGTAGAGACCTTCGGCCATCTGGAAGTCGCCGATGTCCTCCGATATGGCGGCGAGCATCGCCGCGGCCTGTGCGCCCAGCGGGTCGTCGACATCACCGGCCAGCGGCCTCAGGACTTCGGCGGCCGCGTCATGGTCGCCCAGATCGGCGTTGACCTGGGCCAGCGTGACGCGGGCTTCGTCGGCGAAGGAGGTGCCGGAGAAGCGGTCCAGGTAGAGCTCGAGATCGGCCTGAAGGACGACGGGTTCGTCGGAGATCAGACGCAACTGCAGTTCTTCGAGCTGCAGCGCGGCGTTGGTATTCAGGTTCTCCTTGTATCGCCCGTAGTACATGAAGGCCGCTACGCCGAGGGCCAGCACGACCACCCCCAGAGTCACGATCGGGCGATTCTTCTGCGCCCAGTTGCTCGCCTCGAGGGTGGCGGCAACGAATGCGTCCTCCTGGTCGAGTGGGCTTTCCGGTTTCGCGGGACGGGTCCCCGGCTTGCGATAGCTTGGCATGGTGTTGACCGGCTCGATTCTGCTCGGAGCTTGCTTGGATCCGAAGGGTTGTTTGAACGAAGAACATTAATCGAGGCTCCGAACCGGGGTCAAATCTTGCCCGGACGCCCCTTCGAGCATCATCCTTCGGGAGGATCGTGCGGCCCCTACTGTCGCGCACCCGAATCCGGGGAGGAAGAACGTGTGCAAGGATCGCTCGGGCAGCTCGCGTCTCACGTTGCTCGCCGTGATGCTTGGCGCCTGCGAACCACCGGCTCCCCCGGTTCCCGCGACGGTGGAGATCGATCCACCGTCCGTCACCGTCGTGACGACCGGCGTGGACGTGCAGTTCGCCGCCCGGGTCTACGACGATCGGGGAGAGTTGATCCCGGATGCCGAGATTCGTTGGCGGTCCCTGCATCCCCACATCGCCAGGGTGTCGCGCTCGGGATTGGCGACCGTCGTCGGGCAGGGATCGACTCACATCCAGGCGCGCCACGAGTCGTTGGCGGTCAATGCGAGGCTGAACGCGGACCTCGAGGTTCGCGAGCTTCGGAAGCTGGCAGGAGACGACCAGTCGGCACCTGCGCTGACCGTCCTGCCGGCGAGGCCCACGGTAAGCGTGCACGACCTGAACGGGACGCAGATCTCCGGCGTCGCGGTGGAATTCGACGCTGCCAACGGTGGCTTCACCGACCCGCCGAGAACGACCACGGACAGCTATGGCGAAGCGTCAACCTCGTGGATTCTGGGTTTACCTACCGGTATCCAGACCCTGCGGGCAACGGCGGGCGATTTCGCGGTTGAATTCACGGCGACCGCCACCAACCCGCCGTTGGCGATACCGGCCAATGACCTGTTGCGAGGGCGGTTGACGGTCCCCTACCACGAGGTGATCGAAGCGAGGGGCGGGTACGAACCGCTGTTCTGGTCCCTCGAATCCGGCTCCCTGCCCGCGGGGCTGGCTCTGGACACCACCGGCCTCATCGCCGGCATGCCCACGGAGACCGGCTGGTCAACCTTCACCGTTCGCGTGCGCGACTCGGAGGGCAGCGAGGCTTCCCGCGAGATGGAGCTTCGGGTGTGTGAAGCGCCGCTCCTGCTGAACCCGGGAGAGATCGCGGTCGACAACCCGGCCGGGGTCTCCTGGTGTCCCTCCTTCCTGCCCGCCGGTGAGAACGGCGACCGGTATCGGGTCGCGGTGGTGCGCACGGACGTCGTCGAAGACCCCGCCCGGATTTCCGTAGCGGTAGAGGTCAACCGCGCGGGTGGCGGGACATCGCAAGGACACCGGTTCGGCCCGACGCCGGTGCCTCGCCCCACGCCCCGGCTCCCCCCCGCCCTGTCAGCGGGCCTGCGGGTTGCGGACGAGTCGTCCAGGCTGCATGCGCGTCTCCTCGCGGACGCCGAGCGCCTCGTTCGGGAATTGGGCACCGGGGCGGTGCTGCCGGACAGACGGGCCGAGGTGAATCGGATTGGTCCGGGTATGGCGATGCGAAAGGATCCGCCGCCGGAGTGGAGGGCCTTCCGTCCCTACCTGTTCTATCGCGAATCCTGTGAGGATCCGCCGCCGACCCCGAGGCCGGCCAACCTCGTCGCCTACAACGACGAACTGGCCATCTACCAGGACTCGGTCCAACAGGGCGCGGATCCGATCCGCGCGACGGATGCGCGGCAGGTGCTGGACTACTACGAGGAGTACGGGGCCGAGACGATCGGGGAGTACTTCGGCGGCGTCCCGGACATCAACGGCGACCAGCGGGTCAACGTATTCGTGTCTCCGGTCGTCCCCGAGTGGGCCGCCGCCTTCGTCTGGTCGGGTGACTTCCTCTCCGCAGAGGTGTGTTCCTGGTCCAACGAGATGGAGCTGGTCTACTTCAACGAGAGCATGTTCGACGCGCTGGAGAATGCGCCCGACAGCGGGCACTACCAGGCGTTGCCCACGATGGTGCACGAAGTCAAGCACGTCAGTTCCCTCTATATCCGGACTCGCCTGGGGGCGCATCATCCGTTCTGGGTCGAAGAGGGGACGGCCGAGATTGCCACCGAGATCTCCTCGCGCAGGGCCATGGAGGCTGCCGGGGGCGTGGCACGGGGGGACCGCCTGGACCGGGACGCGTATCCACCGCGCAACGGCATCATCATCACGCCCGAGAACTACGGTGTCCTCCTGCGGCTGGCCAGAATGACGCTGTCGTACTCAGAGGTGCTGAACTCGATCACCGTCAACCCCACCGTCACCCACAATCTCTACGGCACCTCATGGCACTTCCACCGCTTCCTGGGAGACGCCTGGGGAAACGCAGCCGGGAGGGGCGATGGCGCCCTCTTCACCGCGCTGAACGACGGCGCCACTCCGCCCGGCGACAACGGCATCATGGTCGTCGTCGGCAAGAGCATGGGCGAAATCGTGGCCGGGTATGCCGGGGCGATGATGCTCAACGGTACCGGTGCGCCCGAATCGGATCGCGGTTTCACTACCTACGATTTTCCGTCCGCGACCTCCGAACTTTTCCGTCCCGGCGACCAGCCCGAGGGCCTTTACCCCTGGGCCCATACCGGCACCGAGCCGGCCGGCTTCCACGATGCCTTCTACAGCGGCACGCTGGCGCCGGGCGGCATACGTTTCCACGAATTCGAGTCCGACGGAACGGGCTCGGGGATCGAGCTGGATATCTCAACGACCGATGAGGTCGGGGCGGTGCGAATCGTGATCGCGCGGGTGCGCTGAGTCGTGCAGGACCGGCACCAGCAGCCGCCGGTCGATGTTGCCGCCCGTCACGATGACCGCCGCTCGACCGCGAGGCCGGTAGCGTCCGGACCAGAGCGCCGCCAGCCCCACCGCGCCCCCGCCCTCGACGACCAGCCGACACTGCCGGAATGCTCGCCGCACGGCCGAGCGAATGTCAGCTTCGGCGACGACCACGTGCTCATCGATGACCTGGCCGCAGAGAGCGAAGCTGAACCGGTTCCCCAGTCCGATCCCCCCGGAGAGCGCCGAGGCGACCGTCTCCTCTTCCGGCAACTGGACCGGGCGTCCGCGCTCGAGGCTTTGCGCCATGACCGAAGCCCGCCTGGCCGAGACGGCCACGACGCGCACACCACGCTCCCTCACGGCGAGCCCGATCCCCGCCACCAGTCCCCCTCCCGAGAGCGGCACGATCACCTCTTCCACGCCCGGCAACCGGGCGGCGACTTCGAGGCCCACCGTCCCCTGCCCTTCGATGACGTCCAAATCGTCGAAGGGGTGCACGAGCGCGATCTCCCCCATCGCGGCCAGCTCCGCCGCGCGCTCCTCGGCGTGGTCGTAGCCGGGACCCGCCCGCACGACCCGGGCCGCGGCCGCGTCGATGGCGCGCAGCTTGACGGGGTCGACCCAGTCGGGCACGCATACGGTGGCGGGGATCCCGAGACGTGCCGCCACCTCCGCCACCGCCCTGCCGTGGTTTCCGGACGAAGCGGCGACCACTCCCCTGCCCCGCTGCCGCGCGTCGAGCTTCAGCAGCCGGTTGGCCGCGCCGCGAACCTTGAAGGAGCCCGTGTGCTGCAGCGACTCGAGCTTGACATGCGTGGGAGGTGCGCCCGGGAGATCCAGCGGCACCACCGGCGTCTCCCACGCGAGCGGGCGGATTCGGCGGAGCGCCCCCGCGATGTCCATGACTACGAGATGATCCGCTGCGCCTCGATCAGCTTGACCACCCACAGCCCCGAGTTCAGGTCGGAGGTGAAGATGTGTCCCTTGTGGATCTGCGCGCCCCAGGTCATCCCCCAGTTGGGGACGGTGGTTTCGGCGTCGGTCGTCTTGAGGACGGCGATCTCCCTGCCCTGCCGGTAGAGGTCGCCGCGGAGATGTCGACGACCCGCAGGCCGGCCTGGTAGTAGCCGACGTAGAGGCGGTCACCCTCCACCCAGATGTTGTGCGCACCGGCTTCGGGCACCTCGTAGCGGGCCACCTCGACGGGGTTCTCCGGGTCCTCCATGTCGAGCACGTGGATGTATCCCCGCGCCTCGATCGGCGCGTCGGCGTTCCAGTCGTCGGGGAAGATCTCGTCGCCCACGAAGAGGTAGCGGCCGGCGCGCCAGGCGGTGTGGGTGTTGCCCGCGGGGTACTTGTAGCGCGACACGAAGGCGGGCTCGGTCGGCGTGCCGCCGTGCGTTCCCGCGCCCACGTCGAGCATGACCGCGCCGTCGTCCCAGTAGGACAGGTACGCATACCCGTCCTGGACGATGACGTCGTGCAGCGACTTGGTGTCGGAGGGGGGCAGCCCCCAGCGCCCGACCTCGTCCGGGTTGGCGGGATCGGAGATGTCGATGATGTGGATGTCGCGAGTGCCGTTGTGGACGGCGTAGACCAGGTCGCCCTCGACCCACACGTTGTGGACGCCCCCCGGCACCGTGCGCTTGTATTCGGAGATGATGGTCGGGTGGGCCGGCTCGGAGAGGTCCAGGATGACGATGCCGTTGCGGCGATCCGACGCGCCTTCGCGGGTGAGGATGCCGATGCGGTTGTTCGGGTGGATCTTGACGTCGTTGATGCGGCGGGCGTCGAGCTGCACCGAGTCCGTGAGGACCGGAGCGCCGGGGTCCGTCACGTCCCAGACCTTCATCCAGTCGTACATGAAGGTGCCGACGTAGGCGTAGTCGCGGCCGTTGGCGCCCTCGAAGACCCAGGTGTCGCCCGAATGGTGGTCGGCGGCGGGGCCCCGGCCGATACGGACGAGTTCGGCCTCCTCGATACGGGTTGTGATGGTGGCGGTTGCGACGGCGACCCGGCCTTCGCCGTACATGGCGGTGATCCGGTAGGTGCCGGGTTCCTCGGCTACGAAAACGCCTTCGGGGCCGTCGGCCTCGATCTGGGCACCGCTTCCGCCGACGGTCCACTCCGGGTAGAGGCGGGTCGACGCTTCGGCCTGGAAGCGGATGACATCGCCGGTGCGGGCCTGGGCCCCGGCCGGGGTGACCGTGACTGTGCCGGGGTCACCGGTAGTGACTGAGACGGTTACGGTGGCGCGTGCCTGGCCTGCGGTGATGACGATGGTCGCCTCGCCTGTGGCGCGTGCGTAGACGCGTCCGGTGGCGTCCACGGCGGCGACGGATTGGTCGCTCGACGAGAAGGTGAGGACGGGGTTGCGGACGGGCTCGCCGTCGGGTGCGGTGGCTTTGACGAGCACCGGAGCGCTGATGCCCGTAACCAGCGTGGACTGGGGGAGTGAGGCTTCCAGTGCGGCGACGGGGAGGGCCCGCACGATCACGGTTGCGAATCCCATGATGTTGCCCGCCCGGGCGGCGATCCGGGCCTCACCCGGCGAGACTCCGGTCACCTGCCCGGTCTGGTCCACGGCTGCGACCTCGGGGTTCATCGCGATCCAGCGCACGGGGGGGTCCGGCAGCACGGTCCCGTCTTCGTCATAGGCGGTGGCCGTGACGGAGACCGTCTCTCCAGCGTCGATGGTCATGCTGGCGGGGGTGAGTTCGATCCGGTCGGGGCCGGTGAAGGTGGTGGCCAGCAGGAGAATCAGGGTGCTCATCGTCATCTTGAGAGTTCCTCTTGCGGTCGGCGGTCGCCGTGGGCACGGGCTGGGCCGGTGGTGGGCGGTCTGCTGCTGCGGCGTCGTGTTGTCCGGGCGAAAAGATACGGTTTCGGGGTGCGGGCGTCACGGCAGGCAAGGTGGAAGCTTCCCCCACGGCTCCGTCCACGGACCAGCCGACTGCGAGATGGCCAAATATGACTAGATAATCTGACCAAGTTCAGATGCAGGTTGCCGGTCCGCGGCCTCCGGTTGACCCGCCACTTGTCTCCGCGATGCCCCCCTTCGATCTTCGAAGCGGCTTTGAACGTCCCCGTAGCTCAGGTGGATAGAGCGACTGCCTCCTAATCCAGGCCAAAGGGACGCGAATCACGGCAAGAAATCACTGTAAGTCTAACTGGGACTGCACGATCTGCGCTTCTTGCCGTTGGGGCGTGTCAGGGTCTGCCGGGCCGAAAAAGCCGGAAAATCGGGCCAAATGGCAGACATTTGGCAGGTGTCTCACGCTTACCCCAGGAGCCCTGCGTCTTTCGAACTCACTGCCCGCGTTGCTCTGATGGGTCGGGCGTCCGGCGCTCCCACCGCTGGTCGATCCCCGTACCCACTCAACTACGTCATGCCGCGAGCGACCACCGTTGGTTGCCATCTACAAGCTTCTACACACCTTGGGAAGACTGCCCGTGTTGCCGATCAGGTCACGAGCCATGGTGCATTCACCTGGAGACAGCAGGGTGGCAGCGCACCGCAGCGATTTGGGGGATACCGCCAGCACCGGAGTAGCATCCTCATTAGTCCGTCCTATCGGTCTTGAAGAACGCAGGCTTCACTCCAATTGGCGTTCGAGGTCCCGGTTCGGTCCTTCTGATCGGCCGCACGATTAGCCCTCCTCTTCGCGGCACGTTGGGGTACTGAATTGAAATGGCGTGACAAACCGAAGATTCCGCACCTTCATCGTATACACGGACGGGAGGTGGCCGTTCGATTCGGTGGTTGCGGACAGGCAAAACCACCAACTTCTTGGCCTCGTTGACCGCCGTCTCACAACTGACACGCTTCTCGATTTCCGTCCATGTCATTTCACCGCTCAACCGGCGGCCACTAGTGCTAGCTACGATGCGGGTCGCCATGGATTCGCCTACGATCAATAGGTCTCGGGCGTCTACATCGTTGGCGACACCCGGCGCTTCGGACACCAAACGACGATTGTGGTCTTACTTCTTGGTCGCCTTGCCATTCCTAGCCGGTCCCGGTTCTACGTGGTGGTCAGCGATCCCGCCACCGCTCGTCGGCGAGACGGGTGCAGTTCAACTCTTCGGCGCGGAGCCGCCACTGGGGCATCACCTGGTCTAGGATTTCCCGGAATGGGTCGTTGTGGGCGGGCTCGACAAGATCGACTGCAACCTCGGAGCCGCCCCATGGATCGGAAGGGACGGATCGCCCGGCACGGGCTCGAGGCCGGAGCGTCGCTGGGCCAGATGAGGCGCTGGTACCTGCTTGGCCCGGGGATGTCGCGCAGGAGGTCGGCCACGCGCCGCCTGGAACTCGGAAGCTCGGTCGTGGTCATGGTCCAATGTAGCACGTCGCTTCGATTCGGCACGGATGCCGCCCTCGTTATCCGAATGCGGGCGGGGGGCAGATCCAGGGCGCGGTTCGATGTCGGGCCTTCCGGTTCCGCGATTGCTATCATATCGTATGGAGCCCTCCGGTCAGGCGAGAGCCGAGACACCACGTTGGCCCGCGCCAGCAACGTCACCCTCAAGGAGAGTTCCGTGAAGACCTACAGGATCTTCATCAGCC
>JAPPGM010000001.1:0-4823 GCA_028874995.1 Gemmatimonadota bacterium | reverse complement strand
GCGCCGGGAGCTGTTTGAGATCTACAAGCTCCATGCAGAATCGGCAGATCGAGTGAGCGAGCGCCGAGAGAGAGCGCACCGGCTCTACGTGACCCTGTTCCTAGCGCTGGCCGTGTTCCTTGGGGGGCTGCTCCAGCTTGGCGTCGATGGGGAACAAGTCAGGATCGTGCTGCGCGTGGCAGCGGTTGCGGGCATGATTCTGGCAGCTTCTTGGTATGTGGTGGGTCGGTCGTATCGGCAGCTCAACTCCGGCAAGTTCAAGGCATTGCATGACTTGGAAAAGCAACTGGCCTACCCGTTCTATACGCGCGAATGGGAGCTGCTGGATGAGGGGAAGAGCGCCGGTCGGTATTGGAAGCTCACAGTGGTAGAGAGCGCGTTGCCCGTAGTTTTCTTTCTGCTGTCGGTCATTCTCGCCTGTTCCGTTTGGTGAGTCGGCGGGACCAAGATGTCCGTGCACCATCGGATCCAGCTGGGAGCGGGGTCTATTCCTTGAGCGACAGGGCAATCATCGGGCAAGCCTACGGGCGGAAGATCCACGCCCGTGAGGTGGTCGCCATCGACGAAGCCGGGGACGGTCTGTGCTGGGTCCAACTGACCCGGTTTGGCGACGATTGGCTCCTGATCCGCTCCGATGCCCGCGACGTGTCGCGCGCGGTGCGGAAGCTCCGCCAGATCCCGGCGGGGGAGCAATCGGATCGGTTCCCGGAGGTCGGGCCGTGAGGTTGCTCCTCTACCTCGCGCTTGGGGCTCTGGCCGCCCCCGTCACTAGTCCAAGAGGTCCCGGAAGCCCAAGTATCCAGCAGCGCCAAGTTGGTGGACAAGTGACCGCGCGTCATCCTCTGTCGACGGTTGGTCAAGTGCTGCTTGTAGAATGGCCATCGCGGGCTCGTCAGGGCCACCGATCAGTACCCTCCGATCCGACCTGTTGGTGGTCAGCCAAGTCCGTAGCGCCTCAAAGGCCTCGGTTGGATGACTCCTCGACATTTCAACCAAGCCATCCATCACCTCGAAACTTGGTGCGACCGCACCGGCGAGTTCAAGCAGACGCTGGAGACGGTCCACCGTCCAGGCTGGATCGAAACGCCCAGACACGATCCACAATCCGAGCGAACTCAGATGACCCATTCGCTCGCCTCCGTGCTTCTCCAAGAGCCCCAGCAGTTCGTCCGCTAGGCTCCGAAAACGGGCCATAGCCGCGTCGGGAATATCGTTCTCGTGCCTGGATAGATCCCCGCCGACCAGCAACACCGCACCGCGGGCGTCATCCGGTTCGGCGTTCTCGAAGAACCCCCTCAGTAGCGCATCCTCGTCCGACCACGCGACCAAGCCACGACCGGCCAGGATGACGAGGTGCTCCCCAAGGAATCCTGCGATGCTCTCGGTCGCTGTCGAGTCACGCTCCCTCCTCTCTTCGAGGCGATTCACCGCCGCGAGGTAGTTGCCGCGAAGAAGCTCAAAGGACCGGGTGTATACGCGGCAATAGCGGAGATACGTCTCCCATGCGGCATCTCGAAGTTCTGGCTGGTCATCTGGAAAGATGCTCGTTACGTGCTGGCTTGCCCAAGCGTCGTCGAGCAAAACGAGGTGCGGGAACCATTGCCCATAGACCGACCGGATGGCTGGCGACGGGTCGATAGCCGGATCGAGATGCCGCTCCAGCCTCGTACGAACCTCTGGGATCATTCTCATTCCGAAGTCCCCGGGCCTTGCCTCGCTAGTGCCCATCACTGACCGATAAACCCACAGGGAATAGGTGACTACTGCATGCAGTGCGTTCCCGCGGACGGTGTTGATGGATCGACTGGCTAAGTTGCTCGCGAACTTTGAATCGGCTTCAGGATCGGGGTCCGTGTCGTCTGCTATTGTGTCAATTATGCTCCACACAGCCTTCCGTAATCGAATGTCGATCAGGTCGCTTCGCAGGCCTTCATCCAGCAGCCTGATGCAGTCTTGGCGCGCCGACCCACAGTCAGAGTCATCGCTCTGCCGGACCGCGAGCGATGACATAAGATCGATGGTGGTAGGCCAGTCGATGGCAACGTCGTCGCGCACAGCTTGAAATAGGCCTCGCAAGACAGCACTCACGTAGCGAACCGGTCCTTCCAAGAAGGCTCTGTGCACTTGAAGAAACTCGGCAGGCGAATCCGCGACCACGGCTTCCAACGTTCGTGCGAGGCCTTCCGGCTCCGGCGACCTAGGATCCCCGGATGGCTGCCACGATCTCACGTATCGAGCAATCTCCTCAACCGAAAGGGACCCCAGTTCTTCCGCGCTTATGGGGCTCGTGGGACCCATCCACGTCGTTGCGTACGACCTGAAATCGGGATTCTCGGGTTCGCCGATTTCGTCAACAATCTCAGCATATTCTTCTTTCCATCTCTCGTCGAGGTGCGGATGAATCCAAGCCAATCGACGTCTCTGCCAGTAGATTTTCGACTTGCGCCGCTCCTCATCATCGCGGTCAAAGAAGTCATGAAGTGGCGGGCCGGCGCTGATCCACTCCATCACTCGATCGCTTCTGTCAGGGTCCAATACCGGGTAAACGAGACTCAGGAGCCTACTGTACTCGTGCAGCAAACGCTCATCTAGGAAGTGCTCTTCACACACTACCAGCTCGGCGGCCAGTTCCGGATTTCGGTTGTGCTTCTCCGCAGCCAGGTGCAGAATCAATCGCCTGAACATTGGCGATTCTCGGGTACTCAACGATTCGACTACAGCTTCGAGAGGCATACCATCTTCGACTAGCTTCTCGGACGTGTCCCTAATGGCGTCTATCAGTGCATCGGACACGTCGTCGCGATAGTTTTGACCGTGTGGTTCGATCGCAGGACGCCCCAAGCCCCCGTCGTACCTAGCCAGTTTGTCGGACTCGATCGCGTCTTCGAGTAGATCGCACAGCATCTCGAAGACGCTGATTCCGCCCCGGCTGACCAAGCCGGGCAAATGTCGCTCGACAAACTGCCGATACTCGTACCGACGCATTACACCGCCGATGCGGCTGGAGAGCCCGGCCACGACGGAGGCCGCCTGTTCCGACACCTCCGGGTCTTCTTCGTCCGCATGTTCGCTACCGGACGTCTCCACGCCGCTTCCGCCGGGTTGAGGAAAAGCGCCAACGAATCCGGGATGATCCGAGTCGACGACACGGCGAATGGCCAGCAAGGGGCGCGCCAACTCGATCGCAGCCCTCATTCTTCCCAGACCAGCCAAGCGTTCGACCACGGCTCCCAAAGCTCTACCGAGTGGAAGCTGGATTTGGCGCTGTGCCAGTATCCAACGAGCTTCCTTGCCGACCCATCGCTCCATTGCATTGACTGGCAGATGGATCACCGCACGCGCCAAGTCTCTGTGAACGTTGATGTTGTCCGTATCGGGGATCTGGCGGATCACCTCAGCCACGCAATCGGGGGCCACGGGTGCCATCCTCGCCAAGTAGCCGGATTCGGGCCACGCGGGGTAATGGAGGCGATCACCGTGCTTCCGGGGAGGAGGCGGTTCCCGGAAGAAGCCCTTGGCAACTAAGGGCTGGATCCACTCCGGCGACTCCAACTTGGAAAAGAAATACGCGTGATTGACCGCTCCCCTGCCGATGATTTCCAAAGCTCTCGCGACGGTCGTCGGGCTAGGCATCATCGCGCTCCTGTAGGAGTGCATCAATCGCGTTCAAGTCGTCGAACGTTCTGGGAACCAACACGCCAGCGAGGAAGAGCTCAAGCTCCCCGATCTTCTCTCGGAATTCGTCGCGGCTAGGGAAACTGCGATGGTGACTAGTCTTCTGGAAGAACTCGTTCATCTGTTTCCATTCATCGTAGCGTAGGTCACGAAGTGGCTTGGGCAGAGGCCGCTCATATGGGTCTAGGCGAAACAGGGTTTCCTGGAACTGCTCTCTCCGAGATTGACGATTCGCTTCCACCCAGTCGAAGAAGATGTCCAGCTTCCTCAGGAAGCGGGATAGATGCTCATTGAACGGTCCCGTCCAAACACCGGCATCTGAGTAGCCCTTCGTATTCCGCTTTAGCTTGACGAGATCCCGCTTCAATTGGTCAACCTTTTGGCCCATCGATCCCGCATTCTGACTCCCCGCCGCGTTTACCGGCTCAAGCTCGCCGATCTTTTCCATGAGTTCTCTCATGCTGTGAGCCGACTGGGCCACGCAATCTGGATTCCCAGTTTCGTGCAGCACATGAAGGCCGCCCAGATACATAGCACCCAGTTCCTCTCCGTAGCTCCGAAGGGCGTTGTGTAACTGCTGCTGCTCCCGCGACAGAGCGAGTTCGCGCGGCTGATCGGGTTCGCTATCGACTTCGGCACCAACAGGTTCTGGCCGGGTCATCTGGGGCCTACGCTGGCAAAAGGGTGCGGGATGACAGTGAAAACCCAACTGCTTGGCGGCTGCTCGACCGGCGAACGTAGCTCGCTCACTGACCTCCTCGCGCTTGGTCCGGAAACAGCATTCCGTTCAGCCGCGCTTGCCACTCGTCCTCGTCCACGACCTCGAAGCGCATCACCTTGCTCCGCATGGCGGGGACGAACTCGGCCCAGTCGGCCTTGCGGGCGTGTTCGCCGCAGATGTCGAAGACGGATCGCTTGTACTCGGTGTCTTCCGATTCCTTCAGGTGGACTCCTTTGGTCTCGACCACGAAGACTCGCCGGAATCCGTCGCCCCCGTCGGGCTGGTCATCCCGTAGCGTCACGATGAAGTCGGCGTAAATCCGCCGCGGCTTCCACCCCTGCACGTAGTAATCCTTGCGGGAGCGGTTGCGGTACCAGAAGAAGAGCCGCGCCTGCTGGTCCAGGTACGTCGCCACCTTGTTCTCGAA
>JAPPGM010000083.1 GCA_028874995.1 Gemmatimonadota bacterium | reverse complement strand
CCTGATGGACCTTCCGCTCAAGGTGCTCTGCGAGCTTGGCGGGTGGAAGGATGCACAGACGGTGCTCAGGTGCTACCAGAGGCCGGACGCGGGACAACTCCGGACGGCACTGGAAGGCCGCAACAGGGTTCGCGGCTGAAATCCCGACCGGCGGGAATCATTCGGCGGGAATCCGGCTCACGGAATTCCTAAGTTCATCGGCTGCGAGTAGTTGCAAGATCCATACATCTTGCCGCCGCGGCAAAACCCGGGACGCGAGCATGTCGGAATGGGACAGGTCACCGGCGGGTGCAAAAAGCAACGCCATCAAACCGTGGCGGCGCGTCGGCTGGGTGATCCCGCCGCGGCGCAATGCCGGCTTCCACCTGGCAGTTCACCAAGGACGACGCACGCGTCTAGCTCAAACGCCTCTGTCCGACGTGTGATGTGTGATGTGTGATGTGTGACATGGCACTAGAAACCCGCGGAAAAACCCCCACGGCATTCGACCGGCGATGCATCCAGGCTGGACGCTGACGCTCTGCGTTGCTCTTCGGGCGAAAAGCTCCGCTATTCCCCCTTCAGAGCGCCCTGCCGGCCCGGCGCCTCGCCGCTCTCGGTGCTCGCGGGAGTTTATCCACGACTCCTGGATTTTCGCTGTCCGCCGCCGACTGTCCGCCACCCTCACCCCCCCAGATCCACCACTCGCAGATTCCGCCAGCGGACCTTGATCCCGCCCCCGTCGTGGATCTGGAGCGCGATCGACCCTTCGGCCGCGCCGATCTTGTCGTCCGCCAGATCGACCATGAGTGTCCCGTTCAGCCATGTCCTGACCCGGTCGCCCACCGCCCGCACCCGCATGGTGTTCCAGTCGCCCATGCGCAGCGCACCGTCGAGCTCCGCCTCCGGCTGCACCAGCCACCCCCGCCCGTACGACTCATAGATACCGCCCGTGGCCATCCCGGGGGGTGCCACCTCCGCCTGCCAGCCGGTCACCACGGTACCCTCGACGCTGGAGCGGAAGAACACGCCGCTGTTGCCGTCGGCCTCCTGCCTGAAGTCGACCCACAGGTCGAAGTCGCGGAAGGTGCGCTCGGTCTTCAAGTACCCGTATTGGGCGTCCGGCCCGCTCTCGCAAACCAGCTCACCGTCCTCGACGTACCACCGCTCGGTCCCATGCACCACCCAGCCGTCGAGGTCCTCGCCGTTGAAGATCGAGACGGGTTCCAGCGCCAGAATCCTGATATTGCGGTACCAGACGTTGCGCCCGTGGTCCTGGAGGCCGATCGGACCGGAGGAGGCCGTGCCGTAGCGCGGGTACGGCGCGAACTTGCTGGCCGCCACGAGTTCCTCCCATTCGGGCGAGCCCAGCACGTACTCGACCGTCTTCGTCCCGTTCAGCCAGTGCTCGACGACGTTGCCCAGGACGCGGATGCGGCCTTCGTTCCACTCCCCGGGGCCGTGCAGCGTCTTCTCCCCCGAGGCGTGCAGGTCGTAGTTGTCGCCCGTGAGGTGCGTGTTCATGTCCATCGTGCCCATCTCGATGTACGCGGGGTCGTCGAGGACCTGGTACTCGGGCGCGTTGTGCCAGATCGCGGCGCCCTCCTCCTCGATCACCCGGTAGAGGACGCCGCTGTTGGCGACCTCGGAGAGCATGAACCCGAATCTGAGGTCGAAGTCGGTGAAGGACTCGGTGGTAACGATATCGCCGCCGACCGGAACGTCCGGGTCGGTGGCTGTCGCACCCACGACCAGCATCCCGTCCACGACCGCCCAGCCCGTATCGGGGAACTCCCCGCGGTTGTAGCCGCGCCAGCCGTTTGTGGTCTCGCCGTCGAAGAGGAGGCGCCAGCCGGCGGCGCGTTCGGCCTCGGTGAGGGTGTTGGGGGGTGGGTCGGTCGTGTCGGCGTCCGCCGGGGGCGGGCCGTCGGAACCGTTGGAGCAGGCCACGGCCAGCAACCCGGCCAGCACCCAGGGGAAAGGATTCTTCAAGCGCCGCATACCGGAATGAACCGCACCACGGAACCGCCCGGCGGGACGAGTGTGTATAGTGTGTATAGTCATCGCGCGAGCCTCAAGGTGTCGAAACAGCGATCTGCCGGGCAGCGCGTACGCCCGAGAGATACGCGCCGTGGACGGTCGCAGGATAGTCTTCGCTGGTCGCCTCGCCCGCGAAGAACAACTTGTCGCCGACGGGATCGCCCAGTGCGGCGTGCTCCGCAAACGAGGACCCCGCCGGCACATACGAATAGGACCCGTGCGTCCACGGATCCGATCTCCAGCGTGTGACGCGCGCCTCCCTCGGCGGCGGCACGTCCCCATACATGTTCGAGAGAGCCGCAACGGCCCGCGCCACGACCTCACGGTCGGAGAGCTGCTCGAGTCGGGTGCCGAACGTGCCGGAGTTGAGCATCGCGAGAATCGGCTGCCCCATGTACGGATACAGGCTGATGGTCTCCGCCCACTGCCCCCCGTCCGCGCTGACGTACTGGAGGCGTTCGACCTCCCTGTCCCAGAAAACGTCGTCGAACAGCAGGTACGCCTTGTTGAGCACCCCCATTTCAAGCTTCGCGATCGCGTTCCTCTTCCGGACCGGCAGCGAGGGACGAAACGCGATGAAGTCCTCCTTCAACACCCCGAGCGGGACCGTCACGATGACCCTGTCGGCCTCGAAGGTCGCCCCGCCGCCGGTCGTCACGACGATGGCCGACCCTGAATGGTCGATCTCCGTCACGGCCTGCCCGCGCCTCACCGCCACGCCGCTCGCCAGCACGTCGACGATCTGCCGGTAACCGCCCGGGAAGACGACATCCCCGCCGCGAAATCCACTCCCGCCATCGACGCTCCGGTACGAGAGGTGGCCCAGGTCGGCGGCGTATTCGTTCTCGACCTCGGTGGTGAGCATGTACTGCAGGTAGTGCCCGTCAGCCTCGCTGAAGCTCATGGTCGTGAGCATCTCTTCACGGACGGACTGGAAGCTCCTTTCGGGATTCTCCTCCGCCAGCCTCCAGAAGTCCCGCATCGCCCGCCGGGCGGAACGCGCCGGCTCGCCGACACCGTGGTAGTGGAACACTCCGTTGCCCCAGTCGGTGCGGTGCGTCGAAATGTTGTTCTCCCTGGCGATGGCGGAGATCGGGTTTCCGTCGATCCCCTGAATCCACGATGCGCCGAGATCGATCGGAAAACGGTCGCCGATGGTGTCCGTCCAGACGCGTCCCCCGATCCGGTCACGCGCCTCGAGGACGACGACATCCGCGAAGCCGTTGGCGCGCAGTTCACCCGCGGCGGCCAGACCCGCCACGCCGGCGCCGACAATCACGACCCCCTGGTTGCGCTCTCCGGAGCCGGAGGTGATGACCCCGCGGTCCCCGGCGCCGGACACGTCGTCGCGCCGCGACGCGACGGAAACGGCCGGGACAAGGCCCGCCACGCCCAGCGCTCCCTTGAAGAAGGCGCGGCGCGACAATCCCCCGGGCGAGGCTCGGTGCGGGAGCTCCAATGGCAGGCCGCGCGACCGGGCTCGCTTCGTCCCCATCAGATCAACCTCATCGCATCAGGGTCCCACCGCACGATCCGGTCCTCGAAGTAGCTGGCGTTGCAGGCCAGCGCCGGAGCCGCCGCCCGCAGCCCGAAAGCCGCGTCCTCCAGCACGGGCGGACCGCCTCGCACAGCCTGGAAGAAGTTGAAGAAGTGGTCGACATGCGCCCCGCGGTAGCCGCGCTCCACCTCGTAGCGCACCTGGGCGGGGGGCAGCATGCGCACCCGCGCGGGAAGTCCCCCCTCGTCCGCCTCCGCCTCCGCCATCTTCTCCTGCGAGAACGCGTCCATCGGGTCGACCGCCACGTTCTTCCTCAGAATCACCTCGGTCCACGTCACGTCCATCGCGCCCTCGCTCCCCACCAGGCGCAGATACGTGCTCCCCGAAGTCCCGTCCACGAAGTTGACCCGCAGCGACAGGTTGAATCCCGGATGCGTGTCGGTTTCCGGGTAGTCGAAGACGCCGAGCAGCACATCGGGCACCTCGCGTCCGTCCTTCCAGTAGCGCAGCCCCCCCGCCGCCTGGATCCGCGTGGGCCCGTTCGAACTCACCACGAAGTGCAGGCTCGAGAAGAGGTGGACGAAGAGGTCGCCCGCCACCCCGGTGCCATAGTCGCGGTAGTTGCGCCAGCGGAAGACGCGGAGCGGGTCGTAGGGGCGGTCGGGCGCGGGGCCCAGGAACCGCTTCCAGTCGACCGTCTCCTCCGACGCGCCCGTCGGAATCGGGTATTGCCACGCCCCGATCGGGTCATTGCGCGCCCAGAACCCCTCCGCGTAGTTGAGCCGGCCGATGGCGCCGGCCTCGTACAGCTCCTTCGCCTTCTCGTTGCCCAGCGAACTCATCCCCTGGCTCCCCACCTGGAACACCTTGCCCGATTCCTCCTCGGCGCGGATCAGGTCGCGGCCCTCGGCGATGTCGTGCACCATCGGCTTCTCGCAGTATACGGCCTTCCCGGCACGCAGCGCGTCGACCGAGATCGGCTGATGCCAGTGATCGGGCGTGCCCACGATCACCGCGTCGATGTCCTCCCGGGCGAGGACCTGCCGGTAGTCGCGCGTTGTGAACAGATCCGCGCCGTGACGTTCTCGGGCCGCGTCCAGACGCCCGTCGAAGATGTCGCACGCGGCCACCAGCTCGACGCCTGGAATGCGAAGTGCGGTGTTCACGTCCGCCATCCCCATCCCCCCCGCTCCGATCACACCGAGCCCGATGCGGTCGGAGGCGGGGACCTGCCGGCTGCGGGACTTGCGAGTCAGCGTCCGCCGGACGGCGTCCGGGCCCATGCCCGACAGCGCGGAAGGGAACCCCGCGGCCAGCGCCGAGCCGGCCGCGACGGACTTGACGAACTTCCGCCGGCTACTGACGGCGGTGGGCTCGGGACCGGACTTTGTCTTGCTCATGTTTCGGTCGCTTTGGAGGGCTTGGGGCGGGCGAGTGTCGCCCGGGCTGACCGGACAACGTAAGCACTTGCCGATACGGTCAGCAAAGCGGGGTCAGCGTGCCGGGATTCCGGACGCGGCGGCAACCGTGGAAAGCGATTTCGGCCAGCGGGCGATCACCCCTTCATCTCCCCGGTTCGCGCTCGGCAACCCGGGCAGGGGATGCTCCTCCCCCCCTCAGCGGAAGCCGTAGGTCAGCCCGCCTCGCAGCGCGAGAGCACGATTCAACATTCTGGTGCCGGGGTTGACCTCAATGTCTCGCCCCCCCCAATGGTACTGAACGCCGGTAGTGATTCCCACCCGGTCGGATACCTCCAGTTCCAGGCCCCCTCCGAGGGTCAGCGCGAATTCGAGTTTGCGGTAATCGCGGTCGCGGCAGGATCGGGCATAGTCCATCTCTCCGCCGACGCCATCGAATTCGCGCTGGCAGGCGACCAGCCGTCCCAGAGTGGGACCGGCCGAAAAGTACCCGGCCAATCGCTGCCACCGGAACGGGAACCTCATGTCGTACATTACGTTACTCCAGCAAGTAATGCAATCGGATAAGGCTTCTCTGGCCGAGCGCGGTATGGGCAGCTCCCCTTTGCGCGTACGTCCCGCTCACTCGGATCCCGAAGGTGTAGATCGCGCGTCGCGGAGTGAGCCAGAAGGTGACCGCGAGACCGGCATGCATGCCGTAGACCGGCTTCCGGGGCACCACGCCCACGGTGTCCTCGATGATCTCGGAAAGCATGGTTCGGTTGGGGCCGCCATGGAACGAAAAGGTGGTCTGGCCGGACGCGGGAGACCCCGGGACGCAGGCAGCGGCGGCGAGGAGTAGGATGGCGAGGCGTCGCACGACTGATCCTTTCGGTAGACAGACGTTCCGGTACACTCTACTCCAAGTACGCTGCGAGAGCAAAGTCCGGCGTCACGTGATGGTGGCCCCTGCCTCTTGAGACCCGGTAGGTTTCCACTTGTTCCCAACGGCGGCGTGACGGCGCGCGATTCGGACATCGTGAGCGTCACAGGTCAAGCAGAGAGGGGGGATAGAGTGCGAAGATCCCGGGCGCGGCCGAGACCGCCGCACCGATTCCGGCAGACGGCGAACGACCGGGCGATGACCGCCCTCCTGTCCCTGCTACCCCTCGGAACCTCGGGCCTCCCGGTCGACGTACCCGTGACGAGCGATTCCGTGCGGGTCGTCGTCGAAACGGATCTGGGCATCTTCGAACTGGAAGTCGACGTGGACCGGGCTCCCGTCACCGCCGCCAACTTCCTCCGCTACGTCGATGGCGGCCACTACGACGGCGGCTCCTTCTACCGCACCGTACACGCGGACAACCAGCCCAACGACTCGATCCGGATCGCGGTCATCCAGGCGGGCCGCAACCGGGATGCGGCGGCTCCTCCCTTTCCCCCGATCGAACTGGAACGCACCAGCGAAACCGGCATCGCGCACGGCGACGGGACCATTTCGATGGCGCGCGCGGGCCCGAACACGGCCACGCACAGCTTCTTCATCTGCATCGGCGACCAGCCGTCGCTCGACCACGGCGGGATGCGGAACGCGGACGGGCAGGGGTTCGCGGCGTTCGGCAGCGTGGTGGCGGGGATGGAGGTGGTGCGGGCGATTCACGAAGCGCCGCATGAAGGGCAGCGGTTGGCGCCGCAGGTGGGGATCGTGAAGGTGTACCGGAAATAGTAAAGAGAAGTTTCCATTATGTAATGCCGGATTTACTATTGGTCGATGGCGCGGTCGGCGTGGCGGGCGGATACTGTCGCCGGTGCCGCCAGCCCTGCTCTCAGCGGATCTTTGGGCTCACGCCCTCAAGAATCGCGGCCGGGTGCCTCAGGGAGCTTTCGGAGAATCACCATCGGACGCCGAATGGCGGTCCAGAAAACCGGATGTCCCCTCCGGCAACAGCAAGTCATCCGCGATTCCCGCAATCTCCTCGGCCTCACGCCAGGCCTGTTCCAGCCGCCACAACTCGCCTTCCAGCGCACGACGCTCATCCTCTTCGTGGAGTGCCATCTCCAACGCGAGCCGCGTGGGCTTGGGCAGCTTCACGATGTACCCGGGGGTCCCCCGGTACCGGTGGTACTCACCAAGCCGGGCAACGCGCTCCAGGAACCCCTGGGCATGCCCGTGGTGATCGATCTGGGATACGGCGGACTGGACCAGGCGGCCCGTGCCGCCGAAGGCGTTGAGCTTCGGAAGCGTCGCCCGGAGCACCCGCAACGCGTCCTCCCCACCGAACCATTCCCTGGTGCCCTTGAGCACTCCCCCGATCTTCGCGTGCACGCCAAAGGGAGTTGTGCCGTAGGACGGACGGATCCGGGTGGCGTAGGCCCCGCGACGGTTCATCCATCGGAGCCGCCCGTCTTTCGGGCGGAAGTAGACCGTGGGGCGGAAGCCGTTCCACAGGTTCACGGCATTTACGCCGTAGACGGCAAGGGCCATGCCCAGGGCTCCCCCGGTTGCGCCCACCAGGGTCGCGCCGCCCGCCAAACCCACGCCGGCCGCGCTCCAGTTGACGATTGCGCGCCGCCGCCGCCGCCCGAACTGGTCCCCGTAACGCCACGCGGCAAACTCGGGCCGTAGCGGCTCGCCGATGCGGACCAGCTCCAGGCCCTCGGGGTGCCGCGCCAATCCGATGTTCTCGGACGACGCGCGGATGCGCGTGCCGCGAAAGAGCTCCTCACACGTCTCGACCGCCTCCCAGCGCTCCTCGAGGGGGGTCAGGTTCCAACGCTCGCACTTCCGGCACACCACCCACAGCCGGCCCTTGGCGGCGTCGAAGGCAAGGCGGCGGCCGACCGGAAAGGCTTCCACGACCTCGTTGGTCTGAAGCGGGTGGTTGCAGAAAATGCAGGTGGTGTACATGGCTGTCGGACCGCGTCACCCTCCCCGGCGTGAGTGGTGGTCCAGGAATTCGTCGGTGTGCTCGGGAAGGAGCAGGTTGTCGGCGATCGCCGCGATCTCCTCGGCTTCGCGCCACGCCTGTTCCAGCTGCGCCAGTTCGCCTTCAAGCGCGCGCCGTTCCTGTTCTTCGTGCAGCGCCATCTCCAGCGCGAGGCGCGTGGGCCTGGGCATCTTGCGGACCCATCCGGGCCCGGACAACCGTGCCTTCCTCCCGCGCCCGGATGTGGGGTGTGCGCGCGCAGCGGTACCCGAGCTTTGCTCCGCGGCATCGGCGATGAAGCGATGCGGGTTGCCGTGGGATTCGATGCGGGACACCGCTTCCCGGATGTGGTGAGCCGTAGCGCCCGCGCCGTTGACCACGGGAAGGACAGCGTTGATGGCCCGCCCGGCATCGTCGCCCTCGAACGTGTCAGGGCCTTTGCGTGAGAGCGGTCCCTTGTGGATCTCGATGCGAAAGCCGGGTTCGTCGTCGTCGGCCCGTATCCGGGCGAAATGGGTGACCTGCTCCCGCGTGAGCATGTAGCGCGTGCCGTCGGAGCGCCGGAACTGCGCCACATTGGCCTGTCTGTTCAGCAATTGCCAAACCGTCACCAAGGCCACCCCGGCGACTCCGCCACCCAGTGCGGCAGCCCCGGCCGCCCCGATCAATCCACTCGTCGTCAGGTTGATGGTCACCGAGGTGGCGAGGTTCGCCGCGACGCCCGCCGACCCGGCCGCGATCCAGCGCCGCCGCCGATTGCGGAACTGGTCGCCGTACCGCCAGGCGGCGAACTCCGGACGCAGCGGCTCGCCGATGCGGACCAGTTCGAGGCCTTCGCTGTGCCGGGCCAGGCCGATATTCTCGGTGGAAGTGCGGATCCGCGTTGCGCGGAAGAGCCTCTCGCAGGTCTCGACCGCCTCCCAGCGTTCCTCCAGGGGGGTCAGGTTCCAGCGCTCGCACTTCCGGCACACCACCCAGAGTCGGCCCTTCGCGGCGTCGAAGGCCAGGCGGCGGCCGATCGGGAAGGCTTCCACCACCTCGTTGGTGCCGAGGGGTTTCTTGCAGAACATGCATGTGGTGTACATGGGTTCGGGGCGTACTCAGGTCACGAGGTCCGAAGGGGTCCAGAGGGATCCGATAAGGTGTCGATAAGATGTTGTAGTTGTGTATCTTACTGGAATATCCACAAGCTCCGGTGGGGAGATCTCGCGCCAGTCCCTTGTCCCGACAGACGGCATGTGGTATCGTTTAGTATCGGTCATTTTGTGATAACTGGAAGGGTAATCTGTGAGGCGTCCCAAGAAGCTCAGCGCGGCCTTCGTGAAGACCGTGAAGCGGCCCGGCCGCTACGGCGACGGCCGGGGCGGCTTCGGGCTGTCCCTGCTCGTGAAGCCGACCACGACAGGACGACTATCCAAGACGTGGAGCCAAAGACTGCGGATTCACGGCCACCCCGTCAACGTCGGGCTCGGCGCGTTTCCGGTCGTGACGCTGGCGGAGGCCCGGGAGAAGGCCCTGACGAACCGCCGGACCGTTGCCCAAGGCCGCGATCCCCGCTCGGGAGGCATCCCTACGTTTGCCGAGGCCGTGGAGACGGTGATCGCGATTCACCGGCCGTCGTGGCGGTCGGGGAGCAGGTATGAATCCCAATGGCGAGGCACGCTGCGTAGGTACGCAGTACCCCGCTTTGGAGATAAGCGGGTCAACGAGATCACCACAGCCGACGTGATGGGGGCGCTACTCGCCGACGACTTCTGGAACCAAAAGCGAGTGACGGCGCGGGTGGTACGGCAGCGGATCGGGGCCGTGATGAAGTGGGCGGTCGCGCAGGGATACCGCGAGGACAATCCGGCTGGCGACGCCATCAGCGCGGCGTTGCCGAAGAACGGCGTCCGCGTCCGGCATCAGCGGGCTTTGCCGCACGGCGACGTCGCGGCGGCGCTGGATCGGGTTCGCGCGTCCGAAGCGCTTCCCAGTACGAAGCTCGCGCTGGAGATGCTGGTCCTAACGGCGTGCCGGAGCGGCGAGGTGCGTATGGCAAGGTGGCCGGAATTCGACCTGGAATCGGCGATCTGGACGATTCCGGAGGCCCGGACGAAGTCGGGGCGCGAGCATCGAGTGCCGCTGTCCTCGGGAGCCCTCAAGGTGCTGGACCAAGCGAAGGGTCTTGGGAACGGAAACGGGCTGGTCTTCCCAGGCCGTAGGCTGCAGCCGCTTGCGGACGCGACGATGTCGCTGCTGCTGCGGCGCTTCGGCATCCGCTGCGTTCCGCACGGCATGAGGTCGTCGTTCCGCGACTGGTGCTCGGAGACTGGCGTTCGGCGGGAGGTCGCGGAGGCCGCTCTGGCCCATGTCGTGAAAAACAAGGTGGAAGCGGCCTATGCGCGCTCGGACCTGCTGGAGAGTCGCCGGGAGGTGATGGAGCGGTGGAGTGAGTATTTGGCCCAAGGCGAGAGCGCCCAGAGATGAGGCCAATCCGGGTCATGCAGGCAACGCCGACCGCAGCGCATTGGGTGTCGAGAAGAACAGGGTGCGCTAGATTCCCGTTCGGCGGCCCTCGGTTCACGGGGGCCGCAGTTGCTTGGCCCACTCCGACAGGATCCACATGAATGACTAACAGCACTGGCTCGGATCGCTACGTCATGCGGATTTCTCGCATGACGGTGGATAAGCTGGGGGTCCGCCTGTACGATCGCGTGAGCGCGGTTGTCGCCGAGCTGGTCGCCAACGCGTACGACGCGGACGCGGAGAACGTCGTGGTTCGAGTGCCGCTCGCGACCCTTCTGGCGCGCAAGAACCGAAAAACGGGGGAGGTGGAGGGCTACGGCTACACCATCGAAGTCGTGGATGACGGGCACGGGATCACCGAACGAGAGGCCAACCGCCATTTTCTGAGGGTCGGGAAGGATCGGAGGGCCGACCCAACTCAGGGCAAGCAGTCCAGGCGGAAGCAACGCTCGGTGATGGGACGGAAGGGCATTGGCAAGCTCGCTCCCTTTGGTATCTGCAAGCGCATCGAGATCCTCTCCGCCGGAGGCGACGAGACGGACGACGGCTACCAGGTTTCACACTTCGTCATGCCGTACGACAAGATCCTCGCGGACGATGACAAGCCGGTGGCGATGGAAGTAGGTGACCAAGATGGGACCTTTCGATCGAAGCGGGGCACTACGGTTCGGCTGATCGACTTCCTGCCGAAGAGGGTTCCGAATCAGGAGATTTTCCATCGGCAAATGGCGCGACGATTCGGACTGCGCCAAAACGACTTCAAGGTCAGCGTCGAGGACACACGGAATCCCGGGGAGAACCCTCCTTTCGAGATCGGATCCCTTTCGATCCCCCTGATGGAAGGCACGAAGGTCGATGTATCCGCGGAACCGGTGCCGCTCCCAGATGAACAGCGTGACCTACCAGTGTCAGGGTGGATGGGACTCGCCAAGGGAGCCTACAAGAACGAGGAGATGGCTGGGGTCCGCATCTACGCTCGCGGGAAGATCGTGGCCACAACTCGGGCGTTCGGACAGTCGGCCGGTTTAACCGGCGAGTTCACGGTGCGCTCCTACCTCGTAGGCGAAATCCACGCCGAATGGCTCGACGAGGACGAAGGGGAAGACCTTGTTACCACGGATCGACAGGACATTCTGTGGGAGTCCGACTACGGGCGAGCGTTCCGAGAGTGGGGTGCCGAATGGATCAGGCGGATCGCCGCCGCATCCCGGAAGCCTCGGCGAAAGAGGGTTGAACAGCTCTTTCTGGAAGTGTCTGGGCTGGAAGCGGAAGCCAGAAAGCGGTTCGCCGACCACGACATCGTCTCCACAGCCTTGGAGTTCGGAAAGCAAATCGGCCGCTTCGCCGCTGAAGACGAACTCGGCGATCGGGAGTATGTGGATGGATTGACTCAGGTCGTCCTCTCCGTCGCGCCACACAAGGCTCTGATGGACGCCTTCGAAGCCTTCAACCAGGAGATGTTCGGCGAGGAGGGCGGGATAGACTCCCTTCTGGATCTCTTCTCGAAGACCCGGATTGCGGAGATGGCTTCCTACGCTCAGATCGCGTACGAACGCGTGAGGGCGATCCGTAAGCTTGAGAAGGTACTCGAAGAAGGCGGGGCTGAGGATGTACTCCAGCGGATCGTCGCCGACGCTCCGTGGCTGATCGACGCGACATGGACGCCGATCACGGCGAATCAAAGTCTCAAGCTGTTCGCGAGGCAGTTCGCTGCGTACTACAAGGAGCGACACGGTGAAGAGGTGGTTTTCTCGATCGATCACGGCGGCAAGCGACCGGATTTTACGCTCGTGAACCTCAGCCGCCGACTTCACATAGTCGAGATCAAGGCGGTGGGACACCGTTTCGCCAACGCCGACTGGGACCGACTCCACAACTATCTCGAGGCGTTCCGCGATTTCTTCGCCGAGAACAGAGAGCTCGCGTCGGATTTCCACGATGAGTGGGTCGTCGACTTGGTTTGCGATGCCGTCCGGATCACCGACCGAGACAAGAATACGGCGTACAGATACTGGCGAGACACCGACAGCCGAATCGAACGGATCTCTTGGAGAGACTTCCTCGCCCGCGCCGTGAAGGCCAATGAGACGTTCCTGGACGCCGAGGATCGAGTCCGCGAAGAGGAGAGACGCCTGGACACCGATTCGGACTTGTCGTGAGAGCCGTCAGCCTCTTCTCGAACTGCGGTGCCGGCGATGTGGGGTTCGCCTCTGCCGGGTTCCGGTTTCGCGTGGTGTCGGAGCTGGTTGAGAAGCGCTTGGAGGTCGCTAAGCTGAATCATCCAGACGCTGTTGCGGTCCCGGGGGATCTTCGGAAGACGTGGCCCGTCGTGGTCGATTCCTTTCGCGAGGCCCACGGTTCGGAGGCCCCTGTGCTGCTGTCGGGCTGTCCTCCCTGCCAAGGCATGAGTTCGGCCAGAGGCGACCGGGGGAAGGAAGACGATCCGGACGCGGGCTCTCGGGACGGTCGCAATCTGCTCGTGGTGCCCATTGCCGAAGTCGCCAAGGAACTACGGCCAACCTTCGTTGTGGTCGAGAACGTGCCTGCGTTTCTTCGGCGAAGGGTCTGGGATCCCGAGAGCACGACTCCCCTGTCTGCCGCCAAGATCCTCTGCAATCGACTGAAGTCTGACTACCGCGTCTACGCAGCGGTCGTCGATCTATGCGAATTCGGGATTCCGCAGCATCGTTCGCGGGCGTTTCTGACCCTGGTGAGGAAGGACACCGACGCTATTCGTGCGCTCGGGAAGACCGGAAGTGCCCCGTTTCCAGCTCCTACTCACGGAGGCCCGGATTCCCCGGACTTCGTGACGATTGACGACGCCTTGAAGGAATCGGGCCTACCCGCGCTCGATGCGGGATCCGCTGCGGGAGCGGCCTCGAAAGGCCATCCGATGCACCGAGTCCCCGTCTGGCTTGACCGGAGATACGCAATGGTTTCGGCGATCCCACCCGGAAGCGGCGCGAGCGCATGGGAGACGGATCGCTGTGAGCGATGCGACACGAGGGGCATCGCCTCCACCGAGGCCGTCTGTCCGAACTGCCAGAGCCGATTGCTTAGACCGACCGTGCGAAACGAGGACGGGTCGTGGCGGTTGGTTAAGGGGTTCCGAAGCTCCAGCTACCGCCGGATGGATCCGACCCGACCGGCTGCAACAATAACCACGGCGAGCGGACACATAGGGAGCGACCGAACGCTGCATCCCTGGGAGAATCGGGTTCTCAGCCCGGCGGAATGCGGTTGGCTTCAGACCATTCCCAGTAGTTTCCAGTGGGGAGACTCGCTGGACAAGTGGGGGCCTACCCGTGTCCGTCAGATGATCGGCGAAGCTGTTCCACCTCTGTTCACGATGCTCCACGGAAGGGTCCTCGCAGCTTTGGCCGAGGGGCGCGATGTTCCTGAAGCTCTCTCCGAGGAAGACGAACGGTGCCAGAAGGCGTTGGCGAAGCTGGATGCCTAAGGCATGGGCTGGTGGCCGCAAATGGACTAGCATAGCGAGTCAACCGGCGATAGCGGGCCTGCCGTGGCATCCCCTACACTTGATGTCGTAGACCGCCGGACGGACACCTTGATCTCGCTGCTTTGGAGCCTCATGCCGGAACCGAGTATCGTCAATCGCTCCGTTGGGAGCGGCGGTGGCGGCGACAACCGCCGGGGCGTCAACCGGGAACACAGCAGCCTCGATCCGCTCACGGTTCGTGAACGCAGCGAACGAATGAGCCGAATCCGGTCCAAGGACACGAAACCCGAAATGCGGGTTCGGCGGCTCGTACACGGATTGGGGTATCGCTACCGTCTTCACGCGAGCGATCTCCCGGGCCGTCCAGACCTCGTATTCCGCCCACGGCTTAAGGTGATCTTCGTTCACGGTTGCTTCTGGCATCGGCACGAGGGCTGTTCGCGGAATCGGATCCCGAAGTCGCCCGAGCGTCAAGATTTCTGGCGCGCCAAGCTGGATGGGAACGCCCGCCGTGATCGAGTTAACCAGACAGCACTCCGCGAAATGGGCTGGGGCGTTCTCGTGATCTGGGAATGTGAGACCAAGGATGTCGATCGCTTGGCCAAAGAGATCACGGCGTTTCTAGGGTAGGCCCGGACTCATCGGTAAAGGCGCGAAGACGTGCTCTCGCCTCCGCCTCGCTGCGCGGCCGAAGCCGGGCAGCCCATGGCCTGCCGGGATGAAGGGTATCCCACCAAGGCCGCAATCCCTGTAGCCTCCCCTTTCCCGGGTCATGGAGGCCAAACCCCTCGATGCTGACGTTCCAACAGGGCTGGTAGTGCTCGATCAGGAACCGCTCCGCCATGGTGATCCACAGTGGGACAACCACGAGATAGCGGCAGGTGAAGTCGTCCACATGAAGGTTGGCGGCTGCTTCGAGCGAGCCCGTATGCTGTCGGATTCGTCTGTATAGCGTTGGTACCGACTCATCCGATGCCGTTCCGCCCTTCCTCGCGCCTGGGGGCACGGCTTTGCCCACGTAGATCGGACGGGTCGCGTCGGGAGAGCGAAGTGTGGCGTAGGGTCCGAAATCGCCGTCGTAGAAGAGCGCGTATACTCCGGGGCCTCTGAACCGCGTTGACAGCGGCAGCCTCACGGCGTTCCGGCCCATGAGCTCCCTGACCAAGCTAACGGTGAGGTTGCGGTAGTCGAGCGGGTCGTACGGTTGGGTCTCAGGCATGACCGGGGGCCAAGCTGGCGGCGATGCTCTCCGCCAACGTGACGGCGAGTCTCATCGGCACGGCGTTGCCAAGCTGTCTCATCGTCTCCGTCCAGCTTCCGGTGAAACGCCAAGCGTCGGGAAAGGTCTGCACTCGTGCCGCCTCCCGCACGGTCAGGTAGCGCACGGTCCCGTCGGAAAACGCGATCATGTTCTCTCCACCGGGGACTCCGTGGACGCCGGCCTTTAGCGTCTTCGCCGGCAGGTCAAGCGGGCTTCCCGTGTGTCCGGGATAGGCGCGGGCTCCCGGCTGAAGCCTGTGGAACCAGGCGTCCGGTTCTTCGTCCGGTGGGCTGGGTTCGGGTAGGTCAGATATGGAGTCCCGTAGTGTGCTCCACGGCTCGGCGTCCGGCGGGAACAGCGTGGGCAGCCGGTTGATGACACCCTTCAACCTGGCCGGAGGTTCGGGTTTCTCAAGATCGCGCTCCTCCCAGTACTCGCCCGTAACCCATTGATCGTACTGGAGCCTTTCGCGGGAGTGTGTCGTTTCGGGGAAGTGCCACTCCGTGTCGAGGTCATGTCGAAACCCGACGATGAAGACGCGCTCGCGCGTCTGCGGCACCCCGTAGTCGGCTGCGTTGAGAAGGCGGCGGACGATCTGGTAATGAAGCCCTTCGCGACTTCCGCGAGTATGAACGTCCTCCAGTCTGCCCAAGTGATCCTCCCAAGTGTCGCACGAGCGCCGGGGAACCTCGGGATGCTGCAGCCGCAACTCAATGTAGGCCAAGTAGTTCCTGAAGGCCTTGCGGGTCAGCCCCTTGACGTTCTCGAACAGGAACGCGGCTGGCTGAGCCTCGCGAATGGCGCGGATGAACTCGGGGATCATGTCCCGCCCGTCGTCCATCCCTTGGTGCTTTCCGCCTATGCTAAATGGCTGGCACGGGGGGCCACCCGCCACCAACTGGACCGAGCCTAGTGACCCGTAGTCGCATTCGCGCACGTCACCCTCGATGACCTGCCATTCCGAGACCCCGGCGACGGTGTCATGGCGGATGTTCTCCCGTAGGGTCGCGCATGCGTCACGGTTCCAGTCGAGGAGTGCTACGTGCTTGAAGCCCACAGCGTGCGTTCCGAGCGCAAGTCCGCCTGCTCCCGTGAACAACTCAAGTGAACGCAACGTCTGTTTCCCTCCCGGCCTCTGGGGAATGGTGAAGGGTCGTGTACTGAACGATAATCTCTGGGGCGCCGGAGAGACAATCTGAGCTGGGCCGGTCCCTTCCGTGGAGGGTTCCCAAGGGGTCGTAGCCCCTTGCGGATTCCGCTGCCACCAACCCCGCGACGGCTCGGTCGGAAGTCGCGGTCCGGCACGCCCCGCCTCGTCATCTCCACCGGCCGCCTCGGCATCTCGACCCGCTACTACCGCGTCTCCCGCGCCTCCCTGTCAGGCCAGAACCGCCAGGATCTGCCGGAAGTCCTCGACGACCGCTACGCCCGGCCGCAGAACCATCCTCGGCCCAGCTTCCCGTCAAAACACCGGCACGACGTCGTCGGCGACCCCACCTTCGGGACGCCATCCTCGACCGCCTGCTCAACAACGCCCACAGCACCACCCTCCCGGACGGCTCCATGAGACGGCACTACGACTCAACCAAGGAGGCCCCAAGCCCCACCGACCACACCCGATCCATCCATGTCCAGCACCCCCTTCAAGGCTCATCGTTCAACCCGGACGACTTGGCTCGGAATCGGTGGACGACTTGGCCCGGAACAGCCGGACGGCTTCGCTCGGAATGGGTGGACGACTTCGTCGGAATAGGCAGATGATCTCCATCGCCCCGACCCCTCCAGTCACGAGGCGGCTCGACCTCACACCCGCACTGGGACTTAATGCTGGCCGGGGGGCGCAGTTGGCGCTGGTAGAGGCCTACCCGTACCTGGTGGCGGCAGCGCGGGCAAGCGCTGACGGTGAAAGGCTCGTCGACCTCACTCAGCCGAATGAGACTTCTCGTTTGCCCAAGTCTTGGTGGCCCGTTTCTCGCATCCCCCGGTCAATGAGTTGCGCGAGCCACTGGGCAAGTGAACGGCGTTCCCTCTCGTCCGGCCGGCCAAGATAGGAAACTGGTAAGACGAATCGGTAGGGATGGATCTGTGTCAGGTCAGTGAGATCCCACCACGTCGCTCGAACGAACGTTGTCACGCCGAACATGTGCCGGCGTCGTTCTCGTATCCTCGCCGATGCGCCGTCGAATACTTCAGAGTGAAGGCTGCTCGTTAGCTTGATGGCTTCGGATTGAATGCCGACCAGATCAGGTGGGCCGACATCGAGGTGAATCGCTGAGTCGGGGCCGAGGCAGTCGGTCAGGTCCACTACCAATGCACCTCCATGGTACTGTCGTTGGCGGGAACCGAGTTGCCTTGCTGCCTCGGATACGAGGTTACGCGCATGGCCGATCGTTTGGGGTCGTTTCACTTCGACAGGAAAAAGCGCCGTCCCGCGCCGAACGACGAAATCAGGATGCTTGCCCTCCGTATCAGTGACGACTTCGGCGCTGGCGCCAGAGCGCAACAGTGCGGCACCAACCCACAACTCGCTTTGGTACTGGTACGGTCGCGTGCCAGTCTGTCCGAGGACACCGAAGACGGCCTTCTGGAGCTTCTCCTGCACCGTCGGCGCCAACCGCTCTGTCGGAAGCACCCAACTAATCTCGACGAATTCCTGGCCGTCTCGGACAGCATGGCCAATCTCGATGAGCTTGTCGGGCGATTCGGGAAACCTGAGCGTCGGGGCTACGTCGCGCAGAACCCGAGCAATCAAGGCCAACCGGCAGTTTGGCGGGATGCGGATTCCCAAGTTCCTCATCTTTCTGATCGCCTCCTCAAGCTGATCGGCTAGGTCGCCAACCCGCGTTGGAGTGAAGAGCCGATCACTGATGTCAGCTTCGTTGCCGGCCATGCGGTCTCCGTTCCTCGTTTCGGCCAAGAGCGGTGTGGCTGAGCGCATCGAAACATAATCCGAGGGTGGCGGTGGCGTGGGTCCCGGAATTGTCGAGCGGACCACGGCTGCACTATCAGCGGCTCGGCCCGGAGTCCCGGTCCGGCCCGCGCGGCCTGATCCGTTCCACCAGCCTCCGCGTCATCGCCACCCGCTCCCTAGCCCTGCGCCGTACGTCCCGGAGTATCCGGTCAAGTCCGTCATCTGCCCGCTCAGCCGCTCGACTTGCCGCTGCAAGGCTTCGACCTGCTGCCGCAAGGCTTCGACGTGCTCGGAGTGCCGCCGCTGTTCCATCTCGTACTGCGCGGACAACCTCTCCAAGGCCGCCGCCAGCTGCCGTTCCAAATCGGTCACGCAACTTCCTCCTCACTCTCTCGACAGCTTCAAGTAGGGCCGCTCGTCCATCGTGAACGCCGGACGGGCCGGAGTGCGGGCGGGCAGCGTCACGTACCGCTCCCCGTCGATCTCCCGCAACTCGACGCCCCAAGTCGTCTCCTCCATCCCGGCCAGGGTCTCGCGCGCCCGCTCGATCCGTATGTTGACTTCCGTCAAGGTCTCGAACCGGGAGTCGATGATCCTGGACAACCAGTGCATCGTCGCCCAACTGCCGCCGCAGATACCGAGGAAGAGGCTCAGGCCGACGATCAGGGGCCGGAGCCAAGCCCTCATCAGCAACGCGCGCATCCGTGCGGTCGCCTTCTCCGTATCGGCCTCGATGGAACGCAGCGCGCCGCTTGCGACGGCGCTCAAGTTCTCTCCA
>JAPPGM010000129.1:16046-18818 GCA_028874995.1 Gemmatimonadota bacterium | reverse complement strand
GCCAGGAGAGAGGACGTCTTGCCCGTCTGCCGGGGCGCGTGCAGCACGAAGTAGCGTTCGTTGCCGATCAGACCCAGCACCTCGTCCAGATCGAACCGTTCCAGCGGCGGCACACAGTAGTTGCGCTCGGGCCTGACCGGGCCGGCCGTGTTGAAGAAGCGGTGCATGGCGGAAAACTGGCCGGGTGGGGTGGGAGGGGCAATAAAATAACCTGCTCCACGCCCGCACGGTCGAGTCCGAACGCATCGAGTTCAAGGCGACGTGGACGCCGACACCGCCGCTCTTCTGACACAGCTGCGCGCACAGTCCGCCGTCGTCCCCTGGGATTCCCGGACGGCCAGGACGCCACGGTCGACGACATCAGCGAGACGAAGGTCCGGGAGCATCTGCGGGATTGCGGATGCGCGCTGTCGGACGAGCCCCACGCGCGACACATCTACCGGACGATGGACCTGGTCAGGCGTGTCAACGATCACGAGCTTCCCCTCAACGTGGCTCTTCTCTTCTTCTCCCGCGACCCGTCGCGCTGGTTTCCGGGCGCCGCGATCGAGACGAGCATCCTGCAGTCCGGCGCGGCCGGCGACACACGGATCCCGCGTCGCTCGTTCTCGCGGAGGAACTGATCCGCGAGCTGGTGGCCGGAGGCGACCTGGACCGCGCGGAGCCGATGATCGAGACCGCGCTGTCCATGGACCCCGAAGTCATCGTCCCCTGGCTGGAGGCGCTGGTCGCGGACGGCCAGGGCGATCGCGTGCGAACTGGAAGTCCCCGAACACCTCTATGGGCCCAAGGGTCCTTGGCGAAGGCGAATTCGCGAAGCAGAGCGCCACGTTGGACGCCGTGCGGCGACCCGCCGAAGGTCTCAAGACTGCCCTTTCGGTCGCCATCTCCAACCCGGATCCACGTTTCCGGCACCTGCTCGAGGACCTGGATACGGCGAGCTGGCGACTTGGGCGGCCTGGGCCCAAGCCGGACGACACCCGCCTGGAAGCGGCCAGAGATCTCACGCAGGCGGTTACCCCCTCGACCCCAGCCCGCCGCCGCATCGCGCCTCAGCCGATTCTGGGCAGCCCGCCGAGCACACCCGCCCGGTACTTCGAGTACAGACGCACAACGCGCATACGACGCGGACTTCAGCCCGGCGCCGTGGGATCGCTGGGACTACGGCGTCGTCGCGCTGGCGGTGACCGTCGGTGCGCTCACGGACTACCTGCTGGTCGCCACACCCGGCGGGAGTTTCAAGGGAAAGCCTCAGCGAGGCAGCCCACTGACGGCATGGATGAAGGAACAGTCGAAGAGGCTGGCTCCCATGAAGGGCGCTGACGACATCGAGCGCAACGCATTCCAACAGTGGATCGCCGAACTGACCACCGCCGCCGAAAAGTGGGCCAAGGTGCCCTACGATGTGGTCAGCCCAAAAGACGGACTCACGCCGAACGTCCACCGCCTCGCCTCGCTCGGCCACGATCCCCTCCTCGGCCTCGTGTTCGGGGTGGGTGACATCCTCTCCGGAACCGGCGAACCCGGACTCCCGGACAAGCTGAAGCGGGAGCAGATGCTGGTTCTCACCCACGGACTCCTGGCATCCGCCAACATCCTGAAGACAGCGCTGTACGGCTGGAATCCGATGGCGATCAATCTCGCCCAATTCCAGACTCTGACGAAGCGGATGCTGTCGCTGGTGAAGCTCGCTTCGGAGCGGGATCGGATGGTTGGGCAAGCCCTGGACGACAGATGGGAGGCTTTGCTCGACAGTCAATCGCGATTCCCAGCGCCGCCCGTCCGCGATCCAAAGGTCCGGGCTCGGATCAGCCCGGAGTGAAACGCGAACGGAGAACCGCCTCGCCGGACGTCATCGCCGGTGCAATACCAGCGGGTCGGAGAATACGTGAATGTAAGTCAGGTAGCAGGTAACGGTGCCCGACATGGAGTCCCGGTCCGCGTCGACGGTGGCTACGTAATCGCAGTCCCAGTGAAGCGAAGTGCCATGGAAGGGTATGACCAAGCTCATCGTCACGGAAGGGTGGCCATAGCCTCCGGTGATACCCCCGCTTATGGTCGAATCCGAACTCAGCGGCGAGGGGTCGGGGTTCCTGGTGGTGTAGGTTCCTCTGAGCCTATCGTTGCTGTCCGTTATCTCCAGCGTCCACGGGTCCGTTCTGTCCTCTGTCACGCCCGTCCATACACCATCTATGTTGGGCTTGGGCTCAGTACCGCAGGCCAGCACCAGAGCCACCGCAACCTTGACAGGGAACCTGGAGCCAGCCGCGGATTGGGCGCTCATGGGATGTCTCCTTCCCGTCTGTGAACGGCCGGAGGGGACGCCCTTCGGATGGAAAGATGGGGCCTGCCGGCGAAACCGATTGACTCCCCGGCGATCGACCCGATGAAGACGCACAATGGGCCTCCGGTCCGCTCGGTGTCAACTGAGGGTCAGCGCGTCTCGTGGCCCATCTTGCGCGGTTGAACCGAACCAGGGGGCGACGGACGTGGTCGACTCTTGCGGGACCGGAACCGGTCCAGGATCTCCGCGAGCATTTCGACGTGCAGGGCTCCATCGGTTTCGTCGAGGACCGCCAGGGCGGTCTCAAGCGATGGGCACTGCCTGGGCGGCACAGCACGGCCATGTCAACCACAGTTCACATTCTGTAAACCTCAGTGGACACTCCACCTCCTCACCTCCCCCCTCCCTCCTCCCCACCACATCGCCCCCAACGCCCCCGCACCGAACACCGCAAAGGCCCCGATCAGCGAGTACATCGTCCCGTCGAA
>JAPPGM010000129.1:0-16036 GCA_028874995.1 Gemmatimonadota bacterium | reverse complement strand
GCCGAGCGGCACCCCGAGGAAGGTGGTCAACGAGGCGACCACCGCCGCGCCCACGCCCGCGATATGCCCCAGCGGCTTCATCGCGAGCGCGTTCAGATTCCCGAAGAGGAGTCCCACGCAGAAGAAGGCGAGAAGCAGATACGCCATCAGGAGCCAGAACGGAGGGAGACCCGTGAAGGCGAATGCCAGCGCCAACGCGACGACCGACACGAGCGTGAGGGACCCGGCCGCCGCCCGTGCCAGCCGCCGCATCCCGTGCTTCATCACCAGTCGCCCGTTCAGGAGAGAGGCGCACCCGAAGGACAGGGAGAGGACGCCGAACCAGAGCGGAAAGAGCGCGCCGGTCTGGTAGGCGTCCTGGAAGATCTGCCGGGACGAACTCAGGTACGCAAGGAACGGCGCGAACACGCATGTGGTCGCGAGGGTGTACCCGAGCGCGGCCCGCGTCCTCAGAACCTCCAGCGCGGCTTCGCCGATGATCCGCGGGGAGAACGGCCGGCGGCGGTCGGCGGGCAGAGTCTCGGGCTGCCGCACTCCGAACCAGGTCAGCGCGACCATGGCGACGGCGAGGATGGTGGCGAAGATCGCCCTCCAGCCTCCGAGCCACATGATCCCCTGGCCGAGCGCCGGTGCGATGATCGGCACGAGGATGAAGACGGACATCGCGAACGACATGAGTCGGGCCATGCGGCGGCCCTCGTACCGGTCGCGCACCATCGCGATCGTCACGATGCGCGGTGCCGCGACCCCGATGCCCTGCACGACACGGCCCGCGATCATCACCGCGAAGGTGGGCGCGAGGATGCTCACCAGGCACCCCGCCATGAAGACGGCGAGGCCGACGAGTATGGCGCGCCTGCGCCCGATGCGGTCCGAGAGCGGGCCGAAGAGGATCTGGCCGAAGCCGATTCCCACGAACACGGCCGTGATGACGAACTGGGCGTCATTGGGACGTGTCGCCCCGAGGTCGCGCCCGATCTCCTGCAGCGCCGGCAACATCGCGTCGACCGAAAGCGCGACGAGCGACATCAGCAGGGCGACGAGGGAGACGAATTCGCCGGTTCGAAGCGCGGGCCCGGCGCCGGTCAGAGATCGAACTCCTCGTCCCCCTCCCCCTCACCCGCTTCGAGAACCCCCTCGATCTGCTCCACCACCTGCCGCGCATCCTCCCGTCCACCCTCCGCCGCCATCCGCAACCATCTCATCCCCTCCTCCTTGTCCTCCTCGACCCCCCTCCCAAACAGATACATGACCGCCAGGGCCACCTGGGACGCGGTGGACCCCTGTTTGGCAGCCATCCGGTACCACCTTGCGGCCTCCGCCTCGTCCCGCTCCATCCCCCGCCCCGTCTCGTAGGAAAAACCCAGGTTGTTCCGGGCTTCCGCGTCTCCCTGCTCGGCCGCCATCCGGAACCACTTCACCGACTCGGCGAGATCCTCCTCCGAGCCCTCGCCGGTGATCCAGCGATCGACGCACCTCATTCCGTACTCGTTCTGCGCGCCGGAAAGTCCTCCCTCCGCCGCCTCCCGCAGCCGTGCCTCGGCCTTCGTCTCACTGCGCGGCAAGTCCCCGAGTCCTTCCTCGTAGAGCCGGCTGAGCGCGTGCGCGGCGGGCAGGAACCCGTCTTCGGCGGCCAGCGCGAGCCACTCCTCGCCCTTGGCGCCGTTTTCTTCGACCCCGATCCCGAGGATGTGCCGGCACCCCAGGTCGAACTGCGCCGGCGCGGATCCGCCCTCCGCGGCTGTGTGCAACCACCCCATCGCGTCCGGGTCGTCCTCCAGTCCGGCCACCCCACCCGCCACCAGAACACCGAGGTTGTATGCGGCAAAGCCGGACCCTCCCGCCAGCGCGGCGCGGTACCAGCGGACGGCCTTCTCGAAGTCCTGCTTCACCCCCCGGCCTTCGGCATAGGCGACCCCCAGGTTGTTCCGGGCTTCCGCATCGCCCTGTTTCGCCGCCGCGCGGAGCCACCGGAACGCCTCGTCGTCGTCCTGCGGCACGCCCAGGCCCTCGCTGTAGGCGCGCGAGACGAGGAACTGGGCATCCGCGTCGCCGCGCCACGCCGCCTGGAGCGCCGACTGCAACGTAGCGTGGAGTTCTTCCGGGTCGATTTCGTAGTCATCGTCGTCATCGAGGCGAAACACGGCGAGCGCGTCCTCCGCGGGTTCGTATCCAGCATCGGCGGCGATCTCCAGCCACCGCTCGATCTGGGGATGGTCGTCCAATTCGGTCCAGTAGTCGGCGTACATCATGCCCAGCGCCAAAGCGGCGTCGTCACTGCCCGCCTCCGCAGCCGCCAGGAACCATTTCTGCGCCTCCCACAAATCCTCCTCCACCCCGTCGCCCTCGAGATAGGCGTCGCCTAGGTAGAACTGCGCCTCGGCGTGTCCGTGTTCGGCCGCTTTGCGGAACCATCTCACCGCCTTGGCCGGATCATACCTGAACCCTTCGTCCCCGGCCAGGTACATCCCGCCGAGACGAAACTGCGCCTCCGGATTCCCCCGCCTGGCCAGGAAGAGGAGCGGCGAGTCCGGCCCACGGGGGCCGCGTCGCTTGCCGCGTTTCCTTGGACGTTTCTTCTTGCGTGCCACTGGGGTGTCGCCTGGGTTGGTTACAAGGTCGAATCGACGGACTATGGAGGTTCGGCAAGTATGGCCCGGACGACAACCCGGCATGGCCTCCCACCATCTAACCGACTAGATTACAAACTGGTTTATTGCACGACGGAGAGTACCTCCATGCGAACAATCGGCGCTTTCGAAGCCAAGACCCACCTCTCCACATTGCTGGACCAGGTCGCGGCTGGAGAAACAGTACTCATCACCAAGCGCGGCCGCCCCACCGCTATGCTCGTCCCTGCGGACTGGCCTGACCGAGAGGCCGCGGCGCGCGCCGCGACCAATCTGCGCAGGCTGTGCACCCGGATCCGTGGGGCCACGGTGTCGGAGATCCTGTCGATGCGCGACGAAGGCAGACGGTGAACGCACCCGTGGTGGACTGCTCGGCCGCGGCCGCCTGGGTGCTCGGCGACGAGCATTCGGAGTCCGCTGATGCCGCCCTAGACGCGGTGGTTGCACACGGTGCGATCGCTCCCGCTCTACTGTGGTTCGAGATCCGCAACGTGCTCCTGAGGGCGGAGCGTCTCGGCCGAATCGAGCCGGGGGATCGTCTCAAGCCCCGCGGCTTCGGCGGACCGGGCAAGCTTGCGGTCCGTTTCTCATTTCCAGCCCATCCCTTCACCCTTCCTCCCAATCCCCCCCCAACCCAGGCTCCCGCCCGAACACCCTCCTCACCATCGGTTCGAAGAACTCCAGCGGCAGCGACTCGTACTCCGGATCGAACGCGCATTGATCCCACCTGTGACAGAAGTCCACCGCGTCCTGGTACCAGGGATGATCGCGGAACCTGTCGCGCGCGTTGCGGTCGCCGCCCACGTGGTGGCCGTAGTAGTAGTACTGGAACAGGCCGTGGTGCCTGACGATCCAGTGGGTCCGCTCGCTCACGAAGGGGCGGAGCAGCAAAGCGGCCAGTTCGCCGTGGCTGTGCGGTGCCAGCAGGTCGTCGATGTCGTGCAGGAGCGCCGCCACCACCAGCTCCTCGTCGGCGCCGTCGCGATGGGCGCGGGTCGCGGTCTGCAGGGAGTGCTCCAGCCGGTCGACCTGGTAGCCGCCCATCGAACCGGACAGCTCGCGCAGATGCGCCAACACCCGGTCGGCGGTGCCGGCCACGAACTCCTCCTCGAGGCGGTCGAGCAGCTCGTAGTCCTCGCGGGTCCCGTCCTCCATGCGGGTGAAGCTCACGGTGGGACCGCTCGGCTTTGACTTGCCTTGCATGCTTGTCACTTCCCGATCAGGGTTTCTCTTCACGCAGCGTGCCGGAAAGCGACGGGCGATGTCAAGTGCGGGATGCCTGAATGGGATGACGCCCGCCCCCCCACCCGGGCCAATGCGCTTGACATGCCCGGAACAACCACCCCCGATTCCCGGTAAGCCAGCCCACCAATACCGAGGGAGATCGACCATGCGTCACTCGATCAGCAGCATCACGAGGAATGCCGACTCCCTGACCGCGCTCTGGGCCGACGGCGAACGCACCGATCTTCCCTACCTCTGGCTGCGCGACAACTGTGGCTGCGGCGAGTGCCGCGTCGAACAGACGACGGAGAAGCGGTTCCATCTCTTCCGCGTCCCCGGCAACCTGAAGCCACAACGCTTCGGCATTGACAACGCCGAATCCGACGACGAGGCGCTCTCCATCGACTGGCCGGACGGGCACCGCACGCGCTACCTGTCGAGCGAGATCCGCGGCCACCTGAGCCTGCCCCGCTTCGACCCGCACTACTGGGACGGCGATTTCGAGCCGCGGCGGTTCGACTACGGGCGATTCCTGGCGAGCGACCACGCGGCGGCGGAGCTGATCGAGGAATTCCTGCGGACGGGGGTCTGCGTGCTGGTCGACGCCCCCACCGAACCGGACTCGTCCGAGCAGCTCGCCGCCCGCCTGGGGCCTATCCGCGAGCTGCTGTTCGAGCGGATCCACAACGTCAAGGTCGATCCGAAGGGGTACAACATCGCGCACACGGGTCTGGCCGTCGCGCCGCACAACGACTTTACCAGCTACACCTGGCCCCCGAACGTACAGGCGCTACACATGCTGGTGAACGAGTGCGAAGGCGGCGAATCGTGCGTTGTGGACGGGTTCGGCCTGCTCAACCGGCTGCGGAGCGATCACCCCGGGAAGTTCGACGTGCTCTGCGCGGTGCCGGTGCCGTTCCGGATCTTCAGCGAGGAATGCGAGTGCTACGCGGTCAGACCGATGGTCGGGCTGGACAGCGACGGAGAGGTGAGGCTGCTGCGCTTCAATACCGCGCAGATGCAGGCCGTTCCCCTGTCGGAGCCCCGGGTGGGGGACTTCTACGCCGCCTACCACGAGCTGTCCACGCGCGTCAATTCCCCCGGCTCCCAGGTCACCTTCCGGCTTGAGGGCGGGCAGATCCTGCTGTGCGACGGGCACCGGGTGCTGCACGGCCGCACGGCACTGCGCTCGGACGGCCGGCGCCACCTGCAGGACGCCTACTTCGAGCACGACAACGTGCGGAATCACCTGAGGTGGCTGCGGCTGAGCGGGCGGGTGTGAGGGTCTGCCGGGTGCCGCCCTCGCCGCGCATCACCCCCAAAACCGCCCCCCCACCCACTCCACCATCTCACCCGGGACGCCCGCGGCGCGAGCCTGCTCCCGCCACCCCCCCACCGCCCCCTCGACCGCGGCCACGATCTCACGCCCACCCCGCGGCACGTCGAAGATCTCCCCCACCTCCAGCAGGTCACCGCGCGTGATCCCTTGGAACTTGCCCCGCACCGACATCTGGTGCTGCCGGGTCCACGCATCGCTCTCGGCGTAGGTCACGTCGTACGCGGGCGCCAGCCGCCAGCGCCCCGCCGGGTTCATGAGGAAGCCGAAGTTCTTGACGTGGTCGTCGAAGTTGACGGTGGCCACGCCGAAGACCATGCGCCGGAAGGCCTCGTTCACCGAGCGCTGCCCGAGCCCGATGGCGCGGATGGTGTCGAACCAGCCCTCGTAGCTGAACACGAACTGGTCGTTGAAGTCGATGTGCTGGAGTCCTCCCAGGCTGTGGAAATGCAGTCTGCGGAAGGTGCCGGCGGCGTCGCCGGGCACGCGGTCGAAGCGCCGTATCATGAAGTGCGCCAACTCCCCGTCGCAGAGCAGATGCGTCTCGGGCATTTCGATCCCAGCCTCCCTCGCCATTCGCGAATACGCGTACTCGATGCGCCCCCACGGGCCCGCACTCCGGGCGTGGCGCATCCCCTGCCCCACCACATCCGCCGTCACTCCGTCGAACTTGATGAGCCACGGCTCCTCTCCCGGCTCGGGCGGCGCGAAGCCCGACCTCACTCGCCTTGCCGCCCCGTCCCACAGAATCAGCGCCTTCGGCCGGGCCCCGCCCGCACTGCCGCCGACCTGCATGATCTCCGGCACCGCGACCGACACGTCCCCCTCGATCACGCGCCGGGCCTGGTCTACCAGCTCCCTGACTTCCAGCGCCTCCCCGGTGCCGGGTCCCGGGTCCAGTGGAGGGTGGAATTCGAGAGCGCCCATGGTACGGTCGCCGATGTACAGGAGCCGCTGCAGAGGCGACAGGGCGTCGTCCGGCCGCCCGCGCTCCTCGAAGTAGCGTCGTATTACCGCGTTTCCGAACTGGTCCGGCAGGGCGTCGGCGAAGACGCCGGGCAGGCCCAGGAATGCGGGCTTTCGGGCAAGTTCCGGGAAGGACATCGGTCCCCGTCTCGCGATGGGGAGATTGATCGGCGAGATCTCGAGCCCGGAGCCCCGGAATCCCCGTGCATACTCGAAGGTGATCCGTCCCCCGGGCCCCTCCCGCAACATGCCGACCTCGCGCCCCCACATCCGCACCCGAACCCTCAGGTCACCATTCACGGCCCCCCCTCGACGCGCGCCGCCTCACCTTCCCCCTCAGCCGCTCGACATCATAGGGCGACACCTCCGGCACCGGGACCAGCGCTTCGAACGCCTGCAATCGGCCCAGCGCGCGCATCACCCGCACCAGGTTCTCGGTCCCGATGTTCCGCCCCGCCTCGAGGCGGTCGATGGTGCGGGGGCTGACTCCCGCATCGGCCGCGAGATCCCTTGCCCGCCGGTTCTGCTGGAGACGCAGCGCCTTCAGCCGCGCGCCCACTTCGCGCAGCACCTCCGGCGTCCGGCTGGTCGCGACGATCGCTCCCATGGGTCGGTCACCTCCCTTCCTGCACGTAAGGTAACCGTGGTGGTGATGCTTGTCTAGATCGCCGTATAAGGCGTGTAATAGATAATAATTAAGTTTATGCGCCGGATATGGCGGTTTATATTTCCTATCCAAGACCCGACGAGGAAGACTCCGGCCCCGGCGGTGAGCGCCCGCACTGAACTCAACCTCCTCAACGCCGCCCAACCGGGTTTACGCGCCCCCCGTCATCTTCGCCGCATCACCCGACCTCCCCGACGCGGCGTCGGCGGATCCTCAAGTCCGCCTTGACACTAACAGGCCAATCCGCCAGGCTACCGACTGGTTTGGTGCCGGCTCGACGAGGACTCGGAGTCCGCCGATGTCGCCCTGGAGGTTGTGGTCGAGCACGGAGCCCTCGCCCCTGCGCCGTGAGGAGGAAGTCGTCATGCCGTTCAATCTCGGAATCATGGAAATCGGAATGATCGTGATGGTCCTGGGGGCCATCGCGGTGGTGGGCGTTGGGGCCTTCAAGCTCATTGATCGCGGAACCGTCGGCAGGAGGGAGGAACTCGAAGCGGAGAAGCGGCACCTTGAACGCAGGATCGAGGCGCTCGAGAAGCGGGAGCAGTTGCCGAAGGGGTAGCGGGCCTGTCAGCTTCCGAAGGAGTTGATCCCCCCTCACTCCAGGGAGCACCATCATGCCGACCACCTTCACCCTCAACGGGAAGCCCGTCACCAGCGACGCTCCCGGAAACGCCATGCTGCTGTGGGTCCTCCGCGAACGGCTCGGCATGACCGGGACCCGGTTCGGCTGCGGAGTCGGCGAATGCGGGGCGTGCACGGTCCACCTCGACGGCGACCCGGTGCACGCCTGCCGTCTACGACTGTCGCGCGTGGCGGGACGGGAGATCACCACCATCGAAGGACTCTCGAAGGATCGGTCGCACGCGCTGCAGCAGGCCTGGATCGAGGAGGAGGTGCCGCAGTGCGGCTATTGCCAGTCGGGCCAGCTCATGCAGGCCGCGAGCCTGCTGGCGGCGAACCCGTCGCCGACCCGCGAGGAGATCGTCAGCCACATGGACGGCGTCCTTTGCCGCTGCGGGACCTACGGGCGAATCATCCGCGCGATCGAACGCGCCTCCGCCGTCAACACCGCGCCCGCCGGGAGGACACGATGAACGCGCGGACGCGGTTGCCATCCCCCGAGGGCCACTCGTCAAGCGGCGAGGCACCCCGAACGCCCCGCGGGACCTGCCAATCCCGGAGAACCTTCCTCAGGCGGGCCGGCGGGGGTCTGTCCTTCGCGCTGGTCTTCGGTCCAGCCGGGCTCGCCGCCCGCCGCACGGATTCGCCCGACATTCTCGACGCCCTGGTGGGCGCGGACGCCCCGGGATCGCGCCCGGCGGAGCACCCCTTCGGCGCCTGGGTCCGGATCGCGACCGACGGCCAGGTCCTCATCTACAACCCGGCCGCCGAGATGGGGCAGGGATCAATGACCGCGCTTCCGGTCATCCTCGCCGAGGAGATGGACGCGGACTGGGACCGGGTCCGGATCGAGCATTCCCCGGTCGAGCCGGGGGTGTATGGACGGAGCTGGGGCGGAGGACGCGGACGCGGGGGTTCGATGATGACGGCAGGCAGCATGGCCGTGCGTGGCTACTACATGAACCTGCGGCTGGCCGGCGCGCAGATCCGGCGCGTGCTGCTCGACAACGTCGCGCGCGAGTGGGGTGTGCCGCCGGGCGAACTGACGACCGGGCCGGGTGTGGTGGTGCACGCCGAGAGCGGACGCCGGATTTCCTACGGGGAGGTCGCCGCCTTCGCCGAGGTACCGGACGAATTGCCCGAGGTGAGCGAAGCGGATCTCAAGTCGCCCGCGGACTTTCGGCTGATCGGGCACTCGGTGCCGCGCCGGGACGTCCCCGCGAAGACGGACGGCAGCGCCATCTTCGCGATGGACGTTCAGGTCCCGGACATGCTCTACGGGGTGATCGCGCGGGCTCCCGTTCACGAGGCGAGGCCGGCGTCGTTCAACGAGGCCGAGGTGCGGGGGAAGCCGGGGGTGGTCGGGACGGTGACGCTGGACTACGGCGTGGGCGTGGTCGCCGAGACGGTCGAGGAGGCGTTCGCGGCGCGTGATGCGATGGGGATCGAGTGGGCGGGTGGGGCGCGCGCGGAGGGGTTCGACAGCGTGGCGGCGCTGGGTGCGTACACCGGGATCGCGGACGGAGAAAGCCGGGGTCGTCCGCTTTCCGAGCGTGGGGACGTGGGGGCCGCGCTGGAGGCCGCGGCCGCGCGCTACGAGGCCGACTACTTCAACGACTACGTCTACCACGCGCAGATGGAACCGCTGGGCGCGGTCGCTTCGGTGAACGCGGCGGGCGACGGTGCCGAGGTCTGGGCCGGGACGCAGGCGCCCGACATGGCCCGGGCGGCGGTCGCGCGCGAACTCGGCGTTGCCGTCGAGCAGGTCACCTTCCACCCCTGCTACCTCGGCGGAGGCCTCGGCCGCCGCACGATGGCCGACTACATCGTCGAGGCAGTGCAGCTATCCAGGTCGGTCCGGCGTCCGGTGAAGCTGATCTGGACCCGCGAGGACGACCTCCGGTACGGAGCGTTCCGTCCGATGTCCCTGCAGCGGCTGACCGCCGGTGTCGATTCAGGCGGCAACCTCACGGCGTGGACGCACACGGTGGTCGGGGACGGCCGCGGCCTGCTCGCGTCCGGGATCTCCATTGGGTACTACGACATCCCGAATCAGCGGATCGAGATGCGCGGAGCCTCGCACGGAGTGCGCACCAAGCACTGGCGGGCCGTCGGGCACGGACCCAACAAGTTCGCGATCGAGGCCTTCATCGACGACATCGCCCGCGGCGAGGGGATCGATCCCGTCGAGTTGCGGCGGACGCTGCTGGGCGGGTCTCCGCGCGGCGTCGCGGTCCTCGACGAGGTCGCCGAGATGGCCGGATGGGGCGCCGAACCGCCGAGCGGTCGCGCGCGCGGCGTAGCGTTCGTGGAACGGAGCGGCACGCTGGCCGCCGGGGTGGCCGAAATCTCGCTCGACGAGACGAGCGGCCGGATTCGCGTGCACCGCTTCTGGTGCGCCGCCGACGGCGGGACGATCGTGCAGCCGCGCAACGCCCGGGCGCAGATCGAAGGCGGCATCGTCAACGGGCTCAGCACGGCGCTCTTCGAGCGGCTCACACTCCGCGGCGGCCGGGTCGAACAGTCCAACTTCCACGACTACTCGATCCTGCGCATGTCCGACATGCCCGACATCGACGTTCGCTTCATTCCGTCGACCGAACCTCCGATGGGGATGGGCGAGCCGGGCGTGCCGGTCGCGGCCGGGGCGGTCGCCAACGCCTTCGCGGCGCTCACGGGACGGCCGCTGCGCCACATGCCCTTCACCCCCGAACGCGTGCTGGAGGCGCTGAACGGGTGACACCGAACCGAATGAACCTTCGCCATCGCATCCCCCACCCCGCGTCCCCCCACGGTCTACTCACGCTCCTCTTCCTCCCCCTCCTCTCCACCGCCTGCGACCGCCCCTACGACGGTCCCCCCGTCACCGAGCACGACAGCGCCGGCGTGCGGATTCTCGAAGCTCACGTCCCCGTGTGGACCGACTCGACCGCGTGGACTCTCGACCCCGAGCCGGTCCTGGACCTGCACGCGCTCGGCACCACGGACGCGTACACCTTCTTCCGGATTCGGGGCATGCGGAGGCTTCCCGACGGCAGCCTCGCCATCGTCAACTCGGGCACACACGAGATTCGGCTCTTCTCTGCGCCAGGCGACCACATCATGTCCCTGGGCGGCCAGGGGGAGGGACCGGGCGAATTCGGCAACCTGCAGCGGATCGAGGTGCTCGGCGACTCGATCCTCGCGCTCGACTACGACGGCGACGTGGCGGTTTTCGGCCCCGTCCCCGACGCGGTTCTCGTGCGTACGATGAGACTGCCGCACGGCAGCATCCACAGCCTCCATTCCCTGGAGGACGGCACCCTGGCGGTCGAGGCGGTCATGTCGATCCCGCCGCCCGCCGATCCCGGCATCGTGCGCACACCGAACGCTCTCCTTCGCCTCGATCTGGAGGGCGCTTTGCTGGACAGCATCGGCCGCACCGCCGGGTCCGAGGAGTACACCGACAACCTGTCCTTCAGCGGGACCCCGCTCTTCCCCAGGGCCTCGCTCGTGGACGGGCACGGCGGCCGCATCTACTACGGATCCGCGGACCTGATGGAGGTGCGGGAACTGGGACCGGACGGCGCGCTGCTGCGTGTGCTGCGCATTCCCGAGTATCCGCTGGAGCTTACCGACGAACAGGTCGAGGCAGAGCGGCAGGCGCGCTTCGGAAGCGTTCCCGCGATGCTCCGCCAGGCGATCGAGGCCATGCCGGCCCCCGCAACCCGGCCGGCCTACCGCGACATGCTCGTGGATCCGACCGGCGCGATCTGGCTGCGTCCTTTCGACGGGGCCAGCGAGGGGGGTACGCCGCTGGACTGGCAGGTGCTGGCGTCGGACGGCACGTGGCTCGGCGGTGTTACGGTGCCGACCAACGTCCGGCTGTGGGAGATCGGGATGGATGAGGCGCTGGGGTCCTGGATCGATGGGTCGGGGCAGCAGCATCCCCTGGTGTTGCGGCTGCGGCGGAGTGGGGTGGGAGGCTGAGTCCGGTCAGAACCGCGTCCTCACCGACAGCAGGAACCTCCTCGGCTGCGGCAGCGCCATGAACGGCGAACTGTTGAAGTCGCTGGCGTTGTACTCCCGGCTCGGGTCCGGACAGTTGCAGTCGTCCCACCAGTGCAGGTTGTACCCGGAAAGGGTGACCGTCGTGCGCTGCAGTCCCAGCACCCCGCTCACCCGGTCCGGCAGGCTGTAGGTGATCGCTGCCTGCTGAAGGCGGATGTGGTCGCGCTTGTCGACCGTGGCCGCCACCTGGTGCCGGTTGAGCACCGAGTCGCTGAAATGCGTCGCGGATCCATCCGTTTCCAGGTGCCTCAGAATCTCGTCGTGAGCGAGCTCCAGCACACCCCAGGAGCGATCGCTGTTGAACATGACGGCCCCCGCCTCGCCCCGGAGTTGAAACGAAAACCGGAGGTGGCTGCCGATCTGCAGGCTGTTGAAGACCGAGCCCAGGTGAGTGGGCCGGGTTGCCCCATGGCTGAACGGGTAGTTGGTTGGCCTGTGCTGGTTGGCCATGGGATCGTAGTCGGCGATTCCGTACGCGATGAGCTCGCCCAGGGATTGACCCTCGAACCAGCCGATCAGGCTCCTGGTACGGCGCCAATGGCTCAGTTCCCAGGTGCCGTCGTCCCGTTGCTCGTAGACGGGCAACGAGTCCGGCACGGCGCCGGGGCCGAGGTCGACGATCCGGTTCCGGTTCCATTCGTAGACGAAGTTGGTGTTCCAGCGGAAAGAGGGCCGGTCGATCAATGTCGCGGCCAGGCCCGCCTCGACACCGCGGTTCATGATCTCGCAGCAATGTTCGGCCAGCCACGCCCGGAACAGGCCGCTCTGCAGCAGGAAGTCCAGGAGCGCGTTGACGGTCCGCGCGTCGTAGTAGGTGAGATCGAGCCCGATCCGGTTGTTCCAGAGGCCGATATCGAGTCCGGTCTCGAATTCCCGTTTGTTCTCGGGACGAATGTCATCGTTTGGAAAGCGGGCGACCACCTCGTTGTATGCGCCCAGCCACCTGTCGAACTTGAGACTTCTGGGCGGCGGCTTCCCGGCTTTGCCCAGAGCCGCGCGCACCCTGATACTCGAAACCGAGGTGGGCAGCAGCGAGCGGGGCAGGTTGTAGGCGAAGTCCGCCTTGGGGTAGACTGCCGTCGGATTGTTCGATCCGAAGGTCGAGTTCCCGTCCCCGCGGAGGGCCAGGGTGACGAAGAGGTTGTCGGTGACATCGAGGCGGTTGAGGACGAAGAGGCCGCGGCTGATCGTCTGCCACGTGCTGTCGGCGGAAACGGGCTCGGGGCATTCGTCCGTGCACACCTCCGGCCCGCTCCTGCTGGTCATCGACATGGAACCCTTGTCCCAGTACCCCTGCACGCCCATCACGAGTGAACCGGTGAGGAAGTCCTGGCCGAAGGCCTTCTCGTAGTCGTACTCCACGCGGAAGTCCGTCGTCAGTTTCCGGGGCCTGCGGAAGCCGTGGCTGAATTCGCCCTGGTCACCAACCAACACGTAGTCGCGATCCGGCTGCAGAAGGCGAGCCTTCTCCTCCGCCGCGCGGTCGAGTCCGATGGTGAACTGCTGTCTGAAGTTCGGCAGCGGAGCGGCGTCGATCCGGATTCGCCCGGTCCAGCGGTCGGTGTCCGAGGTCGTCTCGATCGCCTTGGCGTCGGCCACGTTGACACCCAGACCGCCGCCGTAGGGCTCCTCCTCGGTGGCATTCCGCGGATCGCTCAGCAAGGCGTTCGTGTAGACGCCGAACCAGCTGGCGCCCGATTGAAGTGATCCGATCCGGTTTCGCACGAACGCGCTGGACAGGCTGACCGACACCTTGTCGGTCGGCATCCAATCGAGGTTCAGCCGGAGGTTCCCGCGGGCCTGGTCGTTGGGTTTCACCGACCCCTCCTCGTAGTTGAACCCGCCGGAGAAGAAATACGCCAGGTCGTCCCATCCCCCGGTCGCGGTCAGGTTGTAGCTGTTGACGAGGCCGCTCTCGATGAGCGTCTCGTTCGGGTCCCAGGCGCGGAAGCCGCGAGGTCCGGTGAACTTGGGCCGCAATCTGGTGGGCAGGTTGGCCCGGAGCCTGTTCAAGCCCACTCCGGCGGTCAGGGTGAAGGTGGGCGGCGTGTCCACCCGCCCTCGTTTCGTGAACACCTGGACCACGCCCGCGGACGCCTCGGCGCCGTAGAGTGTCGCCGCCGCCGGTCCCCTGAGCACCTGCACGCGGTCGATCTCCTCCGGGTTCAGATCCGACAGCCGGTCCTCTCCCGCCCCCCCGGAAAAGAGGCAGCAGGCGACACCCGCCAGATTGCCCCACTCCTCCTTCTCCACGTCCACCCGGACTCCGTCGATGTACACCGCCGGGCGCTGACCGGTGTAGGCGAAGGAATCAAGACCACGGATGACGAGGATCCGCCCTGCCCCAACGCCGCCGCTGGTCCCGGTCGAACGCACGCCGGGAATGCGTCCGTCCAGCACCTGGCCGAAGCCGGTGGCCGGCATCGCCTCCGCAATCCCGCCGATGTTCAGGGTCGGCAGCGAAGTGCCGATTCTCCTGCGCTCGACGAGGCCCCCGAGCCCGGTAACGACGATTTCGTCCGGGTCGATGACAGAAGCGGCCAACCTGAAATCGGCCACCTGGATGCTGCCCGCGGCAACCGTAACCTCCTCCTCGCGGGTTCCGTATCCCTCGACTCGAACCCTGACGGTGTACTCGCCGGCGGGAACATCCGTGAGCCGGTATCGCCCGGCCACGTCGGTAGTCCCGCTCACCCCGGCGCCCAACAGGCTGACGGAGGCGTCGCCGATCGGCTGCCCCGAGGCAGCGTCCGTGACGGTGCCGGTCACGGTGCCGGTCTGCGCGGTGAGTGCCGCGGTTCCGTTCACGTGGACGGCGGCCGGCAGAGCGGTGAACAAGAAGAGCAGCCCGTGGACGGCGGCTGCCAGGGTGCGGTAGCGAACTGGCATGGCACATCTCCTTCGTTGGACGGGGGGCGGGCTGGAAGGTAGCTTCGCCCCGTGAATCTATTCTACCCTGCCTCGCGACCGTTGTTCGGGCGCCGCGTGGTTCTCCGGTGCCTCCTGGTCGTGACTGCGGCGCCAACCATCAACGCCTGCGCACCCTCCGACGACACGTCCCCGACCGCAATCGAGCGCGATAGCGCGGGCATCACGATCGTCGAGTCCCTCCGGCCCGCCTGGGGGGACTCCGCACACTGGCGGATTGACGCGGAGCCACTGCTCGACCTCGCCGAATCGGGCACCGGCGATCCGCATCGTTTCTTCCGGGTCAGGGGAGTCACGCGTCTCTCGGACGGAGCCCTGGTGGTGGCGAACAGCGGTTCGAACGAGATCCGGAAGTTCTCGGCGGACGGAATCTTCCTGGCGTCGGTGGGCGGGGACGGCGAGGGCCCCGGCGAGTTCAGCAACCTGCTGCAGATGGAACCCGCCGGCGATTCCATCGTCGCGCGGGACGTGTATTCCCGCTTTTCCCTGTTCGGACCCGGTCTGGAGCACATTCGCACCACACGGCTGGAGGGTCATCCACGCAACCTGCGCTACCTGGGATACGATACCCTGGTCGTACAGACCCTCCTGAGCTTCTCCGACGGATATGGCCAGCACCGGGACCCGCTGGCGCTCGTTTTGCACGACCTGGAGGGGATCCGGATCGACAGCATCGGCACGACCCCCGGCATCGAAGAGTATGTCTTCGAACTCGGCGGCATGGCACCTCTCTTTGGGAAGGACGCATTCGCGGACACCCACGGGGGACTGATCTACACGGGCGCCACGGACCACTTGCAGGTCGAGGTGCTGAGTCCGCAGGGCGACACCCTGCGCATCCTCCGCATCCCCGACTTTCCGTTGGCGCTGACTCCGGAACAGGTCGAGACCGAACGGCAGGCCCGGCTTGACTTCGAGCTTCCCTCGGGCGTGGAGTCCCTCCCTCCGCCGTATGTCGAAGCCGTCGAAGCCCTGCCGTCGCCCGAGACCCGGCCCGCCTACACGGACCTGCTGGTGGACGCGACCGGCGCTGTCTGGCTCCGGCTGGACCGCGGGATAGGCGAGGCAGATGGGCCGGCGCACTGGCTGGTGCTGGACTCCGACGGCACCTGGCTCGGCAGTGTCGAGATGCCCGAGCGATTCCGGTTGATGGAGATCGGTGGCGACGAGGTGCTTGGGGTCCGGACCGACGAACTGGATGTGGCGCACCCGCAGGTGCGACGGTTGCGGCGGACTCCGGAGGGGTAGGCGTGCGGCAGGGCCAGGTCCCGGGGATGTGTCGGAGCGCAGGCGCGACAAGGACACCTGCCCGTTGCCTTCGAACCCACTACATTTCATCGTTCGAATGTCATTGAATGGCAGAATACCACCTCCGGGCGGTGCGCGCACTCCGGAAGCTGCTTTGAGACACGTACAGCCCCATCTCCCGTTTCTCGCGCGGTTGGCACCCCTATTGCTCCTCGCGCACCTCCCTCCCACCCCCGCCCATCCCCAGCGCCTCCCCGACCCCCCCTCCGGCGACCTGGCCACGCTGTCCGTCCCCCGCTTCCCCATCACCCCCTCCCCCATCGAGCTCACCGGCCCGGTGCGTCCCGGCGAGTATCTCGGCGT
>JAPPGM010000026.1 GCA_028874995.1 Gemmatimonadota bacterium | reverse complement strand
GGTCGGGAGCGCCCAGCACCTGCTTCTCGCCGATGATCTCCCGCCTCTCGTCGGACACGAAGAGAATGTCGGGCTGAACACGATCCAAGGTGCCCGGAAATTCGACCAGGAAAGGGGCGTGGAACACCTCGCCGTGGCCCGCATCTTCCAGAACCCGCATCAGGGCCACCTGCAGCCGCTTCGAAATCCGCTGGTGCCGGGTCACGGGCGCGGGCGTCACGTACAGGCGCCCCCCGATGAACTCGTAACGGTTGCCGTCGTCCGGCATCCGCAGGACGTCTTCCCACGTCGTTGGTGTCTCGGTTTGCATGGTGGACACATCATATCTCCCCGCCATCGGGTGCGCGAACCTGACCTCCGGGGCGAAATGGTACGACGGTGCCGTCAGCGTTCCGTCAATTCGTACTCCTCCGCCTCGCGCGCCGACCGCAGGCGCACAAACCGAATGTGATCCCACCGGGGATCGTCCAGTCGCTCAAGCATGTCCCGTCGCTTCCGGGCATGCTGGCTGATCAGCCATGCCAGCAGGGAATCGTCCTTCCGCCAGACCCTCAGCTGCGGCCAGAAGCGCTCCACGTTCGTGCCCCAGAGCAGTTCCCTGGTTCGCCACCGCCGCCACGAACGGCGGAGCGCCCGCCAGGCCAGGACCGGCATCGGCAGGTCGAGCCACACGACCGTATCGACGCGCGGCCAGATGACGCGCCTGGCAAATCTCCCGTACGAACCAGCGACGACCCATCGCTCGCCCCTGGTCGCCCTGCGGATCCGCCGCTCGAACTCCTCGGGATCCGTCTCGTTCAGGCCGACCCAGTCCGGAAGCCAGTTCAGCTCGTCCAGTTCGACGAGCGGTGCATCGAGCGCCTCCGCCAAATTGCGCGCGAGCGTGCTCTTGCCCGATGCAACGTTGCCTGTGACGTGGATGCGGTTGCCGATTGGCGATCGGGGAATCAACTGCCTGAGGTACGCTCGAGCGTTTCCAGCCAGCGATAGCCGTAGGCCGGCAGGTAGGGTGGTCCGGTCACGCCCTCGGGAAACATGTCGAAACCCTACCCGCATCCCCCCGGCCGCACCAGCTCGTACACAACGATGAACGGCACGTCGAGTTCGGTGGTGCCGGTCGCCCAGACCCTGTCTCCGTGCACGGCTCTGAAGGTGATCCCTTCCGGGGCCGACACGCGGAACTCCGCCTCGCCATCGGGGCCGAGGACGACCCACTCCCCTTCGTACTCGTCCGCTATCGTCGTTTCGCGCAGCCACACTCGTCCCGCGCGCGTCACCAGAATGGACCGGATGGGCGCGTAGAAGTCGGGCAGCAACAGTCCCTCCTCGACCGCCGCCCTGAGGCTGCGGGGAACCCGTTGGCCCATCCGGCGGGCGGATTCGTAGGGGCCCTCCGCCTTTTTCATGCCCTCCTCGATGAACGCCCTCTTCACATCGGAGGGAATCGGGCGCAGTTCGGCAGCGATGGTGGATTCGCGCGTCAGGGCGCCGTACTCGTCGAAGCGGCGGACGGTGACGACCTCCGGCCGGTCGGGCACCCAGTCGGCGATGACGATTCCGCTACCCTCGGGATCGAGCCGGTGGATCGGTGGGGTGACCGTCGCCCTGAACGCCCAGACGCCCACGCCCGGGATGGCCATGTCCGTGTCGTCGAACCTGAAGGCCAGCGTGTCGCGCGACTCGTCCGAGCGGCTTCCGACGGTCATCGGCAGGCGCACCCGTGCTTCGTCGTGAGGTCCGGTGGCGGGAATGTAGAACCCGCGTCCCCCGGCCAGCGGAATCGATGTTCTCTGGGAGCGTGTCACCCGCGAAACCCATGTCGCGGATGAAGACGAACTCGCCCGGTCCTTCGCCCTTGCCGCCGATGGTCCGCACGTAGCCGCCGTCCGCGTCGAGGACAGTGATCTCGGCGACCTGACCCGCTCGCACGAGGATTCTGCCCATCGCATCCGGCATCAGGCTGGGCGCGGAAGAGAAGGCGAGCCACTCGGGGACATCGAGGCCGCCGCCGAGCCGGAGAACCTCGCACGCCTCCATCGGCTCGGCATTGGTGATCAGCTGCGACGCGGCTTCGCCCGCGTTGAGCACGACGGCGGTGAGCGCGATCGAGGGAACCCGGGGTGGCTGTCGGATGCTGATGGTGGACTCCTTTTCGGCATGCTTCAGTGGGGAGCGGACGGGCCGTCTCCGGCGTTCGGCGCATCCCAAGATTTTCGGGCCGGTGGAGGTAGCGCAACCGGTGTGTACCGTTCGATTCCCGGACCCAACGAATGCCGGGCCCGGACGTCCTACAGGTCACTATTGATGCCAGTATTCCATGTCCTTCCTCCTGCCGACGCCCTCAGCATGCACCGACTCTACCCGATCAAGTGTGCTCAGGCCACAACGGCGAACGAGGGGAATACGCTCAGCACGGTAAGTAGCGCCCCCGATCCGGCTTCGGGTAGATTTCACCACCGCCGGCCCCCTCTGTCGGCGTTTCGCCCGCGGCCAACCCGGATTCCCCCGCGCCGCGACGGGTTCCCGGTCGGTGCGCTGACGCACTCTCCTCTTCGTGAGAATCCCGATAATGAACATGGACATCCTCGGCAACCTCGGCGAGTTCATCGGCGCCGTGGGCGTCGTGTTTTCGCTGCTACTGGTCGCACGCCAGATGCGGCTCGGCCACGAGCAGACGCGGCGCAACACGCGGAGCGTTCGCGCGGCCACCTTCAACTCGATGGTCGAGAACAGCATCCGCCTGCTCGAGCACGTTTTCCGCGACAGCGAACTCGCCGATTTCGTCGCGCGGGCGGCCGACAACCCGGAGCGGCTCGACGCCGGGGAGCGGTTGCGCTGGGACTCCTATATGACGGCCGGCTTCCGCCACTTCAGCAACCTGCTCTATCAACGGGAGACGGGAGCGATGGAAGAGAAGATGTGGGAGTCCTACCGGCGCTCCTTCAAGCACCACCTGCTCAGCGAGGGCTGGGTCAAGTGGTATCTCGAGAACCCCCATCTCTTCGACGAGCGCCTCGCGGACGAGGTGCGCTGCATTCTGGAAGAGCTGGCGGGCGATGGGGTGCCGCATGCAGTGAAGTGGAAGGCGGATGGGGGCCGCGTTGGCTTCAGGGGGTTGATCCAGGGCTGAAGCGCGCGGGTAGGACCGTTGGTCCGCAAGTACCGCGATTCCGCAACTACTCCGTGGACGGCCCTCGAACCCGCTTGGCGCAACAATCCCGAGATTGAGTTCGTAACAGTTAGGACGTGGACGCGGGACTTGTCGGAAGATGGCCGTCCCGCGACTCTACGGACCTGACGAACGGCGAACCACCACGCGGCGAGAGGGCCACATGAGCGAGCAAACCAAGGACGTATCGGTCAACTTGAACGTCAACCTTCCGACCTTGCGTGAGGTGGCAGACGAGCCACGGTACTCGACGGGGCTCGGTTACGGTCTCTGGTGCGCCTGTCTGGCGGGTGCCTGCGGGATCCACCGCTTCTACCTCGGGAAGATCGGCACGGGCTTGTTGTGGTTCTTCACCATCGGGCTGTTCGGCTTCGGGCAGCTCATCGACCTCATCAGGATGAAGACGCTGGTGCGGGATGCCAACATAAAGGGGGGATACATTCCGCATCCGCGGCAGCTGGCGCGCGCCCGGGCTCAAATGGCTACCGGCGAACCGCAACCTCAGCGCTCCCCACCCCTGAACGTCCGCCAGCAACTCCTCCACGCCGCGATGGAGAACGGCGGGGAACTCACGGTCAGCCAGGGCGTGCTGGCCACCGGCAAGACCTTCGAACAGGTTGAGAAGGCCCTGAACGGGATGTCCGACAAGGGGTACGTCGACGTGGACAACGCGCCCGGCACCGGCGTTCTCGTCTACCGGTTTCCGGATCTGCTGAGCAAGCCACGGTCCGGGTGAGGGATGGATCGGGAGGGAGCGACGCTTACCTCCCCGCCAGCCAGTCCAGTCCGTCCAGGATGTCCAGATGGACCCACTCTTCGTGGGCATCCCGCACCGGCAGTGCGAGCGCCTTCTCCAGCATTTCCCGGGCGGCTTCCACACCTCCGTCCTCGTCGAGTTCCGGCAGACTGATCGCATATTCGTACATCACGATCTTCGAGTCCGGCGCCAGCTCCATGGCGCGCTCGTAGTGGTCGATCGCGTCCTCCCGGTCGGCACCGTAGATCGTGCGCGCCAGGAAGCCGGCCGCGGCGACGTCGGCGTGCCAGATGCCGAGCAGCAGGTGCGTCAGGGCGTGGTCGGGATCGATTTCGAGGGCCGCCTCGAGCAGATCGCGAATCCTGCCCGCGAGGTTCTTGCGAAGCGCGGTCATCGTGCTCGAGCGCTGAGCATACCGGGCGATGGCGTGCGCGAACTGACAGTGCGCCTCGGGGCTGGTCGGATCCGCGTTCACGGCCGCCTCCCCCAGCCGCATCGCGCGTTCGACCACTTCGTTCCATTCCTCGGCCGTCGCCTTGTAGTGGGCGTAAAGCGCCAGCGATTGCGCTGCCAGGGTGTAGCCGTCCGAGGTCCCCAGGGCTTCGCCAAGGTCCGCGGCTTCCAGGAAGCGGCCTTCCTCGTGAGCGAATCTGGCGTCTTCGATCGACTGAGCGCCCGCGTCTGGCGCGAGGATCAGAGCGCCCGTGGCTACCAGCGCCCGAGCGGCTGCCACTCCTGGAATCGCGCGCGCCATTCGCCGGAATCCCCGCTCACGCCACCGGCTTCGCGCGGAACTTGTCGAACCACGCCTTCAGGTACAGCTGCGTCATGATCCGGTGCGACACCGCGCGCGAACCGTGGTACTCGTCCGGGATCTTGACGTGCAGCGTCTCCTGGCCGAGCACCTTGAGCGCGCGGTAGAACTCCTCGGCCTGCGGCATCGGCGTCCGCAGGTCCTCGACGCCGGAGAGCAGCATCGTGGGCGTGGTCACGTTGCCCACGTAGTGAAGCGGCGACCGCGCGGCGTACTCCATAGGGTCTTCCCAGGGCATCGAGCGGAAGCGGCGGTACCAGCCCGACCCGTCGGTCGTCCCCACGAACGAGTGCCAGTTGATGACCGGCCGCTGTGACACGGCCGCGCGGAAGCGGTCCGTGTGGCCGACGATCCAGGCGGTGAGGACGCCGCCGCCGCTGCTTCCCGTGACGAACATGTTGTCCTCGTCGATGAAGCCGCGGTCGATGGCGGCGTCGACGCTGGCCATGAGGTCGTGGAAGTCGTTGCCGGGGTACAGGTAGTTGATGCCGTTGATGAAGTCCTGGCCGTATCCGGTGCTGCCGCGCGGGTTCATCCAGAGCACTGCGTAGCCGTCGGCCGCGAAGTTCTGCCAGTTCCAGTTCCAGCGCACGGTGTACATGGCGACCGGCCCGCCGTGGATCCAGAGCAGGAGCGGGTACTTCTTGCCGGGCTCGAAGTCGGCCGGCTTCATCAGCCAGCCTTGCACCGGCCAGCCGTCGAAGGATTCGGTCCAGATCTCCTCGACCTCGCCGAGCCTGACGTTGGCCAGGACGTCCTCGTTGTAGTCCACCAGGGTGGTGAGTTCGGCTGGGTCGTCCAGGTCGAAGGTGATCAGGTAGCTGGGACGGTAGAAGGTCGAGTTGGTGGCGGCCACGCGCCCATGCTGCGCGATCGATACGCCCGAGATGTAGTGGACGCCGTCGGTCACCTTGCGCACGTCGCCATCGGTTGAGACGAAATGGAGGTTCGACGAGCCCTCCTCGCCGAGGGTGAAGTAGAGGCCGGAGCCGTCGGGCGCCCAGGTGACGCCGCTGGGCGAGTTCTTGAGGTTGCCGGCCAGCATCCGGCTGTTGCCGCCGTCGGCGTCCATCAGATACAGGTTCGACAGGTTGCTGTAGTTGTCGTTCTGGTCGTAGCCGGTGTAGGCGATCATGCTTCCGTCGGGGGACGGGTTGGGGCTGCCGTCTGGGCCGAGGCGGCCGGTGAGCGTGGTGATCTCCAGGGTGGCCAGGTCGATCGCGTGCACCTCCGAGTTGCCGCGTTCGTAGCCCTCCTCAGGGATGAGGTCGCCACTGAAGTAGAGCTTCGTGCCGTCCGGGGACCAGCGCGGGTTCCCGTGCGAGTTGTCGCCTGAGGTGATCTGCCGCGGGGTTCCGCCCAGCTCGGCGTCGACGATGAAGATCTGCGTGTTGCCCTTCGGCGTGAGTCCCCGTCCGTCGCGCTGCCAGGCGATCCGGTCCTCCACCACGGCCGGCCTGGCCAGGTTCGCGCCCCTTGGAAAGGACGGCATCTTGATCGGCAGGGGAGACCCGCTCTCGGGGAGGAACATCGTGAACGAGATGTGCTTCCCGTCGGGTGACCAGCGGATCCCGCCCGGCGAACGGTCGAGGTTGGTGAGCTGCACGGTCTCGCGCGTGTCGAGCCACATCATGTGGATCTGGTTCGTCCCGCTCTTGTCGGAGAGGAAGGCGATCTTCGTGCCGTCGGGCGACCAGATGGGGGACGACACCTCGAAGCTCCCGGTCTCCAGTTCGCGGATCCGCCGGGTGGCGAGATCGATGATCATCAGGTTGCTCCGGTTCCGGTCGTTCATCTTGTCCACGCTGCCGCGCGTGAAGAGGATGTGGTTCCCGTCCGGGGAGATCCTGGGGCTTCCGACCGACTCCATCTCCATGTAGGTGTCCATGTCTAGTAGGCCGGTGGGCTGCTGTGTGGTGGCGGGGGCCGCGGGAGCGAGGGCGATCACCGCAGTCGCGAGGAAGGGGAGGGTGGGGGTGGTGGGGAAGAGGGGGCGGGTGGTCATCGGGGCCTCCTGGGGTCATGCAAGGTTGCTGCGTGGCTTGAATCAACAAGGCCAGCGCCGGTCGGTCGGGGCAACCTTGGCTTCCGGAGCGCTGGAAATCAATGGGGATCGGCCTGCGGACCGTCGGCGGCTCATCGAGGGACTGCGGATAAGGGGCCGGAGCCCTGCGGTTCAGTCGCGGGAGGCCCCCGCGGGAACCGCGGGCTGCTGATCCCCTCCCCTCGCCAGCACCTCGAACAGCCGCCGCGCCCGATTCCCCACATCGTCGACCACCGTGATGGCGTGCCAGCCACGCCCGACATCGAGCGCCTGCTCGTGAAAGACGCTCGTCGAGCCTACGTAACGGTCGTCCAGGTGCCAGTGAAGGGTGGCGTCGGGGTCTCGGTGCACGACCGAGAAGACCGCCCGTCCCTTCTGTCCACCCAACTCGACCGGGATGTAGATACGGGTGCCGTCGTCCGGATAGAGGAAATCGACCGGACCGTCGGCCAACGCCTCGGGCGACGCTGCCGCGCAGTCCGCGCGATAGGGGGGCATGGGACGGTATCCGGGGTTCCAGCGCCGGTAGAACGATTCCTGGCCCGGCGGGAGCACGAACCAGGGCTCGTGGGCCATCGCTTGGGTAGACTCGCACCTTCCGTGGACGCGAAGTCCGCTGGACAGGTCCAGGTGTACCAAACGGTGGTGCGGACTGGGACGCTCGAAGTGGCTGTCGCGCGGCGCCCAGGCGACGGCGGCCGGGCACCCTCCGGCGGCGCGGAAACCGTCCGACTCGCACACCGTCACCTCCTTCAGGTATACCTCCGGCTTCGGGAACCATCCGTCTCCCTCGAGCCGGTTCAGCACGTCGAACAGGACGGGTGCGGCGGCGCCGACCCCGGTGAGTTCCGGCCGTCCCTCGCCGTCGGCGTTTCCCGCCCACACCCCCACGGTATACCGCGGCGTGACCCCGATGGCCCACGCGTCGCGATGCCCGTAGCTGGTCCCCGTCTTCCACGCGACCCGTCGCCCCTGCCCGAAGACCCGCCACTGCGCATCGGCACCCGGCCTCACCACCTCGACCAGAGCTTCGAGGGTGAGCCATGCGGCCCCTACGCTCAGCGGGGCCGTCCCCTCGGACTCATGCGGCTCGTCCGCGAGCAGGCGGGGGCGGAGGTCCTGGCCGGAGGGCGGCGCACTGCCACCGTGCCCGTGTGGCGGTGATCCGGCTTCGCCATTGCCCGTTCGGGTCGCAGCCTGGCCGGACACCGGCGTCCCCCCGCCCCCAATCCTCCCCAGATTCGCGTACATCGCCGCGATGTCCCACAACGTCCCCTCCGCCCCCCCCAGCACCAGCGTCAGCCCGTAGTCTCCCGGCGCCCGGTGCAGCGTGCTCATCCCCATTTCCCGCAGGAAGTCGTAGAACCGGTCCACCCCGTGGCGCCTGAGCATCCACACGGCGGGCACGTTGAGCGACCGCGCCAGCGCAGCCTTGGCCGGAACCGCCCCCCGGAACTCGCGGTCGTAGTTCTCGGGCATGTACCCGGCGAACTGGGAGGGTACGTCGGGCACGAGCGTCTCGGGCAGGATCTCGCCCGCGTCGAGCATGCGTGCGAAGAGCATCGGCTTGAGTATGCTCCCCGTGCTGCGCGGACGGTGAATGAGGTCGATCGCGTGGCCACTCCCCTCGTCGACCGCCCACCGGCTGTTGCCCACATAGGCGACCACATCGAACGAACGGTTGTCGATCACGAGCGCGGCCGCGTGGCGGATCCCGATCGCGGCCAGGCCCTGCGACTGGCGGGCCACGATCTCGCTCGCCAGCCGCTGGAGAGCCGGGTCGAGCGTGGTCGCATACCGCCGTCCTGCGCCACCGGCCTCCGACGCGAGCCGCTGCAGGAGGTGGGGTGCGTCCTGCGGGAGCGGCTGCGGTTTGTCCGGCAGCGGTTCCATGAGGGCGAGCCGCAGTACCGCCGCGTCGATGGTCCCGGCCTCGGCCAACCGGCGCAGCAGCCGGTCCCGCTTCTCGCGCAGGGCGTCGCGGCTGCGTCCCGGGTGCACGGCACCGGGGTTGTTCGGGAGAATCGCCAGCGTCGCGGCCTCGGCCCAGGAGAGGTCGGCGGGACCTCGCCCGAAGTAGCGCCACGCCGCCGCTTCGAGGCCGACCACGTTGCCGCCGAACGGCGCGTGCGCGGCGTAGAGCGCGAGCACCTCGTCCTTGGTGGTGCCCAGTTCGAGCCGTAGCGCCTGCGCCGCTTCGACGAACTTCTCGCGGTAGGTGCGGGAGCGGTACCCGCGCGCCATGCGGATCACCTGCATCGTGATCGTGCTGCCGCCGCTGACGACCTCACCTGCGCGCAGGTTGGTCCACACCGCGCGGGCCAGCGCGAGCGGGTCGACCCCGGGGTGTTGCCGGAAGCGCTTGTCCTCGAATGCGATGACGGCGGCGGCGTACTTTTCGGGGACGGTGTCGCGCCCGGGGAAGCGCCACTGTCCGTCGGCCGCGATGCGCGCTCCCAGCAGTGACCCGTCTCCGGCCTCGAGGACCGAGGAGAGCGGGGCATCGAAGAGGGGTGTGGGGAGGCGCGTGACGAAGTGGGCCGCCAACAGGAGGGCGAGGGCCACGGAGGACCAGATGGCGAAGCGCCGGGGCCGCGCGAGCAGCCGCCGGGCCCAGACTGCCGGCCGCTCAGCCCACGGCTTCAGCCCCCGCCTCCAGACTGCCAGCCGTCGCGCCCAAGGTTTCAGCCGCCGGCGCCGTGGGGCCGGCCGCGCTTCCCACGGTTTCAGCCGCCAGCGGGCCACGGCCCCTCGCGCCGAACCGGCCGGCCGTGCCAGCTTCACGATCCCCCCTCCCCCTCCTCCACCACACGCACCGTCGTCCCCTTCGTACGCCCGTACACCGACGCGTCGTACATGGCCTCGACCGTCACCGTCGGCAGGTGGAACTCGCCCAGGTACGCCGCGTTGAACCGCATCGACAGGCTCAGCGACTCCCGGGCGTCCAGCGAGAAGTAGGTGAGGACCTGGTCGTCGCGCACGTCCTGGTGGTCGATGCGGTCGTCGGACGGCCCTTCGCCCCAGTCGAGCCGCGCGTTGTGGATCTCCCACCCCGAGGGCGCGCGGTACGTCAGGGCCAGATCCCGCGCCTCACGCCCCGATTCGTTTCGCACGGTGACGGTCGCCACCAGGTCTGAGCCCTGCTCGAGCTCCGTGACGTCGATACTTCCGCCGTCCGGGTCCATGTACGTAACCTCGACCGCCAGCCCGGAAGAGGTCGCGATCTCGTCCCCCGGCGCGGGTGCACCCAGCGTCACCAGACTGACGAAGAGCGGCGCATCCGAGGTGTTCGCGACTTCCACGCGTCCCCCCTCCTCGGCAAGAACCGGCAGATCCTCCGTGTACACCGGGGACGAAGACGCCATCGACACCACGTCCCCTCCTGCCCGCCTTTCGAAGGTGAACGCGGCCGGCGCCTCCTCCAGTCCGTAGTAGCGCGCCATCGCGAAGAGCGAGTAGGCGATGGAGTGGGTACTGTGCCAGGTGCGCGAGTACAGCTGGTCGGAGATCTCCTGGGCCACTTGAGCCGCCGGGGCGCCGCGGTCCAGCCGCACCAGCGCATCCAGGAGGATCCCGCGGTCGCGGAGCCGGGATCCCATGCTCCAGCCCGGGGCCGGGTAGTCGGGCACGGCGTCGTCGGCGGTCACCAGGCGGGCCGCGGCGTCGTCCACGCCCGCGAGCCGGTAGGCGGCGGCGAGGTGCCAGCGGGCGGTGGGATTCAGCCAGGGCGACTCGCGCAGGCGGTTCATGGCGCCGATCTCGTAGTCGCCGGCGAGCGCGAGGGTGAACAGCCGGTAGGCCTGCTCCATCGGCGGGGAGTCGCCGCGAACCCGCCAGGCACGGGCGCGGCGGCGCTGGTGGGCCTTCCACGCCGACATCATCTGCGGATCGACGAAATGGCCGAGCCGGTCAGCCTCGACCAGGAAGTGGCCGGCGTAGCTGGTCACCCACCCGTTGCGGGCGTTGGCGCCGGGGTGTCCGCCTGGCCAGTACGAGAATCCGCCGGACGAGACCTGGAACGTCCGCAGGCGGTCGATCCCGACCCGTATGTTCTGCTCCACACGGTCGAGCTCGTCGTCGAGGTTCACCAGCAGCGGCAGGTACAGCTGGGGGAACACCGCGGAGGTGACCTGCTCGAGGCACCCGTGCGGGTAGCGCACCAGGTAGCCCAGCCGCGCCTCCAGGTTGAGGGGGGGAAGGGGGGTCACCTCCAGCGCCGCGGAGTTCGTTCCCGGCATGCCGTGAGGATCCACGTCGGTGCTCCACCGCTCGCCCGGCGCGATCCGCGCCATCACCTGGTTGGCGGTCACGGGGTTGGCCTGCCGCGCGCGCAGGGCGATCTCGGACTCGGCGCGGTGCTCCCCGGACGCGGCCGCGAAACGCAGCACACCCTGTCCCGGACGGTCCCCGGTGCGGATGCGCAGCCGGGCCATCCGCTCGTCGGCGCCGTCGAAGGTGATGGTCCGACTTGCACTTCCGACCACCGCGAACGGACCCTCGACATCGAGGGTGACCGTCGCCTCCTCGATCCCGTCCTCCATCGCGAAGAGCGACACCGGGACGGCCATCTCCTCACCCGGACCCACCACCCGGGGCACGGTCGCCAGCAGCGACAACGGCTGCCGCACGAACACCTGCTCCGACGCGGAACCGTAGGCGCCCTCGTGTCCCGCCACCACCATCACGCGCACCTGCCCGATGTACTCGGGAAGGTCCACCGGGTGGGTGCGGCGCACACCCCGCTCCAGCGTGAACGGCCCCAGGAACCGCACGACTGGCGGGAACCGGCTCCGGTCCTGCTCCTGGATCTCCACGGCGTCGTCCCCGCCGAGCGCCAGCAGCCGCTCCAGTTCGGCCGCGTAGGCCCCCGCCACCTCGTCGAAGATGTCCCACGTGGAGACCCCGAGCGCCTCCTTCCGGTAGAAGCGGTCGTGCAGATCGGGCGTCCGGAAACTGGTGAGCCCCAGCAGCCCCTCGTCCACGACGGCCAGCGTGTACGTCATCGGCCGCCCCGACGCCTCGGAGACGCGCACGGTCACCGTCGTGTCGGGACGCCACTCCTCCGGGACCCCGATCTCGGGGCGCAGCACCGTGGCGGGATCCTCGACTTCGAGCGGAATCACCCCGTACAGGCGGATCGGCAGGTCGTTGTTGCGCTGCGAGTGCGGCTGGATCAGGCTGACGCTCACGTAGACGGTCGGGCTCATCTCCGCGGTGATTGGAACGTTGAAGCGGGTCCGGCCGCCGCCCATTCCCAGCCACCGATGCTCCAGGATGCGCGTCCCCGTCTCCAGCGTGACGAGCGCCCGGCCCGACTGCGCCTCGGGCAGCTGGATCTCGGCCACGTCGCCCACGGCGTAGCTCGTCCGGTCGGAAAGCAGGGTGAGGACGCTCGCCCCGGAGCCGGTCTCCTCGCGGGGACGCCCCGCCCACCCCGGCCAGTCGACGTAGATGGTCCTGCCGGTGCAGTGGCCCCCCTCGCCGTCGCACGCCCGCACGAGATACCGCCCCCAGTTCGGGTGGTCGATCCGGAAGTCCCAGCTGCCGCGCCCCTCGGTCGTGGAGACCCGCCCCCGCGCCACCACCGCGCTGTGCTCGCTCTCCGTGTAGCGCGCCAGCGATTCCGCGGACCGGTCCCACCACCAGCGCCAGTCGATCTTGTAGAGGGTGACATCCACGGAGTCCACTGAAACGGGATCGCCGCCGGGGGAAACCGTGGCGATGTCGACGGTGTGTGTCGAGTCGGTGAGCAGCCTGCCGCGTCTTGTGTCGCCGCTGGGAGGGCGGACGCCGACGTAGCGTTCGTATGGCGACAGGCGCGCGGTGCGGCGGTTGGTGCTGAAGGCGCCGCCCTCCTCGAAAACGCGCGTGGTGAACGAGGCCGCGAGCATGCCGGGCGACGGGGCGCCGGGCGACAGGTCGGCGGTGAATGCGGCGATTCCGTCGGCGTCGAGGGATCCTTCGAAGACCGTCACCGGCTCGCCCGAGTAGTCACGCGCGGGATCGTCGAAGTGATAGTCCGACCATCGGTTGAAGGCGGTCGCCACCGGACGGAACGACACGCGCACGTCGGCGTCCAGGTTGCGCGCGACCGCCCCGCTGAGCCACTGCCCGAAGAGGGTGGCCTCGCGCGGCTCGCCCCCCTGCAGGAGCCGGTCGCCACCAAGGTCGAGGTCGACCCGGAGGCGGTTCGGCATGACCGTCTCGATCCTGACCGGCGTCGTGAAACGTGCCCCCCCGACCTCTACGGCGGCGTTCCAGTTCCCGGTGGGCGCTTCGGCAGCGGTGCGGAGCGGGAAGGCGTAGAAACCGCCGACGGGATCGGCGTTGGTGACCGTGTGGACCACCTGGCCCATCGGGTTGAAGAGCCGCAGGGTGGCCGGATGTCCCTCCGGCAGCGGATTGCCGGCGTCGTCGAGGGCGAACGTCAGATGAATGTCGTCACCTGGCCGCCACACCTCGCGCTCGCCGTAGATCGCGCCCTTGAGTCCCTCCGCCACCACCTCGCCCCCCACGTCGAAGTGGCTCGTCGGCAGCGCCGCTCCGAAGTTCAACTTAAGATAACCTTTGTCCCTTCCGCGCTCGGCCACGGCGTAGTGCGGGATCGCGTCCAGGTTGGTGCGGACCAGCCCGGCGGGATCCGTCACCACCCTCCCCAGCGGCTGGTTCTGGTAGTTCATGAAGGTGACCGGCACGCCGCCCATCGGTTCGGCGGTGCGCAGATCGGTGACGGCCATGAGGATGTCGCCCCGCGCATCCCGCTTCGCCGTCATGCCGATGTTGGAGGCCAGGAAGTTGCGCGAGTTCATGGCCCGCGAAGACCACCGGTAGTACGAGTCGGTGCACGGATCGTCGCGGCCGCGCCAGCCGAGCGCCTCCCGCCGGTAGGACCCGATCCCGCTCCACCCGATCGTGACCTGTCCGTAGGGCTCGTCCATGTCGGCCGGCGGCGGCTCCTCGATCACCGGCACCCCGTTCTGCTCGTCGGAGCAGCCGAATGTGGAATTGCCGCGATTGATCGACAGGGTCAGCCGTATGAGGCTCCCTTCGTGGGCGCGCACCAGGTCGCTCACATCCACGGCGTAGCGGGTCCACCCGCCGTCGGGCGCCTCGGGCAGTTCGATGGTCCTTCTCCAGAGCGTGCGCCCGGCACGCCCCAGGTCGGTTCCCCCCGACAGTCCGTTGCGCTGCAGGAACGCCCCGATGTTGTCCTCGTACACCCTGAAGGCCGTCACCTGCAGCGAGTGCACGTTGGCCGCCTCGATCGGCACGGTCAGCCGCTCGGCGCCGGGCAGCACCACCCCGCGCCCCGCGAACCGCACGCCCGGCTTCACGTCGACGAAGTCCACCTCGTTCTCGCTGCGCTCCTCGAGCCTCTTGCCGCCGACGCCCCGAATGCCTGCCTCGAGCGCGACCGTCACGGGTCCGACCACCCGCTCCGCCGGAATGATCCGCAGCGTGTTGCGCGCGACCTCCAGCGTGAAATCCTCGTCGCCCAGACTCACCAGCCCGTCCAGGTTCTGGCCCGGCTCGAGCGGGTCGGAGAACCGCACCACCGCGAGCTGCCGCTCGTCCGACTCGGCGTGGACGCGGGTGACGCGGAAGATGTCGCGGGCCGGCACCACCAGGTCCTCCCGCCCGCGCGCGGAGACCCCGATATGGCTGCCGTTCCAGCGCAGCCGGACCACCTCGTTGCGCGGCCCGCGGGTCACGCCCTCGATCGTGAAGCGGTGCTCCAGGCTGTCCGGACCGTGCTGCCAGCGGATCTCCAGTTCGTCCCCGTCCTGGTGGGCGCGCAGAATCTCCTCGACGGCCATGGCCTCGGCCACGTCGGCGGTCACGACCGCTCCGGTCACGGTGAGGTTGTCGGCGTCCCGCGACTGCGCGTCCAGCCCGTCCACAGTCAGCTCGAAGTCCTGGCGGATCACCTCGAAGTCGAACCAGTAGGCGTCGAGATCGCCGGGCAGCCCGGCCAGGCCCTCGCGCCTGAGCACCACGCGGAATTCCTGTCCCGAGGGCAGGTCTTCGGCGGGGGTGAAGACCAGTTCCCGGGCGCTGACGAAGGTGGCCTCGCCCTCGACCTGCGGGTCGAGGTAGAACACGCCCTGCGCGGGCTGGCCGACAAGGTGTTCGTCCACGACATCCCTGGTGAACCGGATCGTGATCCGGTCGCGCTTCGAGACGGTGCCGTGGGTGCGGGCGCTGACGAGGGAGCCCCAGCGTGGGTCGAGGGGGCGGCCGGCGGTATCGGGGATTGAGGGGAGGCCGCAGGCTGTGATCAGGGGGAGAAGGAGGGTAGGGAGGAGGTGATGTGGGCTGCGGTGCCACGCGGACGGAGGGGAGGACATGACGGGTCTCCGGGTTCTGATTGTGCTGGGCCTTGGCGGCAACATCGGGGGGAGGGGGTGGGGCGGCAAGCAAGGATGGCGCGGCCAATCGACCCTGCCGGTCCCGCTGGCCCTCGCGGGAATGTGGCGTCTACAATGGTGGTCATCGTGATCCTCCACTTGTTGCCTTCAACTTCGAGCAGACTCGTGCAAGCCGCGTGCCGCGCCGTCGGCGGCGGTTCCGCAACGGGTTGCCCGCCTCGAGAGACCCATGGACAGACGTGACTTCGTGAAAACCGCGGCTGTAGGCGCGGCGGTTGGTGCCGTGCCTTCTGTGACAGCCTCGCCCGCCGCGCCCGCCGTCCACACCCGTGCGACCCGCCCCCTCCTCGTTGCCGACGTGTCCTCCATCCGGTACCGCAACGGCGGCCCCGAGAGCGCGATCGAGCGAGCGTTCCGCGGCATCACCGAGGGGGAGGACATCCTGGACGCCTGCGTGACCGGGGTGAACATCCCCGAACTCGACCCGGAGGAGCGGGGCATCGGGTACGGCGGCCTTCCCAACGCCGACGGCATCGTCCAGCTCGATTCGTGCCTGATGCACGGGCCGCGCAGGTGGGCGGGCGGGGTGGCGGGGCTCGAAGGCGTGAAGACCCCGTCGCTGGTGGCGAAGGCCGTGGCGGAGCTGACCGATCACCACCTCGTCGTCGGGAAGGGGGCCCGGGACTTCGCGCGGGCACTCGGCTTCGAGATCCACGACGACCTGAACACGCCCGCCTCCCGCGAGCTGTGGCTGGAGTGGCGCCGGCGCCTCGACCCCGGCCACTGGCTTGATCCGGAGGAGCGCCTGCGGAACACGCGACGTGTCCGCGAGGACACGGATCCCGACACCATCCGCCGCGGCCGGGGCCGCGAACCGGTCCACCGGCCGGACCTCACCCAGGCCGCCCGCCTGCGCCGCTTCCAGGACTCGGCCCTGGCGGCAGGCCTTTCCATGGTCGACGACGGCCTCATCGACCCCGACTCGTTCTGGGGCACGACCAGCCTCGAAGCGGTCTCCCCGGACGGCGGTCTCTGCGGCGTCACCACCACCAGCGGCCTCTCCTGGAAGATCCCGGGCAGGGCGGGGGACTCCCCCATCCTGGGCGCGGGCCAGTACGTCGACAACGATGTGGGCGCGGCCGGTTCGACGGGTCGCGGCGAAGCCAACCTCTACAACCTGAGCTGCTTCATGATCGTCGAGTTCATGCGCCAGGGGATGTCGCCGAAGGACGCCGGAATGGCGGTACTGGAACGCGTCCGCCACAACACGGTGGAGTCGCGGCTCCTCAACTCGCGTGGCCTGCCGAGCTTCGACCTGCGCTTCTTCATCCTCGACAAGGCGGGCGATTACGCGGGCGTGGCCATGTACGGGGCGGCCGAATCCGCATTCGCGGTGTGCGACGAGAACGGCGCCCGGGAGGAACCGCTCGAGGGTTTGCTGGAGGGGTCGCCGCGGGACTGAGGCCCTCCCCCGGGTTGTGCCTCCCCGGCGAGCGCCTCACGATACAGCCGTCTTCTGTCCCGCCGCGGGCCGAGGCCTTGCCGGCTACGGCAACCCCTTCGCCACGGAGTACTCATGCCCAAGTCGCGAACCCGGCCATTTCCGGTGCTGCTCCTTTGCGCACTCTTCCTCGCGCCGCGTCCCGCCCCTGGCCAGGAAACGGTGCGGCGCGTGTCACTTGCCGAAGCGCTGGAGGCGTTCGCCGAGAACAGCCTCGCCTTGAAGATCGCCAGGTCCGAGATGGCCGGACGACTAGGGGCCGCCCGGCAATCGCGTGCCTACCACAATCCGGGGTTCCTCTTCGAACGCGACGACCTGGGACACGATACCGAGAGCATCTGGGAACAGACCTTCCTCATTCTCCAGCAGGTTGAATGGCCCGGCCGGACCGGCGCCCGGGCCCGGGCCGCCGCACACGCCATCGGGGCCGGTGCCGCCCGGTTCCGCGCCGACTCGATCGCCCTGGCCTTCGAGGTGCGGGACGCGTACGTGCTGGCCTGGTTCGCCGAAGAGGCGGAGTCGATTGTGCGGCGGGCCGCCTCGGTCATTCAGGCGGTGGCGGAGGATGCGGAGATGCGCCTCGAGGAAGGTGACATTTCAGCCTACGAGGCCCGTCGGTTGCGAATCGAGGGGGTGCAGGTCGAACTGGAGGTGGAGGATGCGGGACTGCGTGCCCGCGACGCGCGCAGGATGCTGGCGGCGCTGATCGCCCCGGGGACCCGTACCGGGGAGGTCGGACCTTCCGAGGGACCGGATGGGATTCCCCCCATGATAACCCGGGAAACCGCGATGGCGGCCCTCGTGGACCGGCCGGATGTCGAGGTGGCCGCGAAGGAGCTTGACGCGGCCCGGGCCGCGGTGGAGGTGGCTGGGACCAACTGGATACCCGAACCGACGCTGGGGCTCGGATACCGACACCGCGATGACGGCCTGGACGGCGCCCGCATCGCCGTCGATCTGCCTCTGCCGCTCCTTGACCGGGGGTCCGGCAGGAGGGAGGAGGCTGCCGCCCGCAGTTCCGCGGCAGCGTACCGTCTCGACCTGCGCAAAGAGATGGCCGAGCATGACCTGTTGACTGCCTCGGACCGGTTTGCATCCGGCCGCGCACGCCTGGAGGCGGCCGCGCCGACTCTGCTTGCCGATGGCGAGGCGCTGCTGGCATCCGCGGCTGCGGCCTACGCCGAAGACGAGATGACGCTGCTGGAGCTCCTGGACGCGGCCAATGCGTTCCGGAACGCCCGGCTGAGCGCACTCTCCCTGACGTCCGAGGCATGGCTGGCCTACTACGACCTGCTTCGTGCCATGGGCGGTGCCCCGGCGGACGGGACCTAGTGTCATGTCACAACGTGATATGTCGTAAGACGGTGCGGCGGGTGCTGGAAAGCGCGTCAAGACGTGGCGGCGCGTCGGCTGGGTGATCCCGCCGCGGCGCAATGCCGACTTCGCGGTCGGGATGGAGCGGGTGCTCGACTGACATGACGCCAGGCAGGGAGCGGAGTCAATCGAGCCGTGGCGTCCCAATCGAGCATGCGGCTGTCCCTTGATTTGCCGCGGCGGCGGGCGGGCGGTTTGACCGCGGGTCCGGGGCTCCCCGGCATCGCGGTGCCCCAACCGCCGGTTCCCTGATCCACGGGGCCTCACGACGGATGCACACCCATCCGAACATCGGCGTCGCAAATCGTCCGGTCGCAGGCCCGGCCGCGCATCACCGTCACCAAATCGTCCGGTCGCAGGCCCGGCCGCGCATCACCGTCCCCAAATCGTCTGATCACAGGCCCAATCGAGCATCACCCGTCCCAAATCGTCTGATCACAGGCCGATTCTGCTATGGACGGTTTTGGATTCGCGCTCTCGCGGCGAGGGGGACCGCTTCCACGATGCCTCCCGGGGGCAGCTGGAAGGCCCTGGGGCGCGTCCGATGGCCTCGTGACCCATTTGCGTCGCCTCCACCCCCGGTTTTCGCCTCCTGGGCCATCCTGAGAGGCCGAAATCACGCCGCATATATTGTAGCAGGCGGGCACGCCGCGCCCTCCGGAAACCCATTGCCACACTTGCATTTCAGGAGACCAGACCCATGTCCGACGACCTCTTCGAACTCGGCGAACGCATCGCCCAACTCGCCGCCCGCATCAATATCGCCACCTGCGAGATGCTCACCCTCGTCGCCGACTTCGACCGCCGCGAGGGGTGGGCCGACAACTTTACATCGTGCGCCGAATGGCTCGCCTGGCGCACCGGGCGGACGCTGGCCGCCGCGCGCGAGA
>JAPPGM010000021.1 GCA_028874995.1 Gemmatimonadota bacterium | reverse complement strand
AGATGTGATTTGGACTCGGTCCGCGTATCTCCATACAGGCCAGCGGCTTATGACATGCCGCACGAACAGGTCGGATAGATGACAGCACCTGACCGCTCCGCCAGCGTTCGGGGCTGGCGGGGGCGACCGCTTCGCCGTTTTCGCGAGCGGGGCCGTCCGGCGCGCATCCCCGGCAATGGGGCGGAACCGGGCGGGACTGGCTGAAACGGACTCGAACCCCGAAACCGGGCATCGGGTAGGGTGGGGCGGCGAACGTCGCGGGGGGTTGGTGAGCCCCCCGGCCCGGTTATACCCGCTCATTCGTCTTCGGATTCGTGCGACTTCCAAAGACCGAACCAACCGGCTGCGAACGCCATAGCTGCGTAGACGATTCCCGCCACGACGGCTACGAGAATCATGTCACGCATTGGCTTCCGCCCCATCGTCCATGAGCCTTTCGATTTCTCGCCAGATTTCGTCGATATCGTCATCGGTGTCATCCCCGGCATAGTGCGCTCCAAAATGACACTCGATGAAAAGCCCGATGGTGACGAACATCCCTCCGCAAGCGCCCATGGCCGCTTTTCCGAGTTGCGTTATCGCCTCTTTCCACGTCACCTTTTTCTTCTTCGCCAGCTTCTTGGCTTCCTTCAGGATGCTGAAGACCTTCTTGGCGGCTCCCCATGCCGTCAAACCGATACCGCAGAGACCGGCCCAATAGATCGCGTGGGCAAGGTGCCCGCGGCATTGAACGGCGGGACTACCGAAAGCCGTGCAAGGGTCGAGGCCCTGTTCGAGGCCACCGACGAGCGGGAAGGGAACGGATTCGGCGGCAAACTCTGGAGGGGCTTCCGAAGCCGCTACCGGCGCGTGGATGCCGACCGCGAGGACGGCGGCAATGAGAAGAGTTCGCATGATGCTGGCTCCTTTCGGGGAGGGTTTGGGATTGCGTGAACCTCCAAGGTACGCCCCAGACTGATCCGCCCGCGCCGGGAGAAACCCGCGATCTCGCGACGGGATTTTCCCGTCACCGCGCCGACACCACGCGCAAACCCGGACCGCGCTGGCCGGTTTGTCCTGGCGGCCGCCCAAGGCCCGCAGCCCTCGCCCCCCTCGTGACGCTGGATGTAGAACGCCGGATCGCTAGCCTTCGTCAGCACCGAGATGGCAGACCAGCCGACCGTCGCGGGCCGCTCCGCGAGGTGTCCACCCCCTGCCAGAGCGCGCGCTTGTTCTCCTCCAGGCAAACCCTGCTTCATCGCCGATGATCGCCATGGGGGAGAGCAGCACCGCCGCGGGCCTCTCCGGACGCCTTGGAGGCCTCTCTCTCCCCCCTGTGCCCAGGGTTCGGAAAAAAACGTCCGGAATGGCCGCGAGAGCGGTTTTCCGGGCTCGCAGGGGCTTGGGGGGGGAGGGCAGGCCCGGATGCCTGCCACCCAGTCGGCCAGAGACCCCGCCTGCGGGCGAATCCTCAAGCCGTCGCCGGCCACGACGCGGGGCCAGCGCTCCGCCGCGGCACCGCAACGGCCCGCCGGGTGTCCCTTTGCGGCCTGCGGCGACCGCGATCACAGGGGTCAGAGGGGGCAAAGCCCCCCGCCAGCCTCCGCCGGGGACTCACGGAGTGTGGCCCCACGGATTACGCTGGCTGGCTGGCTTGCTTGCTTGACGCCCTTAGCCTGCGTCAAGCCAGCCTTGGCGCGCCTCCGAAACACCTCTCGGGGCACCGCTTTGGAACAGCCTCGACCCTGCCATCGTAGGCAAGCTCCTCGGCCTCTTCGCCGCCACCCTCACGGACGGCAAGGGCGAACAGCCCGAGCCGTCACTCCTTGGCGACGGCCGCGCGCCAACTGCCGCGCGGCTAGGATTCGACCCTACTCACAACCCCTCGGAGACCTGAGATCGTCGATGGTGTGGACGCCCCCTCCATCGGCTTGACACCCTAGCGTGGCTCAAGCCAGCACGGCGGCGCCGCCGAAAAACACCTCTCCAAGCATCGCCCGGAACAGCCTCGACTGGGCCGTGGCGGGCAAGCTCCTTGGCCCCTTAGTCGCCCGCCTCGCGAACGGCGAGGAGCGACCGGCACCCGATCACGGCTTCGGTGACGACGGCGCTCTTCTGCTGCGCACCGGATCCCCGCCCCCGGCTCCGCCCCGCAAGTGGCTTTGGAGCCGCGCGCGTGGCCCAGCGACTTAGCCCTTTGCAGGGAGCCGAGGTGCCCCCTGTCGATCGGACAGCCTGACGAAGAACACGCCCCCGGAGGCCGACTCCAGCCCCATGGACGTGAGGCCAATGATGCCGCTGCCGAAGAACGGATAGTTGCTCCACGAGCCATCGATCCCGGGCTCGTTCGAGTCGTCCGGCGTGGGGTCGAAAAAGGCCACCTCCACCGGGTTCTCCCGGTCCGCAATGCTCAGCACCCGCAGCCCGGCGCGGTAATTGGACTGGTACATCAGATCGCCGACGATGTAGAGGTTGTGGTCGGTGGCAGGGGTGGTGCCCATGAACTCCCGCGCGACCACGGGGTCGCCCAGGTCCTTCACGTCCCACACGATGGTGCGCGTGGCCTCGACGAGGTCGTGGTACTCGTCTAGTTCGTCGTTCATGTAGAGGTACTCGTGGCTCTCATCGAGCCAGCCCTGGTGGGCGTATGCGACCCTGGGGTACGTGGCCTGGGACAACGCGACCGGTGCGTGCTTGTCCGACACGTCCGCAATGCTGAGCACCTCCTCATTCGACAGGAAGCAGATCTCCCTGCCCCGATGCTCGGCGTCGGGACCCCGGTACACCACGCACATGGCGTCGTGGGTGTATCCCGGCCCGTTGATGCCCCCCGATTCGTCCGCAAAGCAGCCGGCGAAGACCGGGGTGGCGGGCGTCCGGATGTCGATCATGTGCAGCCCGCCGCCGCAGGTGTCTTCGCCGCCGTTGGCGCCGAGCACGTAGGCGAAGCCCGCCTCCTCGTTGATTGCGATGTTGTGGGCGCTCTGGATGCGGTCGTAGACCGTCAGCGGCTCGATCCGCGACGGCGACGCGGTGATGTCGCGCAGTCGCGCCAACTCCACGACCTGCATCCCGTGGTGGTTGGCTTCGTCGGACACGATGAAGGCGTGGTCGCGGTAGACCTTGATGTCGCGAAATCCGCTCGGAAGCGCGCCTTGCGTCAAGGGGAGGAACGCGGCATGCACCGGACGCTCGGGATCCCCGAGGTTCACGAAGGCGGTTCCTTGGGAATGGCCCACGAGCGCCCACTCCGTGCCGGTCACGGGATCGGTCCAGCCCCACATGTCGATCACGATCCCTTCGGTCAGACCGAGCTGCTCGGCCGACAGACGCGACACGAGTTCCATGCCCTTGCAGGGGTAGTCGGCGCAGAACTCCGGCTCCAGCGGACCGGCCGCGTCGCACGCGGCAACGCCGAACGCGCACGCCAACATCGCCGTGGCCGTGCATTTGCTCATGGATGATTCCTCCTCTGTCGCTTCCCTCCGGCGTGGGCGGTCATGAGGGGGGTCCGCTCGGAAACCCCCCAGAGGGCAACAATCATACACAATGGCCAGCCACTCGGTTCCCGCGAAGGGGTAGGGGATTCTGAGGCCCGGGTTCTCGCGAGTCGAGAATGCGAACGCTTCGGCCGACATGCTCCCCGTTTCACGCTCTCAAGGCCGCGCACACCCCTCGCCGCCGTTGCGAAGGCACGCCGAACCTCCCCATGATGCGACTCCGCCGGTCCCCGTCCACCACGGCACTTCAACGGCTTCATCGGGGAACAGGCTGTTGTTCACGCGCACTCCAGAGAGGAGGAGCCCGGGTCATGTCCGATGACGCCGGTGCCTCGCTGAAGGACACTCTCGACCGCTTGGCCTCCGAACTGGAAGAAGCCGCCCTGTTGGCCATCGACTGCCAGCGTCCCGGCGGGCGGCACAACCTCGCGCTCTCGCGGATTGCCAAGATCAGTCTGCGCGCGGCCAATCGCCTCCGGACGATGGCCAACGACACCTCGGCGCTGCGCGCGTCGCTAAGCGAGACGCCAGCGGACGACCCGTGAGCCTTGCGGCATCGCTCATTCTGGACGGCGTGATTCGCGCCCGTGGTTTTCTCGCGCCCATAGCACGACCATCAGCAGGCCGCCCATGATCGCAAGGTTCTTGAGGAAGTCGATCAACGCGCCGAAGTCACCGGGTGACGCAAGCGGGTTCTCCAGCAGCACGGTCACGGGGAGCAGGAACAGCAGCAGGCCGACCGCCGCCCAGGCCGCCCGCCAGCCCACGGCCAGCAGCACCCCGCACGCCACCTCCACGACTCCGGCCACGATGGCGAGCAGGAACGGGGTCGGCAAGCCCACCTCCGCGATGTCGGCCACCGCGTCCCGCGGGTTGGCGAGCTTGTCCCATCCCGTGACCACGAAGATCGCGGCCAGCATGACCCGCGCGGCAGGATAACCGTAACGCCGGGCCGCGTCCCTCCCGGTCGCGCCGCCGTTGGTCATCGTACCTCCTTGTGCGCGGGCCGAGGGCTCAGTCACAAGCTCCGCCGCTCACCCCGGGCGATTTCGTTGATCTTCGGGGCCGCTATCCGCCGAGGCCGATGGCCACGCCCGCCAAGGCGCTGAATGACCGGTTCCTGTTGTCCTCCGGGTCGTCCTCGCTCACGTTGGTCATTCCCCTGTTGTGCAGCACTTCCAGCGTAAGGGAGAGGCGATCCGACATCCCGGCGCGGTATCCCAACCCCCCGGCGACTCCGAGTTCGATCGTGTTGATGTCCGCACCTGGTATCTCCGAGCAATCGACGGAAACGGACGCCGCGGTGACCGTGCATCCCCTGTTGATTCCGACGGCGGCGCCGATCAGCCCGTACAGGCTGCCTCCGATGCGGAGCATGGCCGGTAGCTCGACATAGGTGAGCGACAAGGTTCCTTCCTCGCCGTCCACATCGAACGCCGCACCCTTCTCCGCGTAGAGCCCGCCCAGACGAAGGCCCACATGGTCCAAGAGCGGAAGATCAAGCGAAACGCCGCCCGCCCGTCCCCACTTTGGGTCGGTCTCCTCGGCGGTTTGGAAGGTACGCGCCAGCCCCGCCTGAAAGCCGATGTGCTGCGCCGCGCCTTGCGCGGGCAGCGCGAGCATGGCGGCACACAACAGAATGCGGTTCATCGCTTCCCCCTTTGGCTACCGGGATTCCAGCCCAAGCTCCGCTCGACCACAGTTGGCAACCAGACCGCGACTGCCAGCCTCCCGAGAAGATAACATGTCCGCCGAACAGCCGAACCCTCTTCGCGGAGTCTTGTCCAACGGTGAGCGAGTCTCATCCCGACGGGCTGGCCCCCTGCGTCCGCAGCCATGGCCAGAACGACTTGGGAGTCCTTGGCGAGGAGGACGGGCGCGTGACTCCCGCCATTCGCCCGTTTTTCCCGCTTTCGCGGCACGGTCCAGCCTTCGACCGTTCTCGCGCCACTCTATCTGAAAGAGACCGGTCTTGGGATCGGGAAAGATCCTCACCCCGTTCCGGCCCCACTCGCCGGCGCCGTAGGAACGCCGGCTTCGTTTCGTGCGTGCCATCGTTCGATTCCTCTCGCGATGGACCGCACGATCTGCGCGAACGAAAGGTCGCAGAGAGTGGGCTTCTACGCCAGACGTGAGGCTCCGACTGTGAGGCTCCGACCGGTGGGGTCCCGCCGAAAATCGATGAGGTCCGGGCGCGGTCCCGGTGTCTGCCGATGCTGGTGCGGCAGGCCATGATTCGGAGGCGGCTTTCGACGTTCCCGGTGCCGATCCGCGGGTATACATCCCACATCGGGTTGCCCGTGCAGGAGAAACGCGTTTCCGTGTGCACGCCCCGGTTTCGGCATGTCGCTGGAGCGCTGGCAGTTGCGCCACGGCCGGCGGAGCACCGATGCCGATCCGCGCTCCTCGACCGTGGCTGGGAGTGACCCCCCTGTTCGGCATGCCTCGATCGGCATCGGGGAGCATCGCGATGTACATCGCAATCCTCCCCTGCGCTGGGGGGTCACTCCCAGCCAGCAGTCCCGTGCGGGAAGGCCCAACGGCGAGGCGGTCCGGCGCATGCCCGGTCTTGGTCGGCTATGCCGCACAGCCCATCGGCCAACCGGTCGGTGGGCAGGTCCTACGCCGCCTCGACGTGGCGCTCGATCCCTTCCGGGACGGATTGCTGATACACTAGCGACCCCGAGGGATCGGGGGCGGAGGGGTGCGCAGGCACACCCGGCCCCGAATCCGTACCGAGCCTTCGGCGAGGGGGGTCGCTAGCGTCACGGCCCGACCGGCCCTTGCGCCACGGGCAAACGGGGCGGTGAGGCCGAAAAACGTTCCTCGCGCCAGCGGATGGACGGCAACGCCGGTGCGCATCGGTGGACGACCGAAGTGCGCATCGACCCCCCGTGTCGTTTCCGCGCTCAGGTACGGCTCTAACTCGGAGCGTAGCCTATCGTCGAACGCGACTCCGGCGAGTTGCACCTCTTGCGGCGCTGTCACCCTGTCCCGCCCGCACTCCGTGGGACGCCAGACGTGCTCTCAAGACGAAACAGCGCTTCGCGGCTCGAAGATCGGTGGGCAAACCGAAGTGTCTCCAATTCGCTGGTCGGCCAACCGGCCGCGCGATCCACGAGAGGCATTACGGCTTCGGTGGTGTTCGAGTTTCGACGGGTCGGGCGAGCCGCTCCCGAGCCTGTCCACCCCGCCCGTGGTTCGGCGGACCGCCCCCTCCACGCTGCCGATGTCGCCAGTCCCGCCGCCCCGGACCTCGCCTGCGAGGACCGCCCGCGGGGTGTCTTCGGCGACCGCATCGAGGGCGTCCGCCGGGCAGGGGGATGCTCCGCCCCCCTTTGTGACCCCCAGGAGCCTACCGCCGCCCGCCGTGTGCACCGGCGACATCGACAGTGGCGGGACAACCGCAATCCGCCCCACGACACTCTGTTGCTCGGTAACCCGATTCGGGGGCGGATGCAGGGCTCCATCCATGATCCGCCTCCTCGAAGTTCTCCAACTCGCGCCCGGCGTGGAACTGGACAAAATGGACGGCCGGGGGCGTGGTGTACGAGTTGGTCGGGGGACAGGGGCTCTAGAGCCGCCTTCACTCCGACCGTGTCAACCCCCACAACCGCACGTACTCGATATTCAAGGCATCGGTCACCTTCGCGAGGATGTAGTCCTCGCCGATCTCGAAGATCGTGAGGTCGTCGGGCGTTTCGACCAAGCCAAGCACACGCCCCTCCCGATCAAAGACCGTCCAGAGTGTGCCGTCGTGCTCCTCCCCGGGGCGCTCAAACTCGGCCACCCAGAGATGCCCCAGCGTGCCGCCAACGGCTCCGGCGAAAGCCGGGAAAGCGTCGACCAGTGGCACCTTCGCGGTCACCTCGGCAGCGCGAGCGCGTCGCTCCGCAGGAAGCCCTGCAACATAGCGGCGAAAGCTGTCATTCTGCTCGGCTTGAGTAGGGGTGCGAGGTTCGTAGTCGCGGCGCACGATCCGTGCGAGGGATCCGTCGCTCCGGTAGGCCCTGATCTCGTAGACCTCAGTGCGTCCTATGACCGCCAGATCTCCCCAGACCGTGGTGTGGGTCGTCTGCCCGAAGGGATGCCGCAACGTAGTAAAGTACACCGTATTGCCCTGTGTATAGCTGCCGCCGGAGAAGGTCTGCGGCCCAGGATGCTTTCCCAGTGAGGCGCGCGTGTCACCGTCGACGGTCCTCAACGCATAGACGTGATCTTGGCGCCAGAACCCCTCCGTCCGCCAGAACTCGGCATCCCTCGTGAAGAGCGTGCCGTCCGGAAGGATTCCGATAACAACATCGGGGCTCATTCCGAACCCCATCATTCCCATTATTGCCTGAAGCCCACTCGCCACAATCCCGCTAACCTCACTCCGGCTGCGTAGCGAGACGGTCCAGCCGTGATTGCCCTCCAGGTCGAAGGCGGAGATCCTGCCCTGCTCGGGGTCGTCCGCGATCAATGAATCCGTGGCCCACGGCCGAACCCGGTTCAGGTCCGCGAACTCCCCCGGCCCTTCGCCCTCACCGCCCCATGAAGTCAGGTATTGGCCCGTCGCGTCGAACACCAGCAACTCCATGGAGCCTCCATTCGCAACCACGATCCTGCCGTCGGCGAGCCGGGTCGCATCCTCAATCCCGTGGAGTTGAAAGTCCAGCGTGGCTTCCGCAGTGCCTATCGAGACCAGAGGGTCGGTGCCCACCGTCCATCCCAGCCTTGAGTCAGGGGCGAGACGGGGGTTTTCGGCGATCGTGATTCCGGCGCTGTCACGGACGCCGTACCGCGGAACGTCGCCCAAGGGCATCGCGTCTGTCCCCCGGTCGCCACATGACGCGACAATCGCGCCGCCGAGCATGGCTGTGCCGGTGACAACCGCACCGAGTCGTATTCGAGAGAGGGACAAGCGGGATGGCTCAGCGGGCTTCATAACGAAATGTATCGTCGCCGGGGGCGTGGCGCTCGGTGGTGGCAAAATGCGGGCGCGGCACCGGCCCTTGGTCGGGTCCCCACCGGCTTTGCTTTCCTCCGGCGCCGTCAGGTCCGTGAAGATAGCATCTACCGCCTGGCCGTCCAGCCCCCGCCGGGAGTGCAGCGGGGAGCCGAAGCTGGATGTGGAGTCGAGCGCCACACGGGAAAGAGCGGACCCTCCTCAGCCGGGCGGCCTCCGCGAGCGTGTCACCTGACCGGGAGAACAGACTGCAATCCGCGAACCTCGTTCAGAGCGCGGACCTGGTCGGGGTAGAGGGGGCGGAGCCCCTCGTCAGCCTTGCCGGGGTCGCGCGGAGCGTGGCCACGAAAGGTAGCCTGCTCCCCGGCCTTAGCCGCACCAAACGAGCCCGTGAAACGGGCCGGTTCAACGCGCCGCATCGGTCTCTTCGACGGGCTCGCACGCCCGCGCCCGTCATATAGTGCTCCGGGCATGGATCCGGCACACGTGGCCGATCCCCCTGATGCGGACACGGTCTCCTCGACCACCACGCCCCGGACGATCAGGGCGAGGACGACCCATCGCCCCTGTTCCGAATGCGCATCGAGGAACCGTGCGCATTGGGCGCGGGTGAACCCGCCGCTGTGGAGGCAGACGAGCGCGATTCCACGCGACCTTGTCTCCTGTCCAAGCCTCGCGAGCGCCCGACCCTGTCCGGTTAGAGTGCGCGGCCGCACCGCTCGGCCGCGAGTTGAACCACTGCTTCGGCGTCTCCATGCCCAGAACGGTGAACAGCTGTTCGCAAGCAAGCCAACCTGTCGGAGATTGCCTGCAAGTCCCACGACGTTCCAGGATGTCCCGCGGGGTACGCGGGCCGCTGGACAACCGCCGCCAGCGGCGGGTCAAAACACCACCGTCGCGGTTCCCGTAGGCGGTCAGGAGGTGGGCATCGCGACACTGCGAACCCGTCGACACGTCCCGACGCGCTCCCGTGAGGGACTTTCCCCCCAAGCGAAACCTGTGTTTTCCCTCACGAAAAACCGGGTTTCCCCTCTGGGAGTGCCGACATGCGTTCGCCCATATTCGGAACTCGGTTTCCATGTGCGTGGAAGGAGACTGCCGGTCGCCCCCCTGAGTGCGGTGAGCAGATGAGCCGTTGGATCGCAGTTGCCCAGTTGCTTTCGGTTGTGAACCTCGCCGGGTGGAGTACGGCACAGGCTCAGCACACCGCCCGAGCAGAGTCCCCGCGGAACGCCTATCTGGACGAGACCGCCCACCGTCTGGTCTTGGGTGTGCGGGCCACGCGCGATGCAGCCGTGCCAGCCATCGACTCCTACACGGCGCTGATCCGCGAACGGATGGGGGTGACCGCGTCGTTGTCCCGTCGCGCTGGCCGCCTGGCGCACGGCGAATCCGTGACGCGCGTCAGGTGGTCACGCGATGAACCCGAGGTCGCGCGTGTACTAGGGTCCCGGTTTCGGACCCTCGGTTTCGGATCGGGCGGTGTCTCATGGCAGGTGGCGTTTCGGCGCGCGGCCGATCCCCTCGGAGATCCCTTCGCGTTCGGGTTCGCCGTCTTGCACGCTGACTCCGTCGCCGCCAGCGTGCGAAGCCCGCTCGGTGCCGACTCGGAGCGGTTCTACCAGTTTCGGTCGGGCGATACGATTTCGGTCGAACTGGCCGGGGGGCGTTCCATCAAGGCTGTGGAGGTCACTGCGATTCCGCGGTTCCGCAGTATCCAGTTGGTTGCCGGAGTGATGTGGATCGAGCCCGAGTCATTCGGATTGGTGCGGGTCGCGTACCGACTCGCAAAAAAGCTGGATTCCGAGCTGGGGCTCCAGTTCAGGCGTGGTGACGGACCGAACATGGGGCTTGCCGTTGAACTCGGAGACGGGGTCATGGCATGGGACTCGGCCACTTCGAGGAATCCCGGCCGCCTTGGCAGATTCCTGAATGGTGCCGTCAACAACCTGCTTCCCCAATGGGAAATGAACGTGACGGCCGTGGTCGCGGACTACGCACTGTGGGAAATGCGGCACTGGCTTCCCAGGGCAGTGAAGTGGGTGGGGTATCTCGGTGTGGTGGATGAGGTCCACGCCGAGGGTTTTCCGGATGTCGTGGAATCGATCTCACATGAGTGGGTGTTCGAAATCGAACAGATCCGCGAAAGGGGAGCCGAGAGGGTAGCGGGTGTACCCGAGACCGCCCTGGAGGCAATGGAGCGCTGGAGGGAGGACGGCGACAGCATCACCGGCGAGGTCTACTCGACCGTTCCCGGGGAAATGGTAGTGATCATCCCTGGCGACGAGAGCGTCCTCGCGACCAGTGACCAGCTGCCTCCACCCATTTGGGACGAGAGCATCGGTGGAGTCGGTGACTACTCCATTGAGGAGATGGAGTCCAGGTTGGCAACCATTGGAACCGTTGGGGAGGTCGGCGATGTGGAAGTCGCAGCATGCCCCTGTCAATTCGAGCCGCCGATCTGGACGCTCAGACTGCTGCGGTACAACTCGGAGGAAGGGCTGTCGGCCGGGACACGTGCGTGGTGGTCCCGGGGGCGGGTAACAGCAGTGGCGACGGTGCGGATGAGGACAGCCTACTGGCATCCCGATGTCAGCTTGACGGCGCAGCACCACCACCCGCAACGCAGGCTGAGGGTCTCGTTGTACCGCAACGTCTCACCCTTCCGTAGCCCCCGGCGGGCTCCGTGGACGACACCTGATCCCAGGACAAGTGACCTCGCGCGATACATCGCTGCAAGCGGGGTCGGGCTCCAGTTGCTTCCCGGAAAGCACGAGCGGACCTGGGTCTCGCTGCGCGTCTTCAGGGAATGGCACACGGTTCTCGGTACCGCCGCGGAAGGGGTCCGAACGGGAGCTTCCGTGCGTCTGCTGCCTTGGTGGGGTGGTCTTTCGGACCAGTCGGTCGGCGGTGGGGGCGAAATCATGGTCCGTGGGTCGATCGGCGACAACACCAGTGTCAGCGCTTCGGCTACCGGCGCATTGACCATCCCGCTGGGAGTTGGCTGGTCCGGTGGGTTGGAGGCCGGGGGAGCACGGATATGGGGCGATCCGGCGGACTACGATCTCTGGTCTCTCGGCGGAACGGGCGACCGCCTCCGCGGCTATTCCGCAGGCGCGTTGGTGGGCAGATCGTTTTGGAGGGGACGGGCCGAACTACAGAGGTCACTCCGGTATGTCCGCATGTCGCTCTTCGCAGACTGGGCATCGGTCGGCCGCTCAAATCTCTACTCAGGCGGCGTCGGAGCCGTGCTCATGGAGGGACTGATACGGATCGATCTGGCCAGAGGACTAACCTCGCTCGCGGGTGGGTCGGGATCGGTCGATGCCGGTTGGCAGATCCACTGGCGGGCAGACTCGTTCTTTTGACTCTTGACCTGGAAGGTAGCGCAAGGCGCTCGGTGTGAGCAGGTCCGGGACACCGTCGATCCCAAATCAGAAGCCTGTCTCGACACGTCAGGTCAGGCCACCAGCTTCCCACTAAACCAATGTCGGCCATCCCCATCCTAGTTCGGGATTGGTGCGCGTGAGGGGGATTTCCCGTCCTCAATCGACAGGGGTTTCACCCATGATTTCGCGGGGTTTTCCCCGCAGTCTCCGCGTCCCTTCTGGTGTCTAATACAGTATCGGCGCCCCATCCAGGGGTGCCGGACGCGAAATACCTTTCCAGAAAGGACGCAGCACCATGAGAAACTCGCCTATCACCTGCCTCCGGGTTCTCGTCTCCGTCGGGGCCCTGCTGACGTTCGTCACCTGTGACGACCCGCCCACCGTCCCCTTCAAGGACGTAGGCTCAGCTTGGGAGGCCGGCGACCTCGCCGGAACCTACGCGGGGGCGGTCCAAGACCCCGGAGACGCGCTCAGCGATGCGGGCGAGGCCGTGCTGGTCATCGAAGAGACCGGAGAGGGAATCACGGGGACCATGGTCCTCGTCGCGGAGTTCGGCGAAGGCGCCGAAGCCATCTCCCTGTCCTTCGCAACGGCCTACATCGGTGTGGTGACACATGAATTCCAGCCCCACGTCACGTTGTTCGTCGAACATCCCGACTGCGAAGGGGTCACCGAGTTCACCGGGACCTACAGCCCCTCGGACTCGTCCCTCAATCTCGGTGCCCGGTACGTCCATAGGGACGCCGATGGATGCGAGACAATCGCTACGGTCGACCTCAGTATCTCCGTGCGAAGAACAGCCGGGTAGTGCACCGCCGCCGCTGAGTGATTCGGCACCTGCGTATTCCAGAACGACGATGACGAGGCGGACTTGAGCGCCTGGCAGTAATTGGGAATCGGATTCCGATGAATAAACTGACAACTCCGTTGTCGGGATGCCTGCTGAGACCCGGAGGGCGCGCCCTCCGGGGCCCCCGATGTCGGCGCTTGGCCAGCCCGTGCCTCTGGGCGGTCCTGGCGATCGTGTGCCTGCATCCATGGCCGACCGCTCTTTCCGGCACGCCCCAAGACCCCGAGGCGTCCCCCGGCGATGCCCGCTGGGAGCTGCGGGTTGTGGACAGCGAGTCGGGCGTTCCGCTCGGGGGCGTGCTGGTGTCCTTCCCGGGTCTCGGCGAGACCAGGGTAACTGGCAGCCTGGGCGTGGCCCCGGTTCCGCCGGGGACCGGGGACTCGGTGCGCGTAGTCGCAACCCGGGTTGGATACAGGGCGGTGGACACTGTGGTGGTGCCGCCCGCAGGTGAAACAAGAATCGACCTCCCGTTGGTCCGTTCGGCCATCGCGCTGGCCACTCTCACGGTGGAGGCGGAGCGCGCCGGAGCGAATTCACGCGAGTTGGCCCGGCAGATGTTTGAACGAGAGGTGGCGGTCGGAGCGGTGGGGATGACCCGGGCCGGGGTCCGCGCAGTGCCCGCCGTGGGCGAGCCCGACGTGTTCCGCAGTCTCCAGTCCGTTTCCGGGGTCACGAGCATCAACGACTTCGGGGCGGAGATGTTCGTGCGCGGCGGAGACGCCGACCAGGTGGCCGTCCTGGTTGATGGCGCGCCGGTGTTCGGCCCGTATCACATGTTCGGGATGATCGGGGTGTTCAATCCGGATGCCATCGAGTCCACGGAACTCTACAAGGGATCGATTCCGGCACGGTACGGCGGATCGCTTTCCGGAGTTGTGGCCGCGCGGCACGGAACGGGAATCGCGGATCGAGCGTCGTTCATTGGGGGACTGAGCGCGCTGGGCCTGCGTACCGCCTTGAACGGCGCGCTCCCGGGGGCCCACGGCAGATGGCTGTTGGCGGTGCGTAACGCCTCCGTGGACGTGGCGCGGCTGCCGGTGCCGTACTCGTTCCACGACGTCAACGCGGCCGTTCACCTGTATCCCTCGGAGGAGCATCGCCTGGGGGTCTCGCTGTTGGCATCGAACGACGACTTCGCTTGGGACTTTCTGGAGCTGGTCGAGTTTGGGAAGTCCATCCGGTCGGACTGGACGAACCTGGTGTCTTCGGTCACCTGGTCGTGGGTCCGGGGGAACCGCATCACCAGCGATGTGTCGGCATACCTCAGCCGCTACGAGGCCAACTTGGCCGCCGCGCCAGAGATCTCGGCCTTGGTCACCAGGAACCGGATCAGTGTACAGGGCGTGCGGGCCCAGATCACAGTGCGCGGGGACGTCACAGGACTGCGGAGCGGGTTGGTGCTGGAGGGCGGCCCGGTCAACCTGTCGGGTACGGGCACGGGCGCGTACATGGATGGAGACGCGTCAGGCTCCTTTCTGTATGCGTCGGCCTTTGCGGAGCTCGAGCACTGGATCGGGGCACTGAGGCTGGCGCCGGGTATCCGGGCGGGGACGGAACGCATCAGTTCCCGGGTCTTCGCCGAACCCCGGCTTTCGGCGCGCCTCCACTTGGGCGCGTTCGCGGTCAGCGGCAGCTTGGACCGCAGCTTCCAGTTTCTCTCGGTGCTCCGAGACGACCGGCACCTCGCGCCGGGAGCCCCGATGTGGTTTCTGCGCGGGGAGGACCAACCGGTGTCGGCGGCCGACGGGATGAGCGTGGCTGTCGACTATTGGCGGGGCAGGACCTGGACAGCGGCGGTAACCGGCTGGACCCGCCGTTTCTCCGGCATTCCGAGTTGGCATCCCGAGTCCTCACGCGACCTGTCCGCGCTGGAGTACCACGATGGCTCGGCAGCCGGGTGGGAGGTGGCCGTCGAGAAGCATGCGGGCCTTCTTCGCGGCTGGCTCTCGTACCAGCAGGCGTGGGTGAGCTTTCGCGATGGCCAAGCCAGAGAATACTGGCCGCGGTGGGACCGTCGGCATGAGCTCGACGCAACGGTGAGCCTTGAGGATCTGGGGGGCTTGAGCCTGTCACTGCGGGCGACCGTGGCGTCCGGCGCACCCTTTTGGTTTCCGGTCGGGCGGCTCTACGGGATGGCCTACGATCCGAGAGGCCAGATTAGCAATGAGAACACGCCGAACAACCCCATTGTGGGCCTTGGCCAGCGCGAAGATTCGTTCGTTATCCTGTCCGATGTCCAGGGTCGGCTGCCCTACTACGGTCGCGCCGACCTCTCGGCCCGCTACGCGTTTAGCTGGGGGGACCTGACGATCGTGCCCTTCCTCTCGGTCCCCAACTTCACGGTGCGGGAGAACGTGCTCACCTACAGGCCCGCTGCCGAGACCCGGGGTGGCAAGTACCTGGTCAGAGAACGCCAATTCCCCCCGTTCCCCTTCATCGGAGTGGACTTCAGGTACTGACCCATGCGCCGAGCAACAGCCTTCTTCCGCTTCGTCCTGATCGCCGCCACCATTGCGGCCGCGGCGTGCGAGATCGTGGATCCGGATGTCCCGCCGGGCCTCGATGACCGCCTGATCCTGGTCGCCGCATTGAATCCGGACTCCACTCGGCACCCCGTAATGGTGTGGCCCGCGCAGTTGTCCGATACCGTCAGGGGTGCCCTGGCGAGAATCTATCGGGCGAAGGATGGATCGAGCGGAAGCGAATGGACTCTCGTCGACGAGACGAACGACATCGAACACTTCGACATATGCCGCTGGTGGTACGGCTACAAGCGCGGCCCCGAGGGGCAGTGCCTCGTTCCGGTGGCGAAACTGGAAGACGGTGTCACCTACCGGGTGGAGGTGCTTGCCGAAGAGAAGCACACAGCATGGGGTGACACCAAGGCGGTTGGCGATTTCGCGATAGACGCAGCGGAACTGTCCGGTGGGGAGGTGGACTCGCTCTCGGCGGAGTGGACACGAAGTGCCGCCGCCCATCGGTACATGGTGTCGTTGCGACTGCTCCAGTCGGGGAACGTCGTCGCCTCTTACGCGGAGGGCTGGTACATCGCGGTGGACGAAATGTCGGTGACGACTCCGGTGCCCGAAGAAGCGATTGAGGACGCGATCACGCCCATCACCCTTGATGTCGCCGCGATGGCAGTGCACCTCTATTCGTTCATCACCTCCGGCAATGCGGGGAGCGCCTTTTCCGTGCCCCCCCTCCAGAACGTGTCCGGGGGATTCGGAGTCGTGGGGTCGGTGCGCTTCCGGAGCTTGGGCGTCAAGCGGAAGTAGTCGCCTACCCACCCCAGTTCTGCTTCTGCTCTCCGAACAGCCCGCTTCGCCCCCCTTAAACCCCCCCCGGAAAGTCCGCGGTCCGATGGAGTTCCCCAAGCGGGTGCTCGCCCCCATCCGCAGCATCCTGATAGGCCTGGATTCCATCCGGGCTGCGGCGATGTCGGTTTCGGCGGATCAGCGCTCTTCAATGACGTGCCAAAGTGGGCATAGGCGCTGGAAGATCGGTGGCCAGACGCACGAGCGCAATGCGCTGTAGCTCGACGGAGTCCGTCACCACGCCGATGGCCACGGAGTCCGTCAAGCGGTAGGGTGTGAACCCATCGGGGAACACGACCCTCTGGAACTGTGCGGCAGCATCGTCCAGAGCAACGGTCATCCAAGTCCTTCCATATCCGAGAGGATGGGACGAACCGTCGAACTCCTGAATCCAGATCCGTCCGGGGGAGCAGCGCAGATCGATCCCGAGCGGGGCTTCCGCCGCCAGTTGGTCGCCCGCGCGTGTGAGCATGTCCGCGGCGGCGCGGTCGATCTCTTCGCCGGCGACATTCGTTCCTTGCGTTTCGTTACGCATCATCGCGCGGACATATCCCAAACGCTCCTCATGCGACAGCGGCCGACCGGTCCACGGCAGCGCGATCTGCCTGTCTTTCGCGCCGCTGGGGCGGTACAGATGAAGACTGCGGTCGACCGGATCGAGCACGGCGACGACGCCATCGGCACATCCGTCCCAGAGGGGCACGGGGCCGAGCCCCATGGCCGGAACGCGGCTTGCGGCTCCGGGAAGATCAACGGTGAAATCCACGACCACGACCGGCTCGACATCACCGTGCGCATAGCGCAGGATATTGCCGCCCCAGAAATCGTCGCCCTGGCGGATCCCACCCGGATAGCTGGCCGTCCAGACTCCGGTGTTGTCCTCGACGACCCGGAACGGATCCCCGAAGGTCACGCTCCTTATGTCGGCGCGAACGGATTCCCAGGTGACGGCTGTGGCCGTTGAAGTCACGAAGTTGCCCGCTGCATCAAACCGGGAACGCCTACGCGTGGCGAGATCCCACGCGACCACCCCGCCGGAAGAAGTCGCTGCGGACAGGGTCCAGGGGTTGCGGAGTTCCCCCGGCCCGCCGCCCGACCTGCCGAAGTCGGCAAGCATGCGACCGGAGTGATGATACGCCCGCAGAAAGGGTGCGGTGGCGGTGAGCACCCAGATCACCTCGCCGGACTGGATGATGTCGCGCACACCCCACAACTCCTCGCCCTCGGTGAAAGTCGTCAGCGCCGAAGGGGCCATCTCGACCTCGCCCGTCGATGTATCCGGGAGTTGCGGGGCGCACGCCCCAATACCGAGTGTCACGAGCACCAGCAGCGGAAGGACTGGCCGTCGCAACTGGGGTTGTCTGTGTACGAGAACGCTTGCCAGGGCTGCGAGAGATGCGACTGCGGCGGCTAGAACGGGTGCCGCGGCCGCATCGGTCGCTCGGAGGTAGCCGGTTCCACCCGTGAGAAGCAGGCCGGATCCGAGCGTCATGGTGCAGGCGAGGAAGCCGGAAAGCATGCCCAGCCACTCCCGCCACGCACCCACCCGGGAACGCACCTCGCGCTCCAAGGCGTCCATTATCGCGTCCACACTGGACTCCGCCAGCGGTGTGTCGGAAGCGCCAATCTCCCGGATCGAGGCGATCATTCGCAGCGTCTCGGCCACCTCCGCATCAGCAGCTCCATCCACCGGCTCCGACTCCGCCACCGGTGCTGTGTCGCCTTCCACGACGACCGAGACAAGACGGTCGGTCTTCTCAGCGGCCGTGTTGGCCCCGGTGCCGCGACGGCCCGACAAGATTCGGATCTTCTTCATCATGGGGTTCTCCTTCGGCTATTGAGTTTCTTCGGCAAGCCAGTCCATTTGGCGCAGCTTCTTCAGGCCCCGATGGATCAGCGAGCGAACCGACGCCTCCTTCACCTCCAGTATCCGCGCCACCTCGGCAGTGCTCCGGCTTTCGAGGATGCGCAGCAGGATTGCGTCGCGCTCGCGCTCCGTGAGTCCTTCCAGCGCCGCGTAAAGGGCAGCCGCCCGCTCTTGGCGTTGCAGTTGCTCAGCCGGTCCGGGTGTGCGGTCCGGGAGATCGGGCTGGTGGTCAAGACGGACAAAGGAGGCATGCCGACGTTTGCGTGCCTCCGCCCTACACACATTCCTGCACACGGTCAGCGCCCACCCGAGAAAGGACCCTGTACCGGAGAAGCGCGCACGCTTCCGGTAGATTCGGACCCAGCAGGCTTGCAACAGATCGGCTGCGTGGTCGTCATCCTTGGCGTAACCATGGATCACCCGCAGCATGCGCGGAGACGTCTCCCGGACCAGACGGCGAAACAGCGCACGGTCTCCCGCGTGGAATCGCTTCCGGTCGAAGCCGTCGCTGCCAATCTGGGGAATCAACGGGGTGACCTGCGATCAGGGCGCGTCACAGCGAACAGGATCCCCGCTGCGACAAGCGGCACGGACAGAGGGAGTACCAACAGCACGCCACCCCAGACCGCGTAGTACCCAACCAATTCGTCGGCCATGGCCACAGGAATCCAGAAAGCCGCGAAAAGTAATCCGCCCGAGAGCCACCGTGTCGCGAAGCGGGACCAAGTGGACAAACTGCCGGTCAATCGTCCGGTCAGATCACCCAGCACGGCCGCAAGCAACACGAAACCCGCGTTCGCGATCGGCACCAGCAGCGTTCCCAGATGGTTGGCCGCTCTACGCAAGTACCTTGCGACCTCGTTTCCCGTCGCGGCGTCCGCCGCAGCCTGAGCAGACCTCGCAGAATGGACGAGCGCGGAGGGAAGCGGCCAATCGTCACCAGTCGTGAACATGGGTATCAAGAGCGACGGCAGGGCGTATGCCACCGTGGCCAACATGGCGAGCAGGATCCAGTGGTGACGCTGCGAACCGGGAGAATCCGCGCCGAAGACTGCGCACCCGTGCAGAGCCCCGGCGAAGACGGCTGGCGGCAGGATCTGGACGACCATGACGGGGAGGCGCCTCGCCACCATCGCGAGGAAGTCCGCGACCGCATCCGGCCGCCCCCAGAAGTGGGTTGCCGAATACGCGAGGTACACGGCCAGAAGGAAGACAACCCAGATGGCGACACGCCTGGAGAAACCGGATTCAGGCTTGGGATGGGACTTGGTCTCGGTCATATGCACCCCCGTACGCAGGTGATCGTGCCCGGTCCGACGCTCGGGCCGAACGCGGTTGTTCTCCAGAAGGGGATGCCAAATCGGCAGCGTCCGTTGCGAAGTGCGGTGGCAACGCGTGGATGGGACGATCTCATATGGCGATCTCCTGCGGATCCGCCAGCGGCGCGTACGGCGACGATCCGTGCCGTCCCTGCATCGCAGAACCTCTTGGGGATCAAAGGGGCGAGCCCCTCGCCAGCCCGTTTGTACCCAACGGTAGGCTGTAGGTGGACGCCCCCAAGTGGGCAAGTAGCCCTATAGGGGATACTCCCCCATCCCTTGGTAGCACCTTCGCGGGGGGGGGGCCCCCCCCCCCCCCCGGGGGGGGGGGCCCGGCGGGGCGGCGCGCGGGGGTGGGGGGGGGGGGGGGGGGGGGGGGGGGGGGGGGGGGGGGGGGGGGG
>JAPPGM010000057.1:935-19641 GCA_028874995.1 Gemmatimonadota bacterium | reverse complement strand
CGCTTTTTCAGCACCCGCCGCACCGTCTTACGACATATCACGTGTGACATGACACCAGCTCCACGGGAGGCCCCATGCGCCACGACGACACCGCCCGCGAGGCACTCACCCAAGCCAGATATCGGCTCCGGTCAGCCCGCTACCACTTCATCTTCCCGCCCTGCGTTCCCGCCCGTGTAATCGGCGAGTTGGTCCTGGCCCGCGACGCGCTCAAAGACGCGGAGGACTCCGTGACGGTTCTCATGGGCAGGTTACTGTGCGGCTGGTGTCGGAGGCGAGGAAAGCGGCCAGCGAGTCCCGTTCGGCGGCGTCGATGGACATTCCGTACTTCAACTTGACGGTGTGGATGCGGGCAGCGTACCAGCCCGCGTTCTCCGCTGGCCTCCACTCCGCTGCGTCCTTGTCCGACTTCCGGTGCCGGTTGATGGTGGGGTCGGCGACGGTGAGGTTGGCCAGGTCCTTGCCGAAGTCCCTGAAGAGCGTGGAGTCCAGCCCGGAGTCGTAGGCTTCCGCCAGCGCCACGACATGATCGATGTCCGTGGCAGCGGTGCCGTCGTCCTCAATCTCGAACAGCCTGCAAGTGTAGGGCGTGTAGACGCTGTCGGCGGCGGCGTTCTTGGGCAGGGTGGCTATGATCTCGTCCTCCAGCGAGCGGTAGCCGGTGCCGAAGGCGTTCCGGTCGTAGCCTTCCCGCTCGCCTTCCTCGCATACGGACAGGCCGCGCCACACCTCGGCACCCGGCGGGCACACGCTGGGCACCCAGGCCAGCTGCAGCGTGTCGGCGACGCTCCAGTCCGCCTCGCAGCGGTGCTCCGCAGTGTAGAGGGCGATGTCCACGGGTCCCACCAGGTGGCACTGGCCCATCGTCGGCGAGTGGTATTCCAGCAACAACCGCCCGTCCGTGTGGTCGCCCGTGATGACGGCATCCCACGGGTCGGTCGGTTGGGCCGTGTCGCCCGCGATGGTCCAAACGCCGTAGGCGAGCCCATCGGCCTCCCGGATGCGCAGCGTGTAGGTGGCCGTGTCTGGAGCGGTGGTGTCAGCGGCAGCGTTGGCGGAGGCACCGGAACGGATGGCGGCTTTGCCGATGTAGGTGCCCGACACTCCGACAGGGACCGGAGAGGTCTCCGTACATGCTGCAAGGGTGGTGAGCATGAAGGCGAGGGCGACGAAGGCTCTCATCGAGGAGGGCGGGCGTGGTCACCACGCCTCTGGCTGTCCGTCATGGGGGCTCCCTCGTTCATCATTCAGGTCGTTGGGTTCCGGCAATGTCGGCCCCCAAGGTATCCTTCGCACCATTCGACCGAAACCGCGGCCTGGAGGGCTGGCCCAACGTGAAGCCCGGCACGGCCTTACCACCGCGACGGCGTTTTACCTCCGCCCTCTCCACTAGCGCGACCGGTCCGCGCGAGTAGGTTGCCCGCATCATGCGGCGGGCTGCCCCCTCACGGCGGGAATCCGGCCACGGCGCGAGAGACCCCCCCAAGGAGAGGGAAATGAGACGATTCATGATGGCGTTGTCCCCACTGGTGTTGGCCGCTACCTGGGCCTGCGAATCCACCCAACCCCCCGAACCGGAGGTCATCCGCTGGGAGGGCGTCGCCGTTCCCATCAACGCCGCCATGATGGCGGACACCACCGACGCGGACTCCACCCTCATCCGCGTGGAGTACGAGCACACCTACACGACGGACCGGATTCTGGCAACGTACACGATTTGGGAGGGAAACCCCGACCCTTGCGAGCTGGTGTGGCTGCCGGAAGGCGACCCCGCATGCTGGTACATGACGGAGGCGGAGGGCGTCCAGACGCCCTTCGAGATGCCGACGAGCCGCGTGATCCGCCTGACCCTGCCAACGCTGGGCGAATGCTCGCTGGGCGGGTGGGTGAGCTACCCCGACCCGGACGCGGAGGACGAGGACGGGAGGGAGTACATCGTCTGGAGCGCGCTCATGCGGTGCGGAGAGAACGCCGCCTCCATGTTCTCCGTTGACTTGCAGTACGTGCCGGAATACCGGTGACCCCAGGCGGGTGGGGCAGACAACGCCCCTGTCGCGCCCTCGCTGGGCGGGAGACACAACCGGGAACGCGCAACGCCCCCCCCCCGGACACTGGAGGGTGGCGTCACGGCTTCCGACTTGCCGTAGTGGCGGCGCGCGGTGCCTGAGTATCCCCTCCGTTATGATTAAGATAATGGATCCGACCCCGTCTTCCGTGCCCTCGAGTCCTCGGCGCTTCGTTGCGCTCGTGCGGTGGGCTCTCATGGCCGTGGCGTCCGTATTGGCCGTCGTGGCTCCGGAAGGGGCGCGTGGCCAGTTGGTCGACCGCGGCACCTTCGTGCTTTACGCCGGGGGTGAGGAGGTGGGCACGGAGGAGTTCACGATCCTGCGACAGGGAACGGGAGATGCGCAGCTCACCCTGGCGACGGCTACTCTGACGTTGCAGGACGGCCGAATCGTGAAGACCAATCTGCGGCTGGTCGGAACGAACATGGTTCTCAACGAATACGAGGTGTCCGTATCCGTGTCCGGTTCGGACACACTGGCGGTGAGAGTCATTCGGGATGGGAACCGTCTTCGGACCCGCAGCGTCGGGCCCTGGGGAGAGGAGGCATGGGAATACCCGGCGAGGCCCTCGACCGTTGTCTTCGACGATGGCGTGGCCCATCACTACTTCCTCCTCGGCGCTCTGCTCGAGGCCTACGGCGCGGAAGCGCGGATCCACGTGGTGGCGCCGCTCGCCCGGATGGAGGCACCGCCCGCACAGGCGGAATTCGGCTCGGAGACGATCGACGTGGGTGGCGAGTCGGTCGAGACCACGCGAATCACCCTGTCCTCGGAGGGGGAAAGCAGAACGGCCTGGTTCGACGGAAGCGGCCGGCTGGTGCGAGTGGCATTGGCGAATCGGCGATTCGAAGCCATCCGCCTTCCTTGAACATGAAGCCTACCGAGCGTGTCTGCGTATATGTGGGTTGGGCATTGTCACAGCGGACTCGCCCAAGGCACCCCGAAGAGGACGCAAAGGCTCCGCCGGGAGCCCGAGTTGGAAAGGACACCCAAGTGAAGAAAGAGCTGGCCACCTCGTCGAGAGCGGCAGCGCTGCTCGCGGGTCTGGCGTGCCTGGTTCTCCTGCCCTTGCCCGCCGCGGGTCAGGGAACCGTGCCCGCCACCCTTACACTCCCGGAGGCTCTGGAGATCGCACTCCGCAACAACCCTCGCGTGCAGGCGGTTCGGAACGACGTCGCCGTGGCGAACTGGAACCTCAACTCGGCGTACGGCGCCCTGCTGCCGTCGGCTTCGCTCAGTTCGAGTGTCTCCTGGCAGGGTGCGGGTGAACAGCGGTTCGGCAGCATAACCGCGGACCAGTTGGGATTCCAGGACCAGCCTTCGTTCTACTTCAGTTCATACAACGCCGGCGTCAACTTCTCGCTGAGCGGCCGCTCGCTGATGGCCCCGGGTCAGGCGAAGCGCAACCGAGACGCGACCCGGGCCCAGGTACGAACCGCGGAAGCCAACCTGCGTCTGAACGTCACCAGGGCCTATCTCGAAGTGCTGCGCCAGGTTGAAGGGTTGTCGCTGGCTGAACAGGAACTGGCCCGCGCCGAACTCAACCTGCGCCTCGCGCGGGGGCGCCTGGAGGTCGGATCGGGCAACGCCATAGACGTTCAACAGGCCGAAGTCAGCGTGGGACGGGCCGAGATCACCCTGATTCAGTCCCGCACAGGGGTGCGCAACGCACGGGTGAGGCTGCTTCAGAATCTTGGGGTCGATCTCAACGCCGAGCCGTCGCTCACGACGGGTTTCGCCGTGACGGAGCCCACCTGGACGGCGGACGAACTCTACGAGATGGCGGTAGTGCAGAACCCCGACCTGCAGGCCCTGCGGGCGGGGGAGGAATCGGCCCGCTACGGGGTCCGGATGGCCTGGTCCTCGTACCTGCCGAGTCTGTCCGTGTCCGCCAACTTCTCGGGCTTTACGCGCCAGGCGAGCAGCACGGCCGGGCAGGAGCAGGCGGCCATCGCCTCCGGTGCCGCCGCGGTCGCCCAGTGCATGTTCCTGAACGACCTCATTTCCCGGCTGCCGGACCCCCCACCGCTGCAGAACTGTGCGCTCCTCGCGACCCCCGAGTCGGCGATCCAGGCGATCCGGGACGCGAACAATGCGTTCCCCTTCAACTTCACCAGCCAGCCGCCGTCGGCCTCGCTCTCCGTCTCCGTCCCCATCTTTCAGGGGCTGGGCCGCCAGCGCGAGGTCGAGAGCGCCCGGGCGCTTCTTCACGACAACCGGTTCCAGATCCTCGAACAGGAACTGGCGCTGCGGGCGGACATCGATTCGCGGGTCGCGATCGTTCGCACGTCGTACGAAACGGCCTTGATCGAAGAGCGCAACCAGGCGTTGGCGGACGTGCAGCTGCGCCTGGCCCAGGAACGTTACCGCGAGGGTCTCTCGAACTTCATCGAGCTGGTCGAGGCCGAGACGGTCAAGGCGCGGGCGGACCGGGAGCGAATCCTCTCGATCTTCACCTATCACGATGCGATCGCCGACCTCGAGGCGGTGGTCGGCACCCCGCTCAGGAATCCATAGAAAACGATGAAAATCATGATCGCGGTGGTGGCCGTCGCGGCCCTTGCCACCGCCGCCTACTTCAGCATCAGCCAGGGCCGGTCAAACGGCGAGGAGGTACGGGCCGAAATCGTCGAGAGGCGCAACCTGACCGCCACGGTCACAGCCAGCGGCAACGTGCGTGCCCGGCGGAAGGTCGACATCAGTTCGGACATCTCCGCGAGGGTCACGGAGCTGCTGATCGACGAAGGCGAGGATGTCGAAGAGGGACAGGTGCTGCTGCGCCTCGACCGCAGCCGCTACGAGGCGGCCGTAAACCGGAGCCGCGCCAATCTGATGCAAACGCAGGCGGCGGTGTCCCAGGCCCGGGCCAATTTCGTGAGGGCGGAGCGGGAAGCCGACCGGAAGGAGTCGCTGTGGGAGCGGGACTCGCTGCTCGTGAGCCGCCAGGAGGTCGAGAACGCCCGCACGGACCTGGAGGTGCAGCAGGCACTCTTCGATGCCGCCGAGTTCGGTGTCAGCCAGGCCAGGGCGGCCCTCGACGAAGCGCAGGACCAGCTCTCCAAGACGGTGATCCTGGCGCCCATGGCTGGAAGGGTGACGCGCCTGAACGTCGAAGAGGGGGAGACGGTTATCGTGGGTACGATGAACAACCCGGGCAGCCTGGTCCTGACCGTTTCCGACCTGTCCGTGATGGAGGTGGTGCTCGAGGTGGACGAGACGGACGTGCCCGAGATCTCCCTGGGCGACAGGGCCAAGGTCGATCTCGACGCTTTTCCGGATCTGGAATTCCCGGGCGTGGTCACCGAGATCGGCAACAGCGCCATCCGGCCGCCCTCGCAGGTGGCCGGTACCGGGCAGACCCCCACCATCGACTTCGAGGTGGTGGTCACGCTCGAGAATCCGCAGGCCGAACTGCGCCCCGACCTCTCCGCGACGGCGGAGGTCATCACCGAGACGCGCAGCAACCAGCTCAGCATTCCGATCATCGCCCTCACGCTCCGCGAGGAGGAGGAGAACGGAAACGATGACGCCGATCCCATCGAGGGCGTGTTCGTCATCACGCAGGGACGCGCGTACTTCACACCCGTCGAGGTCGGGATCGCGGGACAGGAGTATTTCGAGGTGGTCTCGGGGCTCTCGCCGGGCGACAGCGTGGTGAGCGGGCCGTACCAGGTGGTGCGGACGCTCGAGGAGGGAGCGGCGGTTCGGCCGGTCGAGGACGACGATGAAGAACGTGACGGGTAGCGGACCCTGGTTGAATCCGCTCGGTTTGCGATGTAATGTCAGCATTACATTTTGTCATGTATAGTATACACCGCCCTCGGACAACCGGATGAGACTTCTCGAAGGGGTCCGTCTCGCCTGGGATCAGATCCGCACGCAGCGGCTCAAGAGCTTCTTCACCCTTCTCGGGGTGATCGTCGGCGTCATGTTCCTCGTCGTCGTGGTCAGCATCGTCGAGGGAATGGACCAGTACATCCGCGGCACGCTAACGGACAAGATCATGGGGGTGAACACCGTCAGGCTGGGCAGGGAACCCCGGGAAGACATCAACACCTCGCCCGAGCAGAGGCGGGCCTGGGCCAGGGCACCGTGGCTGACATTCGAAGATCTGGAGCACCTTCGCCGGGAGGTCAGCTACCCCGTGCTCATCGGAGCGCAGTCCGATACGGGCGGCGAGGTGGAATCGGACCAGGGTGTCAAGGCGGAGAACGTCCAGATTACCGCCGCCTCGGCGGAGATCTTCGAAATCCGCAACTGGAACGTCGAGGTCGGCCGTCCCTTCAGCCGCCAGGAAGCCGAGCAGGGCATTCCCGTCGCGGTGCTCGGGACATCCACGGCGGAGGTTCTCTTCGGCGCCGTGAGCCCCATCGGAGAAACGGTCCGGATCAGAGGCTTTCCCTACAGGGTGGTCGGCGTCCTGGAGGAGCAGGGGTCGTTCCTGTTCTTCTCGCTCGACAACCTGATCATAGCACCCGCGAAGTCTCCGGTACGCACCCTGATCCGCCGGGGCAGCGTCATCGAGGAGATCATTCTCAAGACGGACAATCCCGAACTGGTCATGCCCGTCTGGGAGGAGACGGTCGAGATCATGCGGTTGCGCCGCGGTCTGAGACCTGATGAACTCGACAACTTCGCCGCCGAGACGACCGACGATTCACTGGGCTTCTGGGACACCATCAGTCGCATCCTCTTCATCGCACTGCCGGGACTGGTCGGGATCTCGCTGGTCGTCGGCGGCATCGTGATCATGAACATCATGCTGGTGTCGGTCATGGAGCGGACACGCGAGATCGGTGTCCGCAAGGCGATCGGGGCGCGCCAATCGGACATCCTCGTTCAGGTGCTCATCGAGAGTGCCACGCTGTCCGGTGTCGGGGCGATTATCGGCGTGGGGGTGGGCGCCGGGTTGACCCTCGTGGTAGGGGGAATCTCCCCGCTGCCGGCCGTCGTCGCCTCCAGATGGATGGCCCTGGGGATTGCGCTGGGACTCGTCGTGGGCGTGTTGTCGGGAGTATACCCGGCATCGCGCGCCGCGAGACTCGATCCGGTCGACGCCCTGAGGTACGAATGAGCAACACCGTTCCGCACCGGGGCTCGCACGAGGAGCCTTTCCGGCACGCGCCCATCGGACGCATTGTCGGCGAGGGGTTGCGGGTCGCCTTCGACGCCTTGCGCGCAAACTGGCTGAGGACGATCCTGGCCGTGCTCGGCGTGGGCATCGGCGTCGGGGTCGTCGTTACGATCGCCGCCCTGATTTCGGGGATTCGCAGCGAGGTGATGACGGCCTTCGAAGCCTCCGGACCGCAGAGCTTCGTGGTGATGCCATTCGACTTCTCCGACGCGCGCGCCTCCTTCAACGCGGGGAGACCGCCCTGGTGGGATCGCCCGGAAATCACCAACGAGGAAGTGCGCAGGGTCCAATCACTGCCGGCCGTGGGCGAAGCGGTCGCGCAATATGAATTCGAGGCAGCCCTGCGCTTTCAGTCGCAGTGGGCGTGGGGCGTGGTCTTTCGTGGCATTTCCAGCGGGTGGCCCGCCTTCTATGGCGGTGACTTCGTGGCCGGAAGGGACTTTACCGCCGCCGAGGTAGGCCAGGCGCGGAGTGTCATGGTCGTGTCCTCCGAGTTGGCCGAGAACCTCTTCGGCGAACTCGACCCCGTCGGCAAGCGGGTCCGTGTCAGCGCGGGGCGGAGAGCGTCCAACGAGCTCTTCACCGTCGTCGGCGTGTACGAACCGCTGCCTAACCTGCTGGGCGAGGTGGCGGACAACTTCGCGCACATTCCGTTCACCGCCGCGGACAAGCGCCTGAAGGCCCGCACACGCTGGACCTTCATGAACATCCAGGTCAATCCGAGGGCGCCGGTGGGCTCCAACGAGGCCGAGAACCAGGTCGTGGCGGCGTTGCGCTCCATGCGCGAACTGGGGCCTCGCGAGGAGAACAATTTCCGTATCATCCGCAGCGAACAGATGATCGAGATGTTCAACCAGTTCACCGGAATGTTCCTCGTCGTCATGGTCGGTCTCTCCTCGGTCGGCATGCTGGTGGGTGGGATCGGGGTCATCGGAATCATGTTGATCTCGGTGACGGAACGGACGCGTGAAATCGGAGTCCGCAAATCGATGGGGGCCACTCGCCGGGAGATCAAGTGGCAGTTCCTCCTCGAGGCCTCGCTCATCACGGCGGGGGGAGCTGGGGCGGGACTCCTGGTGGGCTGGGGGATCTCGGAGGTCATCGCTTCGATTTCGCCTCTGCCCGCCCGCATTCCCATCTGGTCCGTATTCGCGGCTCTCGGCATCGCAGCCATGACCGGCATCGTCTTCGGGATGATCCCGGCGGTCCGGGCGTCCAAACTCCCGCCGGTGGACGCCCTCAGGCAGGAATGATCGAGCCCCTCGATGTCCTGGCCGTCATGGCCCACCCGGACGACGCGGAGATCTTCTGCGGGGGGGCGCTGATCAAGTCTGCGCAGGCTGGCGAACGAACGGGCGTGCTCGACCTGACGGCCGGCGAGGCGGGATCGCGCGGTACGATCGGGTCGCGGGCCCGCGAAGCGGTCGCTGCCGCGGAGGTGCTCGGCCTGGCGGAACGTCGATGTGCGGGGCTGAAGGACGCGGATCTGCGCAATGACCGGCAGTCGCGAATCGTCGTCGCGGGTCTGATCCGTGCCCTGCGGCCCCGAGTCGTCGTGACGCACTGGACCGGGGGCCGTCATCCCGACCATCGCGCGGCCGCCTCCCTCGCGCGGGACGCCTCGTTTCTCGCCGGTCTGCGCAACTTCCCTGCGGAGGGGTCACCACATCGCCCCGAGAAGGTGGTTTATGCGCTCGCCTTCACCGAGGAGCCGATCAAGCCGACCTTCGTGGTCGACATCACCTCACAGATGGATCGCAAGATCGAGGCCCTGTCAGCCTACGGCACGCAGTTTCGCGGCAAGAGCGGGATCGGCGAGGTCTTCCCGGCCGGCGACCGCCCCGTGCTGGAGCAGATCCGCGCCGCTCACGCGACCTACGGCTCGCTGATCCGCCGTGCCTACGCCGAGCCGTACTGGACGGAGGAGACCGCGGCGGCCAGGACCTTGGGCCGCCTGACGGTCCCGACCTTCTGACAACTTCACGGTCCAACAGTCCGTGGATGAAGCCGTCGCGCGAGCACCGAGAGCGGTGAGGGGCCGGGCTGGACAGGCGCGGCGATGGGGCGTGGACGCCTGAAGCGTTTCACCGGCGGACCCGGAACATGCGTCCGCCGGATTCGGAGGGGAGGAACAGCCATTCGAGCCCGCGGCCCGGGGCTGAGGCATGCGAAGAGTCATGAGCCACGGGCAGGTTTCCGGGAACTACAACACGCCTTCCGGTTTGCAGCAGTATCCGGGAACGAAGCAATAGATGGGGCATAGCTTCAACGGCCCGAACCGGACCTCCAATCTGGGGATGTCCCAGGCCTGAGCAGTCGCGACGGACGTGCTGGTCAATGCCGGGACCGCGAAAGCCGCCACCCCCGCGATTGCCACGACCTTCACTGCGGCGATAACACGAATCCTGATTGACTGGATACGATTCTTCATTGGTCCTGCTCCTCTCTTGTCAGAGTTTTGTCGGTTTTATGACGAGACCTATTGCTGCATGCCGGATCCCTCCCCTTTTTCGACTCGTTCATTCGCGATCGACTCGACGAAGTCGGCAACATCCCGCCTGCTGCCGTCCGACGGTTGCCAGGAATGCGCGGAGTCGGCCGCGACCACCGCCTCGATCACCGCTTTCCGATTCACGAGATAGAAGACCGGGAGCGGCGTTGACCCGTAATGCCGCACGTACTGCTCCTTGGTCCGCATTTCCACCCTGGCCGAGATCCGTTCGGACGCCAGAAAGTCGCCGACGAGCTTGCTGTCCCCATCGCGCCCCTCCCCAACCGCCACGACCACCGTCTCGATGCGTCCGCCGAGTCGACGCTGAAGCGACCTGACCGTCCAGGCGGCATCGCCCGCCCCGCATTGGAGGCATTGCTCAACGCCGACCACCCAAACCAGCGCCGCCCTTTCTCCAGACAGCTCGATGTCCGGAAGCGGCTCGCCGACGCCGATCTCCACCGCCGCCTTCGGCGATCCCCCCCAGGAGCAGGCACCCACGACCATCACCCACCAGATCCGCGCCGAGGTCCGGGTCCATGGGGGCAGGCTCACCTCACCCCTCCCCCCGCCACCGCGCCACAACCCAATGATTGGGCAACAGGGAAGCCGGATCATCGAAGTAGAAGGAATCGCCCACGACCGCGAAGAGTCGGGGCATCCTGGCCGCCCTCCACCGCATCGTACCACGCCGGTCCAGGATGAGCAGGTCCCATACGGCCTCGAAACCGCGTGCCTGCATGGCCTGGACGGCCAGCGCTCCATCACCGAGGATGAACACGCCGTTGACCTGAGTAAGCCTCTCCGCCGCAGCCTGCAGGGCCCTCGGATCGGTGATCACTCCGGCCTCCGCCCCGGGCAGCCTGCCCATTGGCCTCGGCAGTGACAGCGGGAATCTCTCGATCACGCCACCGTCCCGCTCGAGCTTGTACAGCGTGTCCGAAAGAGCCCAGACGGACCAGATGGTGTCTCCTTCCAGAACCGCGTCAACGGAGGTATAGGAGGCCGCGTACGGGCGCGACTCCCGGGGAACCCCGATGGGCAGGAAGCTGCGTTCGACCTCGTCGGTCTCGCGGTCCCAGATGTGCAGGAGGCGTGGCGGCTGCTCGGACATGACCTGCCCGGACAGCAAATAGCGGCCTCCTCCCAGATCCTGAGCCCCCAGAACGAGCGGCAGCGGAGACGCCACCACTTCGGGCTCCCCGCTTCCCTCCTCCGGGAAAAACGTGAGCCGGGACAGCATCGGATCGACGACGACGATTCCCCCATTCACGGTTCTCCGGGCCGAAACCGGCGAGTGAAACTCACCCGGGCCCCCACCCCTCCGGCCCACGACCCGGCGGAGACGGCCGGCCGTGTCGTACACGTTGACCTGGCCCTCGCGAGGCTCCGCGAGCAGGAACTCGCCGGGGACACCGGGCGACACCATCGGGAGCACAGTCACGGCCTGATCGGTCTCCTGCAGCAGGAGACTGCGGGAGATCTCGAACGCATTCCCAAAGGCTTCCATGTCGACGAGGGTCGTATCGCCCGATCCGCTGCTCTCCTGCGGTTCGGCGAGAGCGAGGAGGGCAGCCGCCGGCATCTCCCTGTCCGCCGCGTCACAGGCCGCGGCGAGGACGGACGTGAGCAGGACGGAAACGCGGCCAGCGATTCTCACGGCTTCGCGCCCCATCCGGACGCCGCACTTCCTTTCAGTTCTCTGGCCCTTCCGCCTGATCCCGTTGGTCATCATCCGGTGGCTGCCTCCATGCATGTACGGGCTCGTGACAGGTGCCCAGGGCCGGGCCGAGACACCGGACCCGGCGTGTGCGCACCAAGATGGGGCGTCGGACGGGACAGCTACATGGCGAAACGGGACAGGGTGGCTCAGCGGCGCGGACGCGCCCGGGTCAGACCGCCACCCCCTGGCTGCGAAGCCAGCTCCCCATGGTCTCCTGAATCTCCGCCAGGCGGGCCCTGGTCCTGGCTTCAAACCGCGCCACGATCACCGGCTGGGTATTCGAAGCGCGGATCAGTCCCCACCCGTCACCGAAGAGAACGCGCACCCCGTCCACCGCGATGACGTCGTATCCGGCGCGGAAGTGACCGCGGGCCCGGTCCACGATCCCGAACTTGTCCTCCTCCGCCACCTCGATGCGTAGTTCAGGCGTCGAAGCGTACTCCGGGAACGCCCCCACCATCGCCGAGAGCGGACGGTCGGAGGCCGCGAGCAATTCTCCGAGCCGACACGCCGCATAGGGCGCGTCGTCGAAGCCGTAATAGCTGTCGGCAAAGCAGATGTGCCCCGACAACTCACCCGCCATGAGCGCCCCCGTCTCCTTCATCTTCTCCTTGATCAGGGAGTGGCCCGTCTTCCACATCAGGGGAACGCCCCCGGCGCGCTCGAACTCCTCGGCCAGCACCTGCGAGCACTTCACGTCGAAGACCAGCGTCTGGCCGGGGCCTCTTCGCCGCAGCAGATCCAGGCCGAAGAGCAGCAGCAGAATGTCGCCCCGGACGATCCGTCCCCGGTCGTCCACCACCCCGATCCGGTCCGCGTCCCCGTCGAACCCGATCCCCACCTCGGCTCCGTGATCCCGCACGGCCGCGATCAAGTCCTGCACGTACTCGTCCACGGTCGGGTCGGGGTGATGGTTCGGGAAGGTCCCGTCCGATTCGCAGTAGAGCGGAACCACCTCGAAACCGACCGCCCCCAGCAGCTCGACGGCGACCACCGCGCCCGTCCCGTTTCCGCAGTCCACGACCGCCTTCACCGGGCGTTCGATCCGGAACCGTCCCGACACGTCGGCCACGTATGCGGGCAGCGGGTCGACGGTCTCGAGTCCCCCGTCACCCACCGCCACGTCCCCCGTGCGAATGCGCCGCAGCAGGCCCTGGATCGCATCACCGTACACGGACCCCTTCCCCATCGTCATCTTGATCCCGTTGTACTCGGGCGGGTTGTGGGAACCGGTGATCTGCACCGCGCCGTCGGCGGCGAATTCGTACTCGCTGAAGTAGGCGACGGGGGTGGGGACGGTTCCCAGCTGTATCACATTGCAACCGGCCGACCGGAGACCGCGCACGAGCCCGCCACGCAGGACCGGCGAGGAGGGGCGATTGTCCGCGCCCACCACGACGCGGGGAACCGGACCCGCCAGCCGTGCGCTCAGCTCCGACCCGTACGCCCGCCCCACCGCCTCCGCCACCCCGGGGTCCAGATCCTCGCCGACGACGCCCCGAATGTCGTATTCGCGAAAGATGTGCGCGGGAATCCCCATCGCGGCCGCTGGTCCGCCTCGTTCAGGGGCCCGCCGCGGCCCCCGCCTCCGTCGCAATCCGCCTCAGGCTCTCCGCAGAACTCTCGGCCAGATCGAGCGCCGCGTCCGGGAAGATTCCCGCCAGGATGATGATCGCGACGCTAACCACGAGCACGATGCGGGTGGCGAAGGGCGTAATCTCCGGATCGGCGGAATCGGCGCCCTCGGGTGCCTCCTTCATCCACATGTACCAGGCCACGCGCAGGTAGTACCAGTACGAGACGACCGTCGTCAGCACCAGGATCACGATCAGCCACCATAGCCGCGACTCCGCCGCCCCCAGGAGCAGGTGATACTTGGCGATGAACCCCGCCGTGCCCGGAAATCCGGCGAGCGACAGCAGCAGCACGGTCATCAGCACCCCCAGGACGGGTTTCCGCCACCCGAACCCCCCGTAGTCCTCGATGCGGGCGTTGGCCTCGCCCTGGTTGCCGACCGTCACCACCACCGCGAAGGCGCCGATGGTCATGATCGTGTACACCAGCAGGTAGAAGAGGAGACCCGCGGTCGCGGTGTCGTTGGCCGAGACGATGGCCACGAGGAGGTAGCCCCCGTGCGCGATCGACGAATACGCCAGCATGCGCTTGACGCTCGACTGGACCAGCGCGATCACGTTCCCCGCGATCATGGTGATGGCCGCGATCCACCACAGGATCCCGAACCAGTCCGCGTACAGTCCGTCGAGGCCGACCAGGAAGACACGCAGGAACGCCACGAACGCCGCGGTCTTGACCGATGCGGCCATGAACGCGGTCACCGGTGTGGGGGCGCCCTCGTAGACATCGGGCACCCACATGTGGAAGGGCACCGCCGAGACCTTGAAGGCGAAACCGATCGCCAGCAGCGCGACCCCCGGAATCATGAGGCCGGCCACCATCGTACCGTCCTGCACGGCCGCGGCCACGGCGTTGATGTTGGTGCTCCCGGCCGCGCCGTAAACCAGCGCGATGCCGAAGAGGAGGAAGCCGCTGGCGAAGGCGCCGAGAAGGAAGTACTTGAGCCCCGCCTCGGCCGACCGGCGGTCGCGCCGGTTGAACCCGGCCAGCGCGTAGATCCCGATCGACATGAGCTCGAGGCCCAGGAAGATCATCATGAGGTCGCGGGCCGAACCCATGAACATCATCCCGACGACGGCGAAGAGGATGAGCGAATAGTACTCGCCCGCCTGGAGCCTCTGCCGCGCCACGTACGCCAGCGAAATGACGATCGAGAGGGCCGCGCCCAGGATGAAGACCCAGTTGGCGAAGAGGCGGAAGCGGTCGACCGCGATCATCGCCCCGGTACCGGCTTCGCTCACCCCCGCGTAGAGCCAGCCGTTGGCCACCGCCGCCAGCGCGAGTCCGGCCAGAGCGAGCCAGCCCAGCTCCTGTCCCGATCCAGCTCCCTGCTTGCGGGACACACCCGCGATCAGCACCACCATGCCCCAGATCGAGAGGACCAGCTCGGGGAGCAGGGCCATCACGTAGTGGAAGCTGGAGGAGTAGTCCAGGAGCATGGGGTCAGTTCTCTTCGGCGGGGGTGTCCCCGGGGTTCGTCATGACGGGATCCGGGGCATCCACGAGGACCGCCCGAACATCGGCCAGCGCGGGCGTCTCCATCGTCTCGCCCACCGCGGCCCGCGCCCCCTCAACCCGCTCCAGCACCACCTCGATGCTAGGCTCCATGCGCTCCAGGAAGGGCGTGGGATGGACGCCGATCCAGATCATGAGGGCCACCAGAGGGGCCATGATCGCCATCTCGCGCCGGGACAGGTCGGCGAAGGTGCGGTTCTCGGGCTTGTCCAGCTTGTTGAAGAGGATCCGCTGCACCATGGGCAGCATGTAGTACGCGGCGAAGATGACGCCCAGGGCGGCGATCGCGGCCACCACCATGTGGGTCTCGAAGGCGCCGAGCAGCGCCAGGAATTCACCGACGAACCCGCTCGTGCCGGGAAGACCGATCGAGGCCAGCGCGGTGATCACGAAGGCGGTGGCGAACCAGGGCGCCACGCGGCCGATCCCGCCGTAGTCCTCGATGAGCCGCGTGTGGCGCCGTTCGTACATCATGCCCAGCAGGAGGAAGAGCGCACCCGTCGAGATGCCGTGGCTGATCATGACCACCATGCCACCCTGCAGGCCGTTCAAGGTCAGCGCGAAGACGCCGATCACGACGAACCCCATGTGCGCCACCGAGGTGTACGCGACGAGCTTCTTGCCATCGGGCTGAACCGCTGCGACCCACGCCGCGTAGATGATCCCCACCACCCCGAGCACCAGCATGACCATCACCACCACCGGGTGCCGCGAGGCTTCGGGGAAGAAGGGCAGCAGGAACCGGAGGAACCCGTAGGTCCCCATCTTCAGCAGCACCGACGCCAGGATCACCGACCCGGGCGTCGGGGCCTCGACGTGCGCGTCGGGCAGCCAGGTGTGCAGGGGGAAGACCGGCACCTTGATGCCGAAGGCCAGCGCGAAGGCCGCGAAGAGCCACAGCTGTTCTCGCAGGCTCAGACCCGCGTTCATGAACGCGTCGTACCCGAAGGACCCGGTGCCGCTGCTGAAGTACACGTACAGGATGGCCACCAGCATCAGCAGCGACCCGACGGCCGTGTACAGGAAGAACTTGATCGCCGCGTAGATCCTGCGCTGTCCCCCCCAGATGCCCACGATGAAGTACATCGGCACCAGCGTGAGCTCGAAGAAGACGTAGAAGAGGAAGATGTCGGTCGCCAGGAAGAAGCCGACGACACCCATCTCCAGCAGCAGCATGAGCGCGTAGAAGGCCTTGCGGCGCGTCTTGACGTACTCGAACGACCCCAGGATGGCGATCGCGCTCGTGAAGGTCGTGAGCAGGACCATGAAGACGGAGATGCCGTCGATCCCCAGCGAGTAGCTCACGCCCCACGACTCGATCCAGGGCGCGGTGGACACCATCGTGAAGCCGCCGTCGCCCGGATCGAAGCTCCACCACAGTCCGAGGCTCAGCACGAAGACCAGCGCCGACCAGCGGAAGGCGATGTTCTTCGCGCGATCCGCCGAGGTCAGCAGCACGTGCACCGTCCCCACCAGCGGCATCCAGACCAGCGCGTGGAGGATCCAGTCCTCGTACAGGATCGAGGCGAGAAGGTCGGTCATGGCGTCATCACAGGAAGACCGCCGCGCCCAGGACGCAGAGCACGCCCAGCGTCAGCACGAATGCGTACATGTTCACCTGGCCTGTCTGGAAGAGGCTGGTCCCCCATCCGGCCAGGCGGGCGAAGTTGCCCGTGAAGTTCACGAACCCGTCGATGACCACGGTGTCGATCACCCTCCAGCACCAGCGGGACAGGGCGAGCACCGGCCGCACCACGACGGCGTCGTACAGCTCATCGAAGTACCACTTGTTGTAGACGAACCGCGGCAGCGCCGACTGCGGACCCGGGTCTTCGGCGGCGGGCACGTACTTGCGGCGGCCCACGACCATCACGGCAGCGGCCACGATCAACGCGGCGGCCACCGTCGAGATCAGCGCCCACACCACCTCCCCACCTCCCACCGGCGCCACGTACGCCGCCTCGCCGATTCCCGCCACCTGGATCTCCGCCGCCGTGTGCGTGACCGGTTCGAGCCAGTGGTGCAGCCACTCACTCATCGGCAGCGCGCCCCACAGCCCCGCGAAGGACTCGCCGAGCGCATCGGGGACATTGATCCATCCCCCGAACACCGACAGCCCGGCCAGCACGACAAGAGGCACCGTCATCACGTTCGGGGCCTCGTGCAGGTGGGAACTCGCGGCCTTGCCGGTCCGGTTGGCGCCGTGGAAGGTCATGACCATCAGGCGCGTCATGTAGAAGGCGGTCAGGAGCGCGGTCAGGAGCGCCAGTCCCCAGTACACCGCGTACAGCTGTCCGAACGGGTTCGACTCCGCGCCCGCCCACGCCGCCGTGTACCAGATGATCTCGTCCTTGGAGAAGAACCCGGCGAAGGGCCAGATCCCCGCTGCGAGACGGTCGAGTAGGCCAGCACCTTCTTGATGTCGTACTGCTGCAGCGCGATGGTGGCCGCGAGGAGGGCGGTGAGCACCCCGATTCCGGCGACGATCGCCTGGCTGGTCGGGGCGAGAGCGTAGAGGACCGACGAGCGCGCCACCATGTAGACGCCCGCGGTGACCATGGTGGCCGCGTGGATCAGGGCGGAGACGGGGGTGGGGCCGGCCATCGCGTCGGGGAGCCAGATGTGCAGCGGCAGCTGGGCGCTCTTCCCGGCCGCGCCGAGCATGAGAAGCAGGGTGATGGCCGTGATGGTGGCGCCGCCCGCCACGAAGTGATCCTCCGCTCCCGCGAAGATCGGGATGAAGTCGAGGGTCCCGAATCCCTTGAAGAGGAGGAACATGGCCAGCAGAAAGCCCACGTCCCCGATCCGGTTGACGATGAACGCCTTCTTCCCGGCGTCCGACTTTTCGCGGTCGCTGAACCAGTAGCCGATCAGCAGGTAGCTGCAGAGTCCGACCCCCTCCCAGCCCACGAACATCGTCGCGAAGCCCGATCCCAGCACCAGCACCAGCATGAAGAAGACGAAGAGGTTCAGGTATGCGAAGTAGCGTGGATACCCCGGATCCTTCCCCATGTAGCCCACGCTGAAGACGTGGATGAGGAAGCCGACCCCGGTGACGACCAGCGTCATGATCATGGACAGCTGGTCGAGCTGGATCGCGGCGTCGATGCGCAGGTCCCCGGTGACGATCCAGCCCCAGTAGGGGACGACCACGGGATCGTGCAGGTCGGCCGGCATGCCGAGGAAGTTGAGCACGGCCAGCCCGAAGGCGACGGCCATCACGCCGGGCCCGATCCAGGTCGGCAACCGGTGCGTGGCGGGCGGCCTTGCACCTGCGAAGGGGTCCCAATCCCGGCCTTCCCGGAGCGCCGCGGAAGAATACCGGGCGGACCGCAACGCCAGGATGCCGTTGACCACGAACCCCAGCAGCGGCAGCAGGACGATCAGACCGGGGAGGACGGGCTCCCACTCGGCGGCGGCCTGGGGAGCGCCGACGGCAGCAGCGGCGGCCGGAACCGGACCGCCGGCCAAGGCCAGGACACCCGCGAGGGAAGCGGCGGTCACCCCGGTCACCACTTCAACAGGTTGAACTTGTCCACGCTGACCGTCTCGTAGTGACGGAAGATCGAGATGATGATCGCGAGCCCCACCGCCGCCTCGGCCGCGGCCACGGTCATCACGAAGAAGACGTACAGCTGCCCCTCGATGCCCGTGTACCGCGACAGCGCGACGAAGGCGAGGTTGACCGCGTTCAGCTGCAGCTCGATGCAGAGGAAGATGATGATCGCGTTCTTGCGCACGATCACCCCCAGCGTCCCGATCACGAAGAGGAGCGCGCTTACCCCGAGGGCGGGAATCAGCATGTCACTTCCCTTCCCGTCTGTCGCGGGGCTTCGCGAGGACGACCGCGGCCACGATGGCGACCAGCAGCAGCAGTCCCATGAGCTCGAAGGCGACCACCCAGTCGGTGAAAAGCGGGTCGGCGATCACGCCCACCGCCCCCTTCTCCACCACTGCTGCATCGATCGCGGCGGCGACCTCGGCACCACCCGCCCTCAGTCCCGTCTCCCGGGTGCTCAGGAGCCCCTGCGCCAGCACCCCCGCCGTCAGCCCCACCACCACCAGCGACAGCAGGAACCACGACCCGAACTTCAGGTCGGCGCGGTAGTCGTGGCCCAGGTTGAGCAGCATGATCACGAAGA
>JAPPGM010000057.1:0-925 GCA_028874995.1 Gemmatimonadota bacterium | reverse complement strand
GCACCTGGATCGCCGCCAGGAAGTGCGCCTCGAAGAGCACGTAGATCCCGGCCACGCTCGCGAGCGTCGCCACCATGAAGAGCAGGCTCGCGACCGGACTCCTCCCCGTCACGACGCCGACGGCGCCCCCGACGGCCACGACCGCGAACAGGATGAAGAGGACGTCGGTCATTCGGAGCGCGGATCCGAGGGGTCCCAGAGGAGCGTGGTGGGGTGGTCCTGCTTCATCAGGCGATCCAAATCGTAGACGAAGCGGTCGCGCGTGTACTCCGCGTTCTCGAAGTGCCGCCCCACGTGGATCGCCTCGACGGGGCACACCTCCTGGCACATCCCGCAGAAGATGCAGCGGAACTCGTCGATCTCATAGACGATCGGGTAGCGGTTCCCCTGGTCGTCCTCGCCGCCCACCAGCCGGATGCAGTTCGCGGGGCACACCGTGGGGCAGAGCCCGCAGGCCACGCACTTGGGACGGCCGTCGGCGTGGACCTCCATGCGGTGGGTGCCGCGCCAGCGCGGGTGCAGGTCGGGCTGCTCCTCGGGGTATTCCAGAGTGACCTTGGTGGGGCGCACCATGTGCCTGAAGGTGAGGCTCATGCCCTTCAGCGTGGCCCGCATGTAAGACGTGCGGCCCGCCTCGGGGCGCCTCATCACCTTGACCGATATCGCCATTGTTGTCCGCTCCCTTTCAGCTCGTTGCAGCCGGTCCACCGGGCTTCGGCGCCGTCCGGACGCGCCCCCGCGCCAGGTTGCGTTTCCTGTGGGCCCCCGAGATCACCCGGTCGCGGTCCACGAAGAAGAGGAACGCGAGGGTGGTGATCCCGCTTACCGCGGTGAGAACCCCTCCATACAGCATCCCGAAGGGCACCTCAAGCTGGTCGAGCACGAGCATCGTCCCCGCCACCAGCATGATGTACCCGAGCGCGCC
>JAPPGM010000068.1 GCA_028874995.1 Gemmatimonadota bacterium | reverse complement strand
GACCACCGCGGCGCTCTGCGCCCACCTCCTGCGCGAGGCGGGCGTGGACGTGGCGCTCGGGGGGAACATCGGGGGCGGCCTGGGCCCTCCCGCGTCCACCCTGGCGGCCACGCACGCCGAGGCGGACCGGATCGTGCTGGAGCTGTCGTCGTTCCAGCTGGCCGACATCAGGGACCTGACCCCGGACGTGGGCGTCATGACGAACCTGGGCGTCGACCATATGGACCGCTACGCCACCGTCGCCGACTACCACCGCGACAAGCGGCGCCTCCTCGAGGCCGGCGCCGAGAACACCACCTGGGTCCTCAACGGCGACGACCCGGCCGTGATGGCGATGGCCGAGGGCGTGCCCGGGACGCACCTGACCTTCTCGCTCGAGACGGCCGGGTCGCCGGGGGCGTACCTGTCCGGCGGAGAACTGGTGCTGGACCGGGGCGACCGCGACGGCCCGCACCCGGTGGCGGCTTCCTCCGACGTGCGGCTGCTGGGCCGCCACAACCTGGCCAACGCGCTGGCCGCGCTCCTGGCCGCGGCCGCTTCGGGTGCGTCCGCCGCCACCGCCCCGTCCGCGCTCCGCTCCTTCCCGCCGCTGCCCCACCGGCTCGAGCCCGTGGGGACCTTCGGCGGGGTCCTCTGGGTGAACGACTCGAAGGCGACGAACGTGGCCGCGGCGGCAACCGCGCTCGGAAGTCTGGACGGCCCCGTCGTGTTGCTGGCGGGCGGAACCGACAAGGGCGAGGACTTCGGCGGCCTGGTGCCCGCGATGAGGGGGAGGGTGCACACCGTGGTGGTCTACGGGGCCGCGGGTGCGAGGGCCGGAGCGGAGATCGCGAGGGCTGCGGGGAACGATCTGGCGGTCCGGCGGGTCGAAGGCGGGTTCGAGGAGGTGGTGGCCGCGGGCCGCGCGGCGGCCGGGCCGGGTGACACGCTCCTGCTCGCGCCGGCGTGTTCCAGCTTCGACATGTTCGCGAACTACCAGGCCCGGGGCGACGCATTCCGGACCCTGGCCGCGGGAGTCGGCCGGTGAATACGCGAAGCGGGCCGCACGGAGGAGGCCTCGGCGCGCCTCTGACCGTACCGGCACGGACGCACCGTGCGAGATCCGGGGGGATCTTCTCCGCGGGCTGGTGGCGCATGCGGCGCCGGGGCCGGTCGCTGGTCTGGGCGCTGGACGTGGCTCCGAAGACCCGTGGCTCCCTTCCCGCAACCGGACTGGGGCGCGGCTGGGAACCCACGATCATCGTCGCCCTCATCGGCGGGCTTCTCCTCTTCGGCCTCCTCACCCTTCACAGCGCGAGCTCGGTGATGGCGCAGCGGGTCGACCTTCCCCACTACCACTACGTGGCACGCCAGGCGACGGGCGTGGCGATCGGGCTCGTGGCCATGTTCGTGTGCGCCCGGGTCCCGACCGCATACTGGCAGCGGCTCGCGCCCCACCTCATGATCGGCTCGCTGGCCCTGCTCATCATCGTCATCCTGCCCTTCACGCACGCCATCGCTCCCGAGGTGAACGGCGCGCGGAGGTGGCTGCGCGTCGGGGTGACGGTCCAGCCCTCCGATCTGGCCAAGCTGGCGGTTGTCGTATGGACGGCCGCGCTGCTGGTTCGCAAGCGGGACCACCTGCGGAACCTTCGGCGCGGGCTGGCCCCCTTCCTGGTCGGCTGGACCCTGATCGTGTTGCCGATCCTGGCCGAACCCGACCTGTCCACCGCGTGTCTGATCGCCGCCACGGGGGTGATCGTGGTCTTCGTGGGCGGCGCCCGCGTCGGTCACCTGGTTTTTCTGGGTCTGCTTCTGCTCCCCCTGGCCGGGTCCGTGCTGGTCTCGGGGTACCGGGGAGCCCGGTGGAAGTCCATGCTTCTCGATCCGGGCGCCACCGCCGACGGCTCCGCCTTTCAGGCCTATCAGAGCCTGGTGGCGATCGGTTCCGGAGGGGCGACCGGGGTGGGGTTCGGGGAAGGACGCCAGAAGTTCGGTTTCCTTCCCGAAGCGCACAACGACTTCATCTTCTCCATGATCGGCGAGGAGTGGGGATTCGTGGGCGCCGTAGCCGTGATCCTCTGCTTCCTGGCGCTGATCGTCCTCGGCTTCCGGGTCGCGCGCCAGGCGCGAAACCTCTTCTGCCAGCTGCTCGCGGTCGGCATCGTCTCGCTGATCGGCCTCCAGGCCTTCCTCCACGTCGGCGTGGGCCTGGGGGTCTTTCCCGCGACGGGACTCTCGCTCCCGTTCATCTCCTTCGGCCGCACAAACCTGGTGGCGATGCTCGCCGCCATCGGAATCCTGCTGGCCGTGGCGCGGGAGGCCCAGGGAGGAGAGGCATGATGGTGGTCTTCTCCGGAGGCGGCACCGCGGGCCACTTTCACCCGGCCCGAAACATCGCCGAGGCGCTCACCGGCGTGATGCCCGAGGTACGGCCCTACTTCGTGGGCACCGAGGGACGCATCGAGGCCGCCGAGTTGCCGGGGCTGGACTATCCCTACCGGCTGCTCCCGGTGGCGGGGCTGCAGAATCCTCTCGGTTCGATGAGGCGGACCGGCAGCGGACCGCGGAGGCTTTCCGGTCTCTTCAGGGCCGTCACCGGCAACATTCGAGCCCTCTGGCTCCTGGCACGCGCGGTAGCGCGCCTTGTCCCCGACTTTCGGCAGCGCGGCGCGTCGGCGGTGGTCCTGACCGGAGGCTACGTGTGCGCTCCGGCGGGGATCGCGGGCAGGCTGCTCGGACTTCCGCTGGTGCTGCAGGAGCAGAACCGGTACCCCGGCAAGACCACCCGTCTCCTGTCGCGTTGGGCGCGGCAGATCCACCTGGCGTATCCGGAGGCGGCACGTGCACTTCCGGACCGCGCCCGTGAGCGTGTGCTGCACTCCGGCAACCCCATCCGCCCCCTGCCGCCCCCCGCACAGCGCGGACGCGACGCCGCACGCCGGGCGCTGGGCCTGCCCGTCGAGGGACGCCTGGTGCTCGTCGTGGGAGGGAGCCAGGGCGCGCATAAGATGAATCAGGCAACGATCGAGATACTGCAAGACGAAATGCCGATCGATGATGAATTCGTCTTATGGGTGACCGGGCGCACCCACTACGAGGCCGCGGAGGCGGCGCTGGCCGGGGTGCCCCGCCAACGCTTCGAGATCGTGCCGTACCTGGAGGGCGACCGCATGTACCAGGCCCTGGCCGGGGCCGACCTGGTCGTTTCGCGGGCAGGCGCCATGGCCACCTCCGAGTTCCTGGCGTGGGGTCTTCCCGCCATCCTGGTGCCGCTGCCGGTGGCCGCCGGCGACCATCAGAGCGCCAACGCCCGCTCCCTCGAGGCGGCCGGGACCGCGATCCACCTCCCCGAAAGGGACATCTCCGGCGCCGATCTGAGGGGCGAGCGCCTGTGGAGCGAGGTCAGGCGCCTCTTCGACACCCCCGGCCTCCTCGCCATCATGTCGGAGGCAGCCCGGAAGCGGGCCCGCCCTGACGCCGCCGGCGAAGTCGCGGCCGCCATCGCCACGCTGCTCCGACCCGGGCCCGCGGGAGCCGCGTCATGAGCGCGGCCACCGACTTCCGTTCGCTCGCGGCCGAGGGCGTCGTGCACTTCGTGGGAGTGGGCGGGGCCGGGATGGCGCCGCTCGCCGAGATGGTGCTCCGGGCCGGGGGAAGCGTCTCCGGCTGCGACCTCGAGCCGGGCCGCGCGGCCGAACGTCTCGCGCGCCTCGGCCTGATGTTCAACCGGGGCCACGATCCCGCCCACGTGGAGTCTGCCGTGGCGGTCGTCGCGACCTCGGCGGTCCCCCCCGGCCACCCCGAACTGGCCGCGGCCCGGGCGCGTGGCATCCCCGTCATCAAGCGGGCGCGCGCTCTCGGCCAGTGGGTGGGCGCGGGGCGCGTGGCGGGCGTCGCCGGAACGCACGGCAAGACCACGACCACCGCCATGGCGACCCACGTCCTGGAGCACGCGGGCCTCGACCCCACGGGCGTGGTCGGCGGCGAGGTCGCGGGGTGGGGCGGCAACCTGCGGCCGGGCGGCCCGGCTGTCTTCGTGGTGGAGGCGGACGAGTACGACCGCTCGTTCCACGAACTCTCGCCCGAGGTGGCGGTCGTCACCAACGTCGAGGCGGACCACCTGGACATCTACGGTGACCTGAACGGCGTCCGGGCGGCCTATTCCGGTTTTCTGGACCGCCTCGACGACAGCGGAACGCTCTGGGTCTGCGGCGACGATCCCGGCGCGGCGCGCCTCGGGGTCGAGGCCGGGCGGCGAACGCGCAGCTACGGGATCGGCGCCGGGGCCGAACTGCGCGCGACCCGCATCAACGTGCACACGCGGGGCAGCACCTTCACGCTCAGCGAGAACGGTGCCCGCGCCACCGAGGTGAGCGTGCGGGGGCCGGGAAGCCACAACGTGCTGAATGCCCTGGCCGCGGCCGGAGTGGGGCGCTCGTTCGGGGTGGGGTGGGAGGATATCCGCGGCGGACTGGCCGCCTACCGGGGCGTCTGCCGCCGCTACGAGTTCCTGGGGTGCGCGGCCGGGGTCAAGGTCATCGACGACTACGCGCACCACCCCACCGAGATCGCGGCCACGCTGGCGGCGGCGCGCCGGGCGAACCCGCGGCGTCTGGTCGCGGTGTTCCAGCCCCACCTCTTCACCCGCACCCGCGACTTCCACCGCGAGTTCGGCGAAGCGCTCGGAGCGGCGGACGTCGTGTGGGTAACCGACGTGTACCCCGCGCGCGAGATCCCGCTCCCGGGCGTGACCGGCCAATTGGTGGCGGGTGCGGTGGCGGGCCCCCCGGGACGGGTGACCTACCACGCGGAGCTCGCCACGCTCGCGGACGCGGTCAGCGGAGAGCTGTCCCCCGGCGACGTGTGCCTGGTCATGGGGGCGGGTTCGATCGAGTGCGCGGGACGGGACATCCTGAAACGCCTGGAGGAGCGGGATGCGAGCGGGGAGGAGGCCGCATGACCATGTGGCAGGACGTCGCGTCGCCCCGCTCGAGTGCTCCGCGAAGGCGCTGGTTCCGCCCGCCCGCACCGCGTCGCGATCTGCCCCCGCACCCGCTCGATTCGCGCCGTCGGGCGGCGAGGCGCTCAGCCGCGCGGAGGCTCGGGCGGCGGATGGCCGGGGTGGCCGTGGCGGCGGGCGCCGCGGTATTCCTGGTGTGGGGCGGCCTTGCGCTGGGCAAGCGGCTCCCGGTCTTCCGGGTCGACCGGGTCGAGGTGGAGGGGAACGCCTACCTCATGCAGGATCAGGTGCGGGCCCTGGCGGGCGTGACCGGCGCGATCTCCGTGTGGGCGGACAGGTCGCACATGGTGGCCCATCTCGAGGATCATCCGCTGGTGAAGTCGGCGGAGGTCGAGCGTACGCTGCCCTCGACGCTCGTGATCAGGATCGAGGAAGCCGCCCCGGTGGGACTGGTCGCGTCGCCGTTGGTCGTGGCGGTCGACCGGAATGCCAACGTGCTCCCCCTGGACCCCACAGACCCCATACTCGACCTGCCCGTCCTGAGCGTGGTCGGTTCGCTGGCGTCGGTGTCGTGGGGCATGCGGATTCTGGCTCGCGACGTGGCGCATGTGGCCGACGCGGTGCCCGAGGTCTTCGCCGTCCTGTCCGAAGCCCGCCTGGAAGACGGGGAGGCGTCGCTGCTGCTCGGCGACTCGGGGCTCAGGGTCCGGTACCGCCCGCCCATCTCGCAGCGCCGGCTGCGCGAGGCGGTGATCGCCATCAGCGACGCCCACGCCAGAATCAGGGACAGGAGTCTGCGGGAGGTCGACCTGCGCTTCGCGGACCAGGTGGTCGTGAGAACCGTAGCGGCGTTCGCCGCCGAGAGGGGAGCGGGGGGATGAAATCGATTCTGGTGACCGGCCTCGACATCGGGTCCACCTGCACCCGGGCCGTGATCGGGGAGTGCGTGCGGGACTTCCACCGCCCGGAGGTGCGGGTGCTGGGCGTGGCGAGTACGCCGACCGACGGTGTGCGCCGGGACCAGGTGACCGATCTGGAGGCGGCTACCGACACCGTCCGCCGAGCGCTCCAGGAGGCCGAGCTTATGGCCGGAATGCGCATCGACCGCGTCTACGTCGGCGTGTCGGGCGAACACGTCGACTCCAATCGGTCGGTGGGCGTGGTGGCGGTGGCCGCGCGCGAAATCGCGCCCAGCGACGTGAAGCGGGTGCACGCGGTGGCGCGGGCGGTGCCCGTGGTCAGGGACCGGGAGCTGCTGCACGCCATTCCGCAGCACTACGTCGTCGACAACCAGGGCGGCATCAAGGACCCGGTCGGGATGTCGGGCACGCGCCTGGAGACGGAACTCTACCTGGTGACGGGCTGTTCGGCGGTGGTCGGAAACATCGTGCGCGCGGTCGAGAAGGCGGCGTACCGGGTCCAGGACGCGGTGCTCGAGCCGATCGCCACGTCGCGCGCGGTGCTGGCCGAGGACGAGCGTGAACTGGGCGTGGCCATGCTGGACATGGGCGGCGCCACCACGGGTCTTTCCATTCACTACGAAGGAAGGATCCGGCACCTCGAGGTTTTGCCGTTCGGAGGAAACGCGATCACCAGCGACCTGATTCGGGGACTCTCGGTCCCCTTTGCCGAGGCGCGCCGGATCAAGGAGCTGTACGGCGCCGCGCATGCCCGGGTCGTCGACCCGAACGAGGTCGTACGGATTCCGCGCACGAACGGAAACCGCCGCGAGGTCACGCGCGGCACGGTGGCGGAGCTCATCGAGGAGCGCCTGCAGAACATGTTCCGCCGGATCGACCGCAGAATCCAGGACATTCTTCCGCAGGGCTCCCTGGGCGCGGGCGTCGTGATCACGGGAGGGGTGGCGGTGACGCCGGGGATCCTCGCCGTGGCCAAGCGCACGCTACAGGCGCCGGTGCGGATCGGGGTCCCGGGAGATGGTCTTTCGGGACTGATGGACGCGGTCACGGGGCCAGGATTCGCCACGGCGGCGGGGCTGGCCCTCCACGGGGCCGACTACTTCATGGATACGGGCGGCGGGGTGTCCACGGTGGCCTCGGGAATGGTCACCAGGATGGGTGCCTGGCTCAAGGAGTTCTTCTGATTTCGCACACGGACGAGACTGCAAGACACATCACGGGACCCGAGTCCCAGCACAAGGAGATGAGATCATGATTTTCGAACTCGACGAATCCCCGAGAAACCGGGCCCTGATGCGCGTCATCGGTGTGGGAGGGGCCGGCGGCAACGCCGTCAACCGGATGATCGACGAGAAGCTGGAAGGCGTCGAATTCATCTCGGCCAACACCGACGCCCAGGCGCTCGCGGCGTCGAAGGCGCCGACCACGATCCAGCTCGGCAAGCGGCTCACCCAGGGTCTCGGCGCCGGAGCCCGGCCGGGAATCGGCCGCCAGGCCATCTCCGAAGACGCCGACGAGGTGCGCGGCGCGCTGGAGGGGACCGACCTGGTCTTCATCGCGGCCGGCATGGGCGGAGGCACGGGAACGGGCGCCGCCCCGGTCATCGGCGAGATGGCCATGGAACTGGGCGCGCTCGTGATCGCGGTGGTCACGCGTCCCTTCCGTTTCGAGGGCAAGAAGCGGCTGCGCCAGGCCGAGCAGGGCCTCGAGGAGCTGGCCCGCACCGTCGACACCATGATCGTGGTGCCGAACGAGCACCTCCTCTCGGTCGTCGGCAAGGGGACCTCCTTTCAGGACGCCCTCAAGAAGGCCGACGAGGTGCTCCTCCACGCGACCCAGGGGATCAGCGACCTGATCCGGGTCAGCGGCGAGGTCAACGTCGACTTCGCGGACGTGCGCACGATCATGTCCTCGTGCGGCGCCGCACTCATGGGCACGGGGGTCGGACGCGGTGAGAACCGCGCGCTCACGGCGGCCCGCGACGCCGTCACGTCACCGCTCCTTGACAACGTGTCGATCCGGGGCGCGCAGGGCGTGCTGATCAACATCACCGGCGGATCCGACCTCACCATCGACGAGGTGACGGGGATTTCGACCATGATCCAGGACGAGGTGGGCGAGGAGGCCGAGATCATCTTCGGCGCCGTGCACGATTCGTCCATGGACGGAGAACTCAGGGTCACCCTCATCGCCACCGGATTCGAGGAGGTCCAGGAAGAGGAGGAACAGCAGGTCATCCAGCCCGTGTTCGGCGCGGCCAGGCACCAGCAGGCCGGGCTGCGCGCGGTGGGCGGAGGCCGGGTCGACCCGGTGCAACCGCCGGCGATCGTGCGGCGCGACACGGGTGGCGGCCAGCGGCAGTTCGGAGCGGGCGCGCCAACACAGCAGCCCTTCCACGGGTCGAAGATGGAGACCCCCCGGGCCACCGCCGACAGCCGGACGGGCATGGGTGCCGGACGGGGGCACGCGGACAGAGCTCGTTCCTCGCGTCCGATGGGAGGCTCGGTTGCGCGCCCGTCGCTGGGGAGCGGATACCGGGGCCACTCGGACGTCATGGACTCCAGGGAGCTCGAGCTGCCCACATTCATCAAGAGGCTGGAAGCCTGACGGAACGACTGCACCGGGAGTCGGCGTGCGACGGGTGGCGGCGGGGCGGGTGCCCTTCCGCGGCGCGGGCGGCCGCCGTGCTCGCGGCCGTCCTGAGCGCGGCAGGGTGCGAAAGGACCCCGGAGGCGGGTGTCCTGGACGCGGTGCATGCCCGCTCTCCGGAACGGATCGAGGTGCGCGAAATCGCGGCGGGAGCCACCTTCGGGCAGATCCTGTGGGCCGCGGGGCTGGAGCCCACGGAGCATCACAATCTGCTCCTCGCTTTCGGCGAACAGGCCAATCCGAGGCGCATGCACGCCGGCACTGAGGTCCGCATCCGCCGGCTCGGTGACGCCGAACGCGTCGTCCGGGTCGAAGTCGACCTGGACCGGGACCGTACCGTACACCTTGAACGCGCCGGCACCGGCTGGCGGTCCTCCACGGTCACCGTCACGACCACGACCGACACGATCCTGGCCGCGGGGGAGATCCGGAGCAGCCTCTGGTCCGCGGTGGTGGGCCTGGCCGAGCTCCGGTCGGTGCCGTCGGCGGACCGGGACCGTTTCGTGGCCCGTCTGGACCGTGTCTTTCAGTGGCAGATCGACTTTTCCCGCCAGTTGAGGGTGGGCGACTCCTTCCGGTTCGCCTTCGAGCGGGAAAGGCGGCCCGACGGCAGCATGCGCACCGGCCGGCTCCTTGCGGCCGAACTGGTCAACCAGGGGCGCTCGCTGCACGCCGTCTGGTTCAGGCCGGAAGGCGAGGAGTTCGGCGACTGGTACGACCTGGAGGGACAGTCCGTCCGCCGCGCGTTCCTCAAGAAGCCGCTGCGTCTGGCCTACATCTCGTCGCGCTTCACCAACCGGCGCTTCCACCCCATCCTGCGCACCTGGCGTGCCCACCGGGGGGTGGACTACGCGGCCGCTTCCGGGTCTCCGGTCGAGGTCACCGGCAAGGGCGTGGTCGTCCGCAGGGAGGTGGGCCGCAGCTACGGGCGGTTCATCGACGTGCGCCACGCCAACGGCTACCTGACCCGCTACGCCCACCTCAGGGGATGGGCCGCCGGGACCGCGGTGGGATCGAGCGTCGCGCAGGGCCAGGTCATCGGATACGTGGGGATGACGGGCCTGGCGACCGGTCCCCACCTCCACTACGAGATGCACCGGAACGGACGGCCGATCGATCCGCTCACGGTCGACGTGCCCACCGGCGAGGCCGTCCCCGCCCCCGACCGGGAACGGTGGCGGCGGGAGCGCGACGAGCGCATGAAGCTGTTGCTCAGCCTCATCGGTCCCGAGACATTCCGGGTGCAGCAGGCGGCCCCCGGCCCGGACGGCGGAGGTCGCTGACCCAACCGGCCGCCCGCGCGGACCGGCAACCGAGCCACCCCTTCCTCCGAGTTCCCGACGATCCATGTCGCTGGCACCCGCGCTGCTCCTCTTCCTCGCGGCCGGAGGCTTCTGCGGCTGGGTCTACCTGCAGCGGGAGTTCACGGTGCGGAGCCGCCCCCTCCTGCTGGCGGCCCGCGTGGCGATCGTGGCCGGAGTGGCGGCGATCATCTGGAACCCGATGATTCCGTCCACGCCGGGCGGCGCCCCCCCGGCGCGGTTCGTGATCCTGGATGCGAGCGCTTCCATGTCGGCCGGGACCGCGCACGGAACCCGCCTCTGGGAGACGGCGGTGGGGCGCGCCCGGGCACTGGCGGAAGACGGCGCGCGGATTCTCGTGGCCGGCGCGGCGACGACCGCCCGGGATCCCGGCGCACTGGGAGGCGTCGTGCCGGATGGGGCGGAATCGGTGGTGGCGGACGCGGTGCGTGTCGCGGCCGAGGCCGGTGCGCGTGAAATCACTCTGGTCACCGATCGCCGCGTGGGGGACCCCGTCGCGGCCACCACCGTCGCGCGCCGTCTGGGCGTCAGCCTCGGGGTCGACTCGCTGCCCGCCGCCGCCGCCAACCTCGCGCTCGCCCGCCTGGTCCTCCCGGCCTCCGCGGAGCGCGGCGAGAACGTGCGCGGATCCGTGGAGCTGGAGGGCACCGCGACCACCGATTCGGTGACCGTGACCATCGCGGTCGACGGCCGTCCCCACGCGGCCCTGCGCATCGCGGCGCCCGGGGACGGTATCGCCACCGCGAGCTTCGACCTCGGCGCCGCTGCCGCGCTCGGCACAGGGGCGCACAGGGTCACGGCCCGCATCGACCACGCGGACGCCTTCCCGCTGGACGACGAGCGGGCCGCGATCGTGGAGATCGACCCGGAGGAGACCGGGGTGCTGCTCGTCTCCTTCGCCCCGGACTGGGAGCCGCGCTTCCTGCTCCCCGTCCTGAGCCAGGTCACGGGACTGCCCGTGCGCGGCCTTCTCCGGACCGGACCCGACCGCTTTCAACCGATGGACGTTCCGGTCGGCGGGGGCGCCGCGGCGATGGCCGGCGACGCAGTGGCGCGTCTGTTGCGGAGGGCCGGAATCGTCGTGGCCATGGGGGTGGACGGCGCGGCCGTGGAGTTGCTCGAACCGGCCACCGCGCGCACCCGCAGGCTCCTGCTCTTCCCCCGTGACGGCGCCGGCGCTGCGATGGCGGGCGTGGCCACCGGCGGCCCGCTCGCCGGCGAGTGGTACCTCGACGAGCCCCCACCCTCTCCCATCGCCGGTGAGGCGGGACGGTTCGCGTCCGGCGCGCTGCCGCCGCTGACCGGCGTCCTGCCCCTGGTGGACGAGGGTGGCGGATCGGCGCTGCACGTGCTGCTGGGTGGCTCTGGAGATCCCGAGTCGGCGCTCGTGCTCCGCCAGGACGGGCGTCGCCGGGCGGCGGTCGTGCTGGCCCGCGGCTTCTGGCGCTGGGCCTTCCGGGACGGCGATCCCCGCGAACACTACCGCCGCCTGTGGGCCGCCGTCGGCGGCTGGCTCATGGCCGACGAGCCGCTCGGCGCAGGCCCGGGCGTGCGCCCCGCCGGAGCCGTGCTGCCCCGAGCGGTGCCGCTGCGCTGGCGGGGCGGCGGCTACGAGGGCGAGGAGGTGATGCTCACGGTCACCGACTCGGCCGGACGGGCCGTTCTGGACTCGGCTGTGGCGGTTCCCGCCGCCGGCCACTTCACCAGCCCCCCGCTGCCCCCCGGCCGGTATGCCTACACGGTGGCCGCCTCCGACACCACCGGCGGCGACTTCGAGGTGACGTCCTTCAGCGGCGACATGCTGCACCGGGCCGTCGATCCGGCGGATCTGACCGTGCGTGCGGCCGCGGGCGGGGCCTCGTTCGCGGGCGGGCGGCCGCTACGCACCTGGACGCCGCTCTACCTCGTCATTCTGGCGGCGCTCTGTTGCGAATGGGTGGGACGACGGCGGGCCGGACTTCGGTGAAAGGCGGCCGCCCCGGCCTCTGGCGGAGAGCGCTCGCCCGGGTGATCCCGCGTACCGTCGCCGCAATCGACGCCGACGCGCTCGAAGATCTTGAGGAGCGCCTCATCGCGGCCGACTTCGGGGTCGGGGCGAGCATGCGCTTCGTGGAGGCGGTCGAGGAGGAGGCGCGCCGGGGTGGGGTGGGGGATGGGGAAGGGCTGCGCCGGGTGCTGGCCGAGTCGATCCGGGCGGTCTTCGAGGGAGACGCCGAAGGGGGACTCGCGGTGGCCGCCACACCGCCGACCGTATACTTGGTGGTGGGCGTCAACGGGGTGGGGAAGACCACAACGGTGGGCAAGATCGCGCACCGTCTGGCGCGGGAGGGGAGGAGCGTGATCGTGGCCGCGGCCGACACCTACCGCGCGGGCGCCATCGAACAGCTCGAACGCTGGACGCAGCGGGCGGGGGCCGGTTTCGTGCGGGGCAGGCCGGGCGGGGATCCGGCCGCGGTGGCGTACGACGCCCTCGGCGCGGCCACCGCCCGCGGAACCGACGTGGTGCTCGTCGACACGGCCGGCCGCCTTCACACCCACGGTGACCTCATGAAGCAGCTCGCCAAGGTCGAGCGGGTGATCCGCCGCCGGCACGACGGCGCCCCCCACGAGACCCTCCTGGTCCTCGACGCGACGGTGGGCCAGAACGGCCTGGTGCAGGCGCGGGAGTTCTCGAAGTTCGTGACCGTCACCGGGATCGTGCTCGCCAAGATGGATTCGACCGCACGGGGCGGCATCGTGGTGGCGCTGCGGGAGGAGCTGGGGATCCCGGTGCGGCTGGTCGGTGTCGGCGAGGGCCTGGAGGACCTCGAGTCCTTCGATCCGCACGATTTCGTCCGGGCACTCCTGGCGGCACCATGAGCCTCACCCAGCTCGACAAGCCCGTCCAGTTCCTCAAGGGCGTCGGGCCCCGGCGCGCGGAGGCGTTGAAGCGGATGGGGATCGTCTGCGCCCGCGACCTCCTCTACCACGTCCCCAGGCGCTACGACGACGCGTCGACAATCACCCCCCTGGCCCGGGTCGAGGTAGGCATGGACGTCACCGCCGTGGGCACGGTGAAGAACAAGGGGATCGTCCCCACGCGCTCGGGTCTGCGCATCTTCCAGGCGGTGCTGCAGGACGACACCGGCATCATGACCTGTGCCTGGCCGGGTCAGCCGTGGCTGAATCGCACCTTGCAGGTGGGCGACCGGATTCTGGTGACCGGTCCGGTCAAGTTCTTTCACGGCCGCCAGATCCAGCCCCGGGAGCACGCGGTGCTGGCGCGCGCCCCGACTCCCCGCAACGACCCCGCCACCGCCGGCACCCATACATCCATATCCTCCACCCCTACAACCATCCCGCCCCCCGCCCCCACCCCGTCCGGCACCATCTTCGTCACCTATCCAGCATCCGAAGAGGTCCCCCAGTGGATCTTCCGGCGCGTCATCTCGCTCAACCTGGAGCAGCTGCTCAAGCACGTCCGCGACGAGGACCACCTCACGCCCGCCGCCCGCCGCGCCCTCGGCCTCCCGGACCTCCCCGCCGCCCTCGCCACCCTCCACCGCCCCCCCTCCCTCGACCGTGTCGACGCGGCCAGACGCCGCCTCGCCTACGACGAGCTCTTCTACCTGCAACTTCTGCAGGCGCGGGTCCGCTACCACGCCACCCGGGCGCGTCCCGGAATCGCCTTCCAGCGCACCAACAACCTCATCCGCCCGCTCCACGACGGCCTCCCGTTCACCCTGACCGGCGCCCAGGTGCGCGTGCTGCGCGAGATCTACGCCGACATGGCCTCGCCCCACCGCATGAACCGGATGCTGCAGGGCGATGTCGGTTGCGGGAAGACGCTGGTGGCGCTCTTCGCCATGCTGCTGGCGGTGGAGGGGGGCCACCAGGCCGCGCTGATGGCGCCTACCGAGATCCTCGCCGAGCAGCACGCCGCGCGCATTCGCGGGTTCCTGGCCAGGTTGCCCTGCGGGGTGGAGCTCCTGACCGGGTCGGCCACGGGGCGGCGGCGCGAGGATGCGCGGGCCAGGGTGGGCGGCGGCGAAGCCCGGGTGGTGATCGGCACCCACGCCCTCATCCAGGAGGGGGTGGAGTTCGACGCGCTCGGTCTGGTCGTGGTCGACGAGCAGCACCGCTTCGGTGTCCGCCAGCGCCTGGCCCTGGCCGAACGAGACCCGGCGCCCGACGTGCTCGTCATGTCCGCCACGCCGATTCCGCGCTCGCTGGCCATGGCGCTCCACGGCGACCTCGACATCAGCGTGATCGACGAACTGCCGGCCGGCCGGCGCCCGGTGGTGACCCGCCTGGCCGGCCCGGAGAAGCGCGCCGAGGTGTTCCAGGAGGTGGGGCGCCGGCTCGACCGGGGCGAGCAGGCGTACGTCGTCTACCCGGTCATCGAGGAGTCGGAGAAGGCCGAGTTGCGCGCGGCCGAGACCGAATACGAGCGGCTGCGGAGCGACGAGTTCGCCGGACGCGAGGTCGCGTTGCTGCACGGGCGCATGCCCGCCGACGAGAAGGACCGGATCATGCGCGAGTTCCTGGAGAGCGGGATCCAGGTGCTGGTCGCAACGACGGTGATCGAGGTGGGGATCGACGTGGCGGGCGCGACGGTCATGGTGATCGAGAACGCGGAGCGCTTCGGGCTGTCGCAGCTGCACCAGCTGCGGGGCAGGGTGGGGCGGGGGGACAGGGGCGGGCTCTGCGTGGTGATTCCGGGGGGGGTGGGGGAGGGGGGGGAAGGTACGGCAACGCGTGAACGCCTGGAGGTCTTCGCCCGGACCGACGACGGCTTCGAAATCGCGGCGGCGGACCTGAGGATTCGCGGCCAAGGCGACTTCTTCGGCGCCGAGCAGCACGGACACGGCACGGGGCTGCTTTTTGCAGACATCCTGGTGCATGGTGACCTGGTGGGCCCGGCGCGCGAGCGGGCGCGGGCGCTCGTGGACCGTGATCCCGAATTGGCCCGCGAGGAGAACGCGCTGGTCCGGCTGGTGCTCGAACGCCGGTACGGGGACAGGCTGAAGCTGTTCGGGGTGGGGTGAGCGCCTGATTTGCTACCTGCCCGGTGACCGAAGCGAGACACTACCGCCGTACGTTTCCGGCTACTTCATAGTCGCGGGATCCCCGCCCGGGAGAGCTGGGAGCGGTAGCCTGGCGCGACGAATCCGCGAGGCAGGCTGGAGGGCCTCCGCATGTAAACCGCAGTTTACAGATTGACAACTGGAGATGACCATCGCGCGGCGCATGGCCTGCGGCGCCTCGCTCCCCGAGTTGTCGCACTCGCCGAACCGGGCGATCATTAGCGGTCCCTGCACCACGCACCCGCGCCCGCCCCCCCCGGGCATCGCCCGCCAACCCATGTCCCACCTGGTCCGAAACCTTCCCGATCACGCCGACGAGACCGTCACGATCAGCGGCTGGATCGCCGCCGTCCGCGTCCACGCGCGCGTCGCCTTCCTGGTGGTGCGCGACGGCACCGGCACGGTCCAGGGCGTGGTCGTCAAGTCGCAGGTTGCCGCCGAAGTCTGGGAGCTCGCCACCTCGCTCACGCAGGAGGCGTGCATCGCGCTGACCGGCGTCGTCCGCCCCGACGCCCGCGCCCCCGGCGGCCACGAACTGACCGTGTCGGCCGTCGAGCTGATCGGCGCCAGCGAGGAGTTCCCCATCCAGCCCAAGGAGCACGGCGTCGAGTTCCTGCTGGACCACCGTCATCTGTGGCTGCGTTCGCGGAAGCAGCGCGCGGGCCTGCGCGTCCGCGCCGAGGTGGAGCAGGCGATCCACGACTTCTTCTACGAGCGCGATTTCGTGCGCATCGACACCCCCATCCTGACCGGGTCGATCGGCGAGTCCGCGGGCACCCTCTTCGAGACCGACTACTTCGGCGAGCGGGCGTTCCTGGCCCAGACCGGCCAGCTCTACGCCGAGTGCGCCTGCCCGGCCTTCCGCAAGGTCTACTGCTTCGGGCCGACCTTCCGCGCCGAAAAGTCCAAGACGCGCCGCCACCTGACCGAGTTCTGGATGATCGAGCCCGAGGTGGCCTTCGCCGATTCGAACGACAACATGGACCTGCAGGAGGATTTCGTCTGCTCCATCGTGGCGCGGGCGCTGGAGCGTTGCGGTCCCGAACTGGAGCTCCTCGAGCGCGACCTGGCCCCCATGGAAGCGGTGAAGCCGCCCTTCCCCCGCGTCAGCTACACCGAGGCGGCCGAGCGGCTCAACGACGAGGGCCACCCCTTCGAATGGGGACGCGACCTGGGCGTCGTCGAGGAGACCACGATCTCGGGCTGGTTCGACCGGCCCGTCTTCGTCTACAACTACCCCAAGGGCGCGAAGGCCTTCTACATGAAGGAGAACCCGGCCGACCCGCGCACCGTGCTCTGCAACGACCTGCTCGCGCCGGAGGGCTACGGCGAGATCATCGGCGGCAGCCAGCGCGAGGACGACGTGGACCGGCTGCTGGCCCGGATCCGCGAGGAGAAACTGCCGGAGGAGGCATACGACTGGTACCTCGACCTGCGGCGCTACGGGACCTTTCCGCACTCCGGATTCGGCCTCGGCCTGGAGCGGACGGTCGGATGGATCACCGGACGGTCCCACATCCGCGAACTGGTCCCCTTCCCGCGGCTGATCAACCGGCTGTCGCCGTGAGTCATCGCGCCCGCTGACAATCCCCCACGATGGCCACCCTCGTCATCGACCTCATGGACCGGCGCCCCATCTGGGCACTCCCCGACCGCTCCCGCGCGGCCATCCTGGCGGCCGTCCCCGCCGACTGGACCGTCCGCTTCATGGAGACTCCCGCCGACGGCTCCGGCGACGGCGTCCAGCGCGCCCCGCCCGAGCTCCTCGAAGCGGTGGCCGACGCGCGCGTCTACATGGGCTACGGTATCCCGCCGGAGGTGCTGACCTCGGCGCCGGGGCTGGAGTGGGTGCATTCGGGCGCTGCGGGTGTGGGGTCGTCGCTGGGCGCCGAGATGCTCGAACGGGACGTTCTCTTCACCAACTCGGCCGGGATCCACGCGGCGCCGATGGCCGAAACCGCGCTGGGCATGATGCTCCACTTCGCCCGCGGCCTCGACGTGGCGGTGAGGGCGCAGCGGGAGGGGCGGTGGAGCGCCCCGGAATACTGGGCCGCGGACGCGCCCGTCACCGAACTGGGCGGCTCGACGGTGGGGATTGTGGGGTACGGGGGGATAGGGAGGGCGGTGGCCGCCAGGGTGGCCGCGCTGGGGGGCAGGGTGGTGGCGGTGCGGCGGCGGGGTGGGGTGGGGGGCGGGCGGCTGGTGGGGAGGAGGCGGTTGGTGGGGGCCGGGGCGGTGGGGGCGGAGGGTGATGCGATGGCGGCGCGAGCAGCCGAGGTGGTGGCCGGGTCGGCTGGCCTCGACCGGGTGATTGCGGAGGCCGACTTCCTGGTGCTCGCCGTGCCGGAAACGCCGCTGACCCGGGGGCTGATGACGCGCGGGCGCCTCTTCGCCATGAAGCCGGGTTCCGTCCTCATCAACGTCGCGCGCGGGCGGCTGGTCGACGAAACCGCACTCCTCGACGCCCTCGACTCGGGTCTCCTGCGCGGCGCCGGCCTCGACGTCTTCCAGACCGAACCCCTCCCCCCCGGCCACCCCTTCTACGCGCACCCCGCGGTCCTCATGACGCCCCACGTCTCCGCCACCACCCGGCGCTTCTGGGGGCGCGAGACCGACCTCATCACCGACAACATCGGCCGCTTCCTCCGCGGGGAGCCCCTGCGCAACCTGGTCGACAAGGCGGCCGGGTACTGATCCGCCGCGTCGCTCCGCCGAGCACTCCGATTCGGGTCCACGTGCAGCATGATCTTGCACCAGCTCAGCTAAGCCGACGCGGCCCGGTCGTTGACGCCGCGACCATCTCCATCCCCCCAGAGGCACACCATCGCCAAGCCCCAGTCGATGCGTTCGCCGAACCATCGCGGGGTTCCGGTCCAGGGGCCGATACCGCGCCGGCCGTGCCAGCGGGCGAGGCCGAAGTCCGGTGAGCCAGGTGCCGAGGCGTCCGCCAGGGGTACCCCCGGAGCGGGTCCCGGAGCGTCCGCCAGGGCGCCTGCCGGCGCTTCCGCCGAGACATTCCCGGGCAGCAGATCACAGATGCCGGGGACCACGGGGACCACGGGCATGCGCACGCCTTGGGGGTTGAAGAAGTTCGGCACGCCGCGCTCGTCCATCTCCACCCGCCAGCCGCCTTCGTGAACCGCGCGGTGATGGAAGGGGCAGAGCAGCACCAGGTTGTCCATGGCCGTCTCTCCGCCCTGTGCCCAGTGGGTGATATGATGCGCGTGGGTGCGCAAGCGCGACCCGCATCCGGGGAAGCGGCACCCGCCGTCGCGCGCATCGAGCGCCTTGCGCAGCCGCCAGCCCACGGTCCGGCGCCGCCGTCCGACATCGAGCACCGAGCCGTCGGCTCCCCGCGCGATGGGCACGACCTCCGCGTCGCAGCAGAGCCGCGAAGACGTTTCAGCTGAAACGCGCGAGCCCTCTTCCGTGACCAGGGAGGGCGCTTCCATGACCGTGGAAGACGTTTCAGCTGAAACGCACGCGGACTCCGCGATGGGGGGATTGACCGGGAGCTTCGCCGCGTCGGCCAGGGACCCGTCCGCGTCGGCTGGGGACAGCACTGCGTCGGTCGGGGACACGGCCGCGTTGGACTCCTCCGCCTCGAAGGAGTGCACGACCAGCTGCACCCGGGGCTGGAGGCGTTCTTCCAGCCAGAGGCCGAAGGCGTCGGCGCGGCGCTGCGGGGCCGAAGTCTCGTGCTCGGTTCCGGCGGCGCGCTGCTCGCGGTAGAGCTTGTCTTCGGTAGCCTCGAGGGCCTTGAGCAGCAGGGCCCCCACCTCCGGGCTGAGCCGGCCGCGGATCTCGTAGTTGCCGTCGTCGGCGAGGTGCAGCGAGAGTCCCCGCCGGTCGGCCCGGTCGGCTTGGCAGTCGTCACCCCGGTCGAGGCGGCGCCACTCCCGGACCATGCGCTCGACGTGGGCGGTGGTGCCGTGGCGGGAGAAGGCGAGGAGTTCGGCTTCGTTGTCTCCGGTGGCGATGCGGGTCAGGGCCCGCACCTTGGAGTAGGAGATTTCGCCCTTCGCCAGGGCGGCCGAGATGAGGGGCAGGGAAGGGAGGCGGTGGGCCACGCGGACCTTCTCGCGGGCGGGCCCGAGCGAGATGCCGGTGCGCCATGAGAGCCAGTGGGCGCAGGAGCGGCAGCCCTGCCAGCGTCCCTCCTCGTCGTAGATCCGCAGCAGGGTGAGGAGCCGGTAGGTGGCGGCGTCGATGTGGGCACAGAGCGCGGCGATCTGGTCGCCGAGCGGATCGTCGGAGGGGAGATTCGTGCCGGGGTCGGTACTGCAGTGCAGATCGTGGCCGGGGTCGGGCTCGGGTGGGGTAGGGGTGGTAGGGGTGGTAGGGGTCGGGTGGGCTGTGGAGATGGAGGTGGTGGTGGTGGACATTGGGGTCTCGTTCCGGGTCTCAGGTGTGATCGGTTGCCGTCACTTCCTTATACACCGCAATTCGGTTTTTGTTCGGCAACCCGAGATCGAGCGCGGCGAGAGCGGCGAGCCGAGTCGGCAGGGATGACGGAAGGGCGGCGGCAGCGCGATTTGGCTGAGGGACAACGCGGAGTGCCTCTTCGGGGCGAAAGACAAGTGACGCGTCTTCCTCCCCGCCTGATTCTGACCAGATTTTCTAGTCAGAATAGATATCCCCAATCTCAATCTGGCCAGATTTTCTGGCTAGTTTTCTGACTAGTTTGGCCATCCGAAGGGGAGGAACCGTCGGTAGACTTCGCCGGTTCAGGGCTTTCGGCGGTCCGCCCTCCGCTCCTTCACCTCGTCCCACAGCCGGTCCAGCGGCCCCAGCGGCGTCCCCGGCATCGGCAGCCCCCGCTCCTTCGCCAACCGCCGCACCTCCGCGAACCGCTGCTCGAACTTGGCCGTCGCCCGCGACAGAGCCGCCGCCGGATCCACCCCCGTCAGGCGCGCGAGGTTCACGACCGCAAAGAGCAGATCCCCCAACTCATCAGCCACACGCGCGTCCCCCCCATCCCCCGTCCCCATCCCCAATCGCGCCATCGGCTCTCCCCCGGGTTCTCCGCCCCCCTCGTCCCCCGCCACAGGGCCTCCCGCCCGCCCCACCGCCGCCCCCCGCCCGCCCCCCGCCTCCGC
>JAPPGM010000059.1 GCA_028874995.1 Gemmatimonadota bacterium | reverse complement strand
GACGCCCACGGAGAAGAACCCCACGCGGGTGGTGTTGTCCGAGGAGGAGTACCAGGCGCTTCTCGGGGTGTCCCAAGAGGTGGATTGGCGCTTCCGCGTCGCGCTCGTGCTCGCTCACGAGACGGGACACCGAATCGGGGCCATCCGTCAACTCCGGTTCTCGGACATCAACTTCGAGGGCGGGGTGGTGCGGTGGCGCGCGGAGCACGAGAAGACCGGCTACGAGCACCGGACGCCGGTGACGGTCGAGGCGCTGGCCGTCCTTGAGGAGGCGCGGGAGAGGAGTTCGGGGCATGAGGACGCTCCGGTGCTGCCCGCGCCGATGGATGCCGCGAAGTGCGCGGGACGGTCGTTGGTGCGAACTTGGTGGTACAGAGCCCAGACGCTGGCGGGGCTCGAAGCGAAGCGCGGGAGGGGCTGGCATTCGTTGAGGCGGAAGTTTGCTTCCGACCTGATGGATCAGCCGCTCAAGGTGCTCTGCGAGTTGGGCGGTTGGAAGACCGCCAAGACGGTGCTTGAGTGCTATCAGCGAGCCGACGAGGGACAGCTTCGGAAGGCACTGGACGCCCGCCGGAAGCCTCGCAGCTGAGGCTCACGAATCGGCGGGAGTCAAACAGCGAGAATCGGGCTTGCCAATCCCGCAAGCTAAAGGAGTAAAAGGAGATCCGATCTTGAACGACTCCGCCGTTACGTCAGGGTTTGCGCGCCCGCCTCCGATCGGCGTTCCCGAATGACCGATGTGGCCGCACGGCCACCCACACCCGCATATTGCCCATCGTCGCGCACGCGCCGTCCACTTTCCCCAGACAACGCGCAGCCAAGGAGTTGCACCCACGATGCGGATTCTCATCTTCGCCGGCGCCCTGCTGCTGCCCGCCGGCGCCCTCGCCCAGGATCCGGAAGACGACCCGAAGTCCCCTCTCCCCCTCCCCCCCGACCGCACCCTCGCGATCGACATGACGGTCGGGTCTTGGATCTCCCTGGACGTGAGCCCCGACGGCCGGACCATCGTCTTCGACCACCTCGGCAACCTCTTCACCGTCCCCATCACCGGCGGCGACGCCACGCAGCTCACCTCCGGCATGGCCTTCGACGCGCAGCCGCGCTTCTCGCCCGACGGCACCCGCATCGTCTTCACCTCGGACCGGAGCGGCGGCCAGAACGTCTGGATCATGTCGCTCGACGGCTCGGACACCACCCAGGTCACGAAAGGCGCGAGCAACCGCACCGAATCCCCCGAATGGTCCCCGGACGGCGACTACATCGTCGCGTCGAAGGGGGGTTTCCGCGGCGGCGGACTCCCCAAGCTCTCGCTCTATCACGTGGACGGCGGATCGGGCGTCCAGCTTATCGGCGAGCCCGACAACCTCAAGACCCTCGGCGCCGCCTTCGACCCCAGCGGGCGCTACATCTGGTACGCCCGCCGCACCAGCGACTGGACCTACAACGCCCAGTTCCCCCAGTACCAGCTCGCCGTCTACGACCGCGAGACCGGCGAGAACTACACCCGCACCTCGCGCTACGGCTCCGGAGTCCGGCCCACCCTCTCACCCGACGGGCGCTGGCTCGTCTACGGCACCCGGCACGACTTCCACACGGGGCTGCGCATCCGCGACCTCGAGTCCGGCGACGAGCGCTGGCTCGCCTACCCCGTCCAGCACGACGACCAGGAGTCGCGCGCCACCCTCGATGTGCTTCCCGGGATGTCCTTCACCCCCGACTCGCGCCATCTCGTCGCCAGCTACGGCGGGAAGATCTGGAAGCTGGACGTGATCGAGGGCGGCGCGGAGGAGATCCCATTCCGCGTCCAGTACGACCTCGAACTCGGCCCCCTCGTCGAATTCGACTACCCCATCGAGGACACCCCGACCTTCACCGTCCGCCAGATCCGCGACGCGGTCCCCTCCCCCGACGGTGCGCGCATCGCCTTCACCGCGGTCGACCGCCTCTGGGTCGCGAACGCCGACGGCACCGATCCCAACCGCCTCACCGAAGCGGACCACTCCGAGCACTATCCGGCGTGGTCTCCCGCAGGCGACTGGATCGCCTACGCCACCTGGGACGGCGAGGCGGGCCACCTCCACAAGGTGCGCGCCGACGGACGCGGGTCGCCGGTGCGGCTGACCGAGCGCGGCGCGGTCTACATCACCCCGGCGTGGTCACCCGCGGGCAACCGCCTCGTCGCGCTCCGCAGCTATGCGCGCGACTTCCGGGAATCGGCCGGCGGGTTCGGCTCCGGCGCGCCCCAACCGGGCGAGATCGTGTGGGTGGCCGACGGGGACGGTCCCGGCGCGGCCACGCTGATCGCACCGGTGGACGGCCGCCGCGGCCCCCACTTCGCCGAGGGTGCCGGCGGCGCCGGTCCGAGCGCCGACCGCATCTACTTCCAGCGGGGCGACATGCTGGTCTCGATCCGCTGGGACGGCACCGACGAGCGGGACCACGTGCGCATCTGCGGGCGCACGCCACCCGGAAGCCAGGCCGCCCTCAGTCCCCAGGTGCTCCGCATGGCCCCGCGCGGCGACCTGGTCATGGCGCTCATCCAGCAGCAGGTCTACACCGCCACCGTGCCGAGGGTGGGCGGGGAGGCCCCGCTGATCAACGTCGGCAATCCCGCCAGCGCCCAGATGCCGGCCCGGCGCCTCGCCGCTCTCGGTGCTCGGGCGGCTCTATCCACGGACTGCTCGCGGCCTGGATTCTGCTTGCAGCCGCCCCCGTCCAGGCCCAGGAACCCGGCCAGGAACCCGGTGCCGCCCGCTGGGAAACCAGCCATTCCATCACCGTCGGCGGCGAGCCCGTCCACTACGACGCCGTCGTCTCGGGCATCACGCTCACGAGCGACGACGGCGACCCCGCCGCCGAGCTCTGGTACACCGCCTACTTCCGCACCAACGGGGCGCCCTCGTCCGAACGCCCCCTCGTCTTCGCCTACAACGGCGGCCCCGGCTCGGCCTCCTTCTGGCTGCACATGGGGATCATGGGGCCCCGCCGCGTGGTTACCCCCGAAGTCGGCCCGCAGGGAGCACCTCCGTATCCCCTCGAGGACAACGCCTACACCGTCCTCGACATCGCCGACATCGTCATGGTCGACCCGATCGGCACGGGGTTCAGCCACACCCTCGGCGACACCCCCGGCTCCGACTACTGGGGCATCGACGAGGACGCGCGCTCGCTGACGCAGTTCATCCGCCGCTTCCTGAGCGAACACGAACGCTGGAACTCCCCGCGCTACCTTCTCGGCGAGAGCTACGGGACGACCCGCGCGGCGGTCCTCGCCCGCCACCTCCAGGGCGCCAACATCGACCTCAACGGGATCGTGCTGGTCTCGGCCGTGCTCCAGTTCAACACCATCCAGTTCGCGCCCGGCGACGACCTCCCCTACATCGTCAATCTGCCCTCCTACGCCATCACCGCCCGCTACCTCGACGCGCTACCCGGCCCCAATCCCCCCGACCTCGAAGCCTTCATGGCCGAGGTGGAGGAGTGGTCGCTCACCGAGTACGCCACCGCGCTGCTCGCGGGCGGCACGCTCGACCCCGGCACCCGAACCCGCGTCATCGACCGGATGCACCGCTACACGGGGCTCAGCCACGACTTCATCGAAAAGTCCGACCTGCGCGTCACCGCCCCCGCCTTCGAGGCCGAACTGCTCCGCGACCACGGCCGGATCGTGGGGCGCCTCGACTCCCGCTTCACCGGCCCCGCGGGGGATATCCTCGGCGCGCGCCCCTCCCACGACCCCCAGTCGACCGCGATCAGCTCCGCGTACACCTCCGCCTTCAACAGCTACGTCCGCGACGAGCTCGGCTACGACGGCGACCGCGAATACGTCCCCAGCGGCGGCACCCGCGACTGGAACTGGGGCCGTCTCGGTGGCGGCCGCGCCTTCGTGCGCGGCGGTGGCACGCCCAACGTGGCCCCCGACCTGGCCACCGCCATGAAGCGCAACCCGAGCCTCGACGTCCTTCTCATCAACGGGATCTACGACCTCGCGACCCCCTACTTCGCCGCCGTCTGGACGATGGACCACATGGGACTGCCTCCCGAACTGCGCTCCAACATCGAACGCGCCGACTTCGCCGCCGGGCACATGATGTACGTGGAGCAGTCGCTGCTGCCGCAGTGGAAGGAGGTGCTGGACCGCTTTATCCTGCGGACTGCGGGCGGGGCGAGGCCGGTGTCGGAGTAGCGGCAACGCTGCGGATCCGGACGCCATCCCCATGTACAACCGCATCGTCTGCCTCACCGAGGAACCGACCGAGATTCTCTACCGCATCGGCGAGGAAGACCGCATTGTCGGCATCTCGGGTTTCACCGTGCGGCCCCCCCGCGCCCGCAAGGAGAAGCCGAAGGTATCGGCCTTCCTGACCGCGAAGATCGACCGCATCCTGGAGCTGGAGCCGGATCTGGCGCTCGGCTTCTCGGACATCCAGGCCGACATCGCGGCCCAGCTGATCCGCCGCGGGGTGGAGGTGCACATCTTCAACCACCGGTCGGTGACCGGGATCCTGCGCACGGTGAGGGCGGTCGCGGCTCTGGCGGGATCCCCGGGCAAGGGCGAACGGCTCGCGACGGAGCTGGAGGCTGGACTGGACCGAATCCGCGAGCGCGCCGCGGCCCTCCCGCGCCGACCGCGCGTCTACTTCGAGGAGTGGTACGACCCCCTGATCTCCGGGATCCGCTGGGTATCCGAACTGATTGAACTCGCAGGTGGCGAAGACTGCTTCCCCGAGCACCGTGACGCCCCCCTCGCGAAGGACCGCATCATCGCGGACCCCGGCGAGGTGGTCCGCCGGGCGCCCGACGTGATCATCGGATCATGGTGCGGGCGGAAGTTCCGGCCCGAGCGGGTAGCCGCGCGCGATGGATGGGCGGCGATTCCCGCGGTGGCCCACGGCCGGCTGCACGAAATCAAGTCCGCGCTCATCCTCCAGCCCGGCCCCGCCGCGCTCACCGATGGGGTGGAAGCCATTCAGCGGATCGTCAGCGACTGGGCGCACGCTTCCGCGGCAACGCGGACGACCGCACCGCCAACGAGTTGACCCGCCGCGTAGTGGACCGACGGCCGGCTACCCCTTGGAACCCGCTCCCTTCGCCACCCGCTTCTTCTCCTCCTCGAGTTCCTCCACCGGCACCCCGTCCGTAATCCAGGAGGGCGCCGGCTCCCCCTTCAGGTAGTGCCCGAACCACTCCAGGATCCGCCGGTGGTAGTCCTTCTGATTGGCCTCCTGGCCGAACCCGTGGTCCTCTCCCTCGTAGACGAGCAGCACCATCTGTTTCCCGGCCCGGCGCGCGAAGTTGAAGAACTCGGTCCCCTGGTCCCAGTCCACCACGCCGTCGTCGTCGCCGAAGGCCATGAGCAGCGGGGTCTCCATGTTGTGGACCTCGTGGATCGGTGAATTGCGGCGATGCGCCTCCGGGTCCTCCCAGAAGGGGACCTCCATGCGGGCCTGCCCCGTCTCCCAGTGGTCGACCTCGGCGATCCCCGGGCCCCAGTGGATCTGGCCCATGAAGCTCACGAAGTCGGTGAGCGGCGCGCCCGCCACAGAGGCCGCGAAGATGTCGGTGCGGGTCGGCAGGTAGGTGGCCTGGTAGCCGCCCCACGAGTGTCCGATCAGGCCCACCGCGTCCGGGTCGGTCACCCCCATCTCGACCGCCTTGGCCACCGCGGCGCGCACGGACTCCAGCGCACTGACCCCCGGTTCCCGCGCCGTGTAGACGATGTCCGGCAGCAGCACCGCGTACCCGTTCTGGTTCCACGCCGGGTAGTTGTAGTAGTCGCGCTCGCTGGGGACGCGGAAGAAGTGCATCGAGCGCGTGAGGATCTCGTAGGTGTAGACGATGGTCGGGACAGCCGTCCCCGGCACGTAGTTGGCCGGGTACAGCAGCGCGAACTGCAGCTCGCGCCCGCCTTCGCTCACGAAGTCCACCAGTTCGGACCGGCCCCAGGCGACCTCCGAGATGAAGGGATTGATCTCGGTGACCTGGGAAGCTCCCGCGAGATCGGGACCGGCCACGAACAGGTCGGGCGGGTCGTCGACGGACTGCGACCGGTACATCATGATGTCGGCGCTGTCCGCGCGGGTCAGTCCGGAGATGTTGGCGTCCTCCAGGATCAGCGTCTCGGCCGACTCCCAGCCGCGGTTGAAGCGCGCGTAGCCGCGTTGCTCCGTCGCGTCGTTGTGGAGGGACAGGTAGGGCCTGGAATCCGGATCCATGCCGGGTTCGTCGTCGTCGGCCAGCGCGCGGGCCAGGCGGTGGGTGACTCCCGACTCGGCGCCGCGCGTCAGCCTGATGGGGTTCGAACCGTCGGGCTCTATCCGCCAGATGTCGTGCTTGTCGTAGAGGAGAATCGCGTCGTCGTCTTCCAGCCAGTCGGCCGGACCGAAGTCGCGGGGCGGGGTGACATCGGTGGGCGTGTCGTATTCCGAGTTGGCGAAGTCGGCGTCCAGCCCGGAGGTGAGATCGTACCGCTCGCCCGTCTCCAGGTTCAGGCTGTGGTACGCCGAACCGTCCCAGGTGACCATCCATTCACCGCCGGTGCTCGGCCACGCGTAGCGGACCCGCTCGAAGAGGCGCAGGCGCTCGCCGGTCCCCACATCGACCGTCCAGTAGTCGCGGTAGGGACGCCCGAACATCGCGCCCCAGGGGTACGGCTTGTCGGTGGACTCGAGGGCGAGATTCCAGCCATGCAGCAGGCTCGTGCTCGCATCCGGGTCCGATCCCAGCACGACCATCCGGTCCTCGTCCAGGTGCCAGACGGCGAGCAGGGTTCGACTCGCGTTCCGGCCTTCCGCGAGCCGCTGCGCCGGGAACAGGTCGACGTCCTTCGTGTGCCAGAGCTGCAAGGTCGGGAGCTCGGGCTCCTCTTCCGGCTCGGGCGGGGCCTCCTCCTCGTCCCCCTCACCCTCTCCCTCTCCTTCTTCCCCTTCCTCGCCTTCCACTTCTTCTTCGTCGTCCTCGCCCTCCTCGTCGCCTTCGCCTTCCTCCTCCTCCCCCCCCTCCACCCCCCTCACCCCCACCGCGATCATCTCCCCGTCATCCGACCACACAGGCCCGTAGTGTCTCACCACCTCGAGCGAATCCGGCAACCCCGCCACCTCCCCACCCAGCACCATCGCCTCGCTGTCCCGGTCCACCCCTCGCCACGCCAGCACATCGTACGCCGTACCGTCCTCCGACGCGTCCCCGCGGGACCGCATCACCGCCAGGTCGGCCGAATCGTCACGCCAGCGAAGACTCTGGTAGCGTGAGCCCGTGCCGTCCAGGGAGCGCATCGTGGCCGCCTCCGCGTCGTAGAGCTGCACCCCGTTGCCCAGGTCGCTGCCCGTCGCGACGACCATCGCCAGCAGCGTCCCGCCCGGACTCCACGCCATCTCGGCCACATTGGCGAATCGATTCGCGCTTTCCCCAATCAGATCCACAACCCGAAGGTCCGCCCCCTTGCCGCGCGGTTCGTCCGGCGGATACCCGCGCAGCGCGACGTAACGCCCGGAAGCGTCGAATGCGAAGCCCGCCACCGCCTCGAATTCGCGGATTTCACCGGTCCGCAAATCCATCACCGAAGCCGTGCGCCGCACCGGCTCGTCCCGTTCACGCGCCGCCGCCTCCTCGTCCGGCGACTGGCCGGTCGTCCACGCCAACCGGCGCCCGTCGGGGGAGAAGCGCGGCCCGGACGCCCACGGGAAGACCCGCGTCGAGTCCTCATCCAGACGCCGCACCCTCAGCTCCGACGTCTCGTCGACACGGGACACCGCGTACGCGATCCAGTCGCCGAAGGGGGAGAGCACCGAGCCACCCAGACGTTCCCAGCGACCGTAGTCGTCCGGGGTGACCAGGGGGCGTTCCTGGGAGGTGGCGGGGCCGGGGAAGGCGAGGACGAGGGCCACAGCCAGGCCGGCCGGAGCCGGAAGGCCGCGAAGGACGGGCATCGCGCGGGTCACGGTCATCGTAAGTAATCTCCAGTTTACGAAATGTAAAGTGTGGTTGTCATTTGACGTCACGCCTCCCCGTCGGCCGGGCCAGCGCGCTCTCCCCCATTATCGCATCCAGCGTCTCGACGAGCCACGCCGCGTCGTCCTCGTTGAACACCATCGGCGGCTTGACCTTGAGCACGTTGTGGCCGGGCCCGTCGGCGCTCAGTAGCACGCCCATCTCGCGGGCCCGGTTCACAATGTACGTGCACGCTTCCGGGAACGGCTCCCGCGTCTCCCGGTCCCGCACGATCTCGATCCCCAGAAACAGCCCCCGCCCCCGCACATCCCCCACCAGCGAATGCCGCGCGGCGAGTTCCCCCAGCCCCCCCAGCAACCCCGCCCCCACCGCCCTCGCATGCTCCACCAGCCCACGTTCCCCGATTTCGGCCAGCACCGCCCGCGCCGCCGCGCACGACACCGGATTGCCCCCGAAGGTGCTGAAGTACTCCATGCCGTTGGCGAAGGAGTCGGCGATTTCGCGCGTCGTCACCACCGCGGCGACCGGGTGGCCGTTTCCCATCGGCTTGCCCAGCGTCACGATGTCCGGCACCACACCCTGCAGCTCGAAGCCCCAGAAGGCGTCGCCCACGCGGCCGAACCCGACCTGCACCTCGTCCGCCACGCACACCCCGTCGGCCTCCCGCACATGACGGTAAGCGTTCTCCAGGTAGCCCGGCGGCGGCTCGATCTGCCCCCCGCAGCTCAGGATCGGCTCGGCCACGAAGGCCGCGACGCCGTGCCCCCGCTCCCCCAGAACCTTCGCGGCATCCCCCACCTCTCCCGCGTACCGAACCCCCAGCTCTTCGTCTGACAACCCACAACCCCGCCGAAACCGCCCCCGATACACATCCGGCATCGCCGCCGCCACCACCCGGTCACTCGGCCCCGCCCCCCCCGGCCCCGCGAACTTGTAGTGGCTGATCTCCACCAGCCCCCCCGTGTTGCCGTGGTAGCCCCCCTCCAGGCAGACCACGCCGTCGTGCCCGGTGTGACAGCGCGCCATGCGCAGCGCCAGCTCATTGGCCTCGCTCCCCGAGCACACCAGGAACACGACCTCGAGCGGGGTGGGAAAGTGCGCCATCAGCTCTTCGGCCAAGGCGACAATCCCATTGTGCAAGTAGCGCGTGTTGGTGTTGAGCACCCGGCTTTGGCGCGCGATTGCCTCTGCGACGCGCGGGTTGGCGTGACCCACGTGCGGCACGTTGTTCACCGTGTCCAGGTAGCGGCGCCCCGTGTCGTCGTAGAGGTATGCGCCTACGCCCCGCACGACGTGGATCGGGTCGGCGTAAGACAGACTGAGGGACGAACTGAGAACCATCTTGCGCTTTTCGCATAAAACGTGTTTTCGCAAGACGGGCTCCGCAAGGGGCACGATCGCGGTGGGCGTCCCGGCGGGCAGCCCCGCGAGGGGCGTGGGGTCGGGGAGGATCGACTCCCAGACCGCGCGGAGACGGTGCAGGACCACGCCCGGATAGTTCCCGCGCTCACTCGGCGGGGTACCGTCGTCGAAGAGGGGGTCCAGCGCCATGACCTGCAGGTGGAGGTGCGGCGGCCAGCCCCCGTTGACCGAGGCGTCCCCCAGCCAGCCGATGACGTCGCCGGGCTGGACCCGGTCCCCGGGGGAGAGGTGGTCGAGGGTGGCGCGGTCGAGGTGGCCGTACAGGGTGTGGAAGCCGGTGCCGTCCGGCGTGGCGTGGCTGAGAATGACGGTGGGGCCGTAGTCGAGGGGCTTGTCGTTGTGGGCGACGGCGAGCACGGTACCGGCAAGGGGGGCGCAAACGGGGGAGTTTGCGGGGGCGAAGAAGTCCAGGCCGAGGTGAACGGTGCGCGACTCGGGGCCGTGGTCGCCGCGCGCCTGAAAGGCCGGAGAGTCGTAGAGGAGCCGGGCCTCGCCGTAGCGGCCGATCCCGACCGTAGCCGCGCGGGCGCCGACCTGCCGCTCGATCCAGGCCTCTGCGGCACCCGGTTGGGCCGCGGCCTCGGGGTGGGGCAGATCCGGGCTCTCGACCGACATGTCGAGCACATGCGGGCGCGCGAGCACCTCGGAGGACATGACCGGCGCGAGAGCTTCGGCCGCCGGCATCCACGAGGTGACCGCCGCGAGGGAGGGGTTGGGGGACATCCCGCAGGCCTCCCGGATCCTGAACTCCGCGATCCGCCAGTCGGTCCGGGCCAGCAACTCGAGGAGCCGCCAAGCCGACTTTTGGCTCACCGCCAGGTACTCGTTGCCGGGCTGTTCGCGCATCTGGCGCGCCTGGACGGTGACCGACTGGCAGAGCCTCAGCGCAATCATCGGCACGACCGCACAACATTCGGCGGCCGTGAGTGGAGTGACCGAAGCGTACCCACGCGCAACCGCGCACGCTGCTTCCAGTGGGTCACTCATGTTCAACATCGCATAGGTGGCGGCGATGGCCACCTCGGCCGCGCGCCAGCTGCGCGCCATGTCCCCGAAGTCGATCAGGCCCGTCAGCCGGGCACCTTCCAGCGACGCCCGCACGAGAACGTTGAAGTCGTTGCCGTCGTTGTGGATGACCGCGCGGGGAAGCTCGCCCGCCACCGGGTCGAGGCGGGCCGTCGCGCGGTCGAGGGTGGCCGCGACGAGGTCCCGGCCGCGGTCCAGATGGCGTAGGTGGGCGCGGATCGTGGCCGGCGCCGATTCCATCCTCCACGCGAAGTCTCGCTCCAGTGCGGGGTGGTCGAAGCCGGCCAGCGCCGCGTCGAGTTCGGCCAGCAGCGCGCCGAGGTCTTCCAGCGCGGCCGGCGAGCGGGGCCGCAGCTCGGCGAGCGGGATGCCGTGCAGCCAGGTGACGGCACAGGCCACGTACGGGGCACCCTCGAAGGTGACGTGCGCGACCCGGTCGGACGCGGCCGGCCCCGAGGGCGCGACCAGTCGCGGAACGCGTCCGGGGAACTTCGCCGCCGCCAGATGGTACAGACAGGCAGTGATGAGATCGAAGACGGGAAGCCGGGAGAGGTGAGCGAGCTTGAGTACGATGTCGCGGTCGTGGCCATGGATGCGGAAGTTCAGGTCGACTTCACCGGGCAGAGGGTGGACTTCGCCCCCGACTCCAAATATGTCGCGCGCGATGGCGGCGGCCTGCAGATTGCGGCTGTCCAAGGGTGCGTCCTTGCTGCGGAACCGGTCCTGTTGCGGGGTGACTGCCGCCGGGATGGGCGGGCCCAGACTAGCCGGGTCCTGTAATCGGCGTCAACGGATAGCGTAGGGATACTGTCATGAGACGAAGTCGGCGAGCCTTGCGTTTGGCGATCAGGAGACTGCATCGTGTAGTTGAAACACATCACAGCGGAACAGCGGCGGATCTGGTGGTTGAGCGGGCCGCCGTGGGATGGACCCATTGTCCATCAGTGTACCGACTGGACACTGGCGGCGGGACCCGACCAATTCCGCACTACACACAGGAGGTGACCATGAGTGCATTTCTACCGCGACGGTTCCGGCGACCCGGAACCAACACGAAAGGGGGGCTGTTGCCGATGACGGCGGCGGTCCTCGCGTGCCTGCTTTCCACCGGCCCGCTGGCGGGCCAGCAGACGGGCACGGTCACGGGCGTCGTGTCCGACATCGCAACCGGACAGCTGCTGGAGTCGGCGCTCGTTACGCTCGACGACTCCCCGAGCGGCGTTTTGACCAGAGCCAACGGCCGCTATGTCATGCTCGACGTACCGGCGGGTCCCCACCGGATCACCTTCCATATCCTCGGATATGAAGACGTGACCCACGAGATCCAGGTGGTGGCGGGGGAGACCGTCGAACGTGACGCCGAACTCACCAGCGGCGCCCTCGAGCTGCAGGCGCTCGTGGTGACGGGGATGGCGCGGGCGACACCGAAGGTCAAGGTGCCGTTCGTCATCGAGAAGCTCGACGTCGCCAACCTCCCCGTGCCGGCGATCTCAGCCGAGTCTTTCCTGACCGGAAAGGCGCCGGGGATCAAGGTGGTCCGGGGAGGCGGCCAGCCCGGCAGCAGCGGCGACATCCTGCTGCGAGCCGCGACCTCGATCTCCGGCGGCGAGGCGCCGCTGGTCATTGTGGACGGCATCATCACCACGACCTCCTTCGACGACCTCGCCACCCTGGACATCGAGTCCATCGAGGTGGTGAAGGGGGCGGCGGGGGCGTCGCTGTACGGATCCCGCGCGGCCAACGGCGTCATTCAGATCCGCACCAAGCGCGGAACCGCCTTCGCAGGACGGGACTACAGCCGGCTGGTCATGCGCCAGGAGACGGGCCAAGACCGCCTCCAGGGGAGCATCCAGCTCTCCAACAACCACCCCTGGCTGACCGACGCCAGCGGCAACCTGGTCGATGTGAACGGGAACGTAATCGGGGACATCACCGATCCGGACATGGAGAATCCGGCGCTCAACGGGAGCAGCGTCTTCACCTCCTTCCAGGACGGCGAGTGGCCCAGCAACCTGCCGACGTACGACCACGTCTCGCGGGTCTTCACCGCCGGGACCTACTTCTCCAACTACGGGGCGATCGAAGGGCGGAACGGAGACACCAACTACCGGACGTCCTTCGAATGGAAGAAGGAAGGCGGTATTCTGCCCCAGTACAACGACGGCTTCGACCGCAGGGGCTTCCGGATCAACCTGGACCACGAGGTCCGCGACAACCTGAGCGTTTCGCTGACCACCGCCTACACGCAGAGCGAACAGGAAGATCTGGGCAGCGCGCCGTTCTACGACCTGACCTTCATGGGCCCGTACGTGGACCTGCTCAGGCGCGATCCCAGCACCATCGGATCTCGCCACTGCCCCGCCAACGGCTGCCTCTTCGTGAACCCGGACCCGCTCTCGAACCAGGACAACCCGCTCTACCACTTCGAGCTGATCGACAACCGCGACTGGAATCACGATGTCAAGGCGGCCGCCAGCGCGATCTGGACGCCGTTCGCGTGGATGGACGTGGAGGCGCTCTTCGGGCTGGACCGCAACAGCTTCCGCCGGACGAACTACTCCCCGCCCGGGAGAGTCACGGCCGAGGGGTCGTCGGTGACCGGCTCGCTGAGCAAGCGACAGGACCACCGGCAGGCCATCAACGGCGAGGTCACGGCCTCCATCAACAAGGCCTTCGGCGACCTGGCGACGCGCACCCGGCTCCGCTACCTGCAGAGGACCCAGCACTACGAGAACTTCTCCGCCAGCGGGTCCGACTTCGTTGCCGTCGGCATCCCGCGCCTGAACAACCTCAACGAGGATTCATGGAGCGCGGGCTCCTCGATCAGCGACGTGCGGGAAGAGGGCTACTTCCTGATCTCCATGCTGGACTACCGGGGCAAGTACATCCTCGACGGTCTGGTGCGCCGCGACGGGTCGAGCCTCTTCGGGGCCGACGAGCGCTGGCACACCTACTACCGCGGTGCGGTCGCCTGGAGGATGTCGCAGGAGGCCTGGTGGCCGCTCTCCTCGTCGCTCAACGAGTTCAAGCTGCGCTGGTCGCTGGGCACCGCGGGCAGGCGTCCCGGGTTCGCCGCGCAGTACGAGACCTACTCGGTGTCGAGCAGCGGAATCAGGCCCGTGAGCCTCGGCAACAAGGCGCTCAAGCCGCAGCAGTCGGTCGAAAACGAGTTCGGCGTCGACATGGTGCTCTTCAACAAGATGGAAACTTCGCTCACCTACGCGCGGGCGGAGAACACCGACCAGATTCTCACCGTCCCGCTACCGAAGGCGGGCGGGTTCACCACGCAGGTGCAGAACGCCGGCACCCTGGAGTCGAACACCTGGGAGTACCACGCCGAGGTCCCACTCCTGGACACCGAGGACATGTCCTGGAACGTTCGCCTGAACCTCGACCGCAGCCGTACCGAAATCACCGCGCTGGGCCGACCGCCGTTCCGCAGCGGCTTCTTCTACATGCGCGACGGCGAAGTGTTCGGATCCTTCTTCGGCGCGAAGTGGGCGGCGGCCTGCGAGGATCTTCCCGCGGGCGTTCCGTGCAACCAGTTCGCGGTCAACGACGATGGTCTCATGGTCTGGACGGGCGGCACCGACTACACCGCCGGCATCGCCCAGTCGCTGTGGGGTACGAACAGCGAGGGGCAGACGGGCGACGATGTCTTCCAGTGGGGCATGCCGATCCGGATGTTCGGCGAGTGCGAGACGCGGCGCCAGGGCGGTGCGGGGTGCACGGACTTCCTCTACCTGGGGAACACCACTCCGGACCTGAGCTTCAGCTTCCGCAGCAGCTTCCGCTGGAAAAACCTGTCGCTGTACGCGCTCTTCGACGGCGAGATGGGCACGTTCATCTACAATCGGACGCGCCAGTGGGCCTATCGCGAGAACCGCTCCGGCGACCAGGACCAGGCCGGCAAGGAGGACGGGCTCAAGAAGCCGGTCGCCTACTACCAGCGTCTGTACAACACCAACGCCATGAACGGCTGGTTCGTGGAGAACGGCGACTTCATGAAGCTGCGCGAATTCTCTCTGCGCTATTCGCTGAACCCCGACTGGCTGGACGCGATCTTCCGCGGCCGGGTGACGGGGGCCGACATCAACCTGATCGGCCGGAACCTGTACACCTTCACCGACTACACCGGGTATGACCCGGAGGTCGGCACCGGGGGCAACTCGAACGGCGGTTCGGATGCGATCGGACGCATCGATACCTACCAGTACCCGAACTTCCGTACGATCAGCGCCAGCCTGCAGCTGATCTTCTAGCCGAACCTCGACAAGAGAGAAAGGAGAAACAGGCCGATGAGGAACAAGAGGCTTATCGACTGGAAGATCGGAATCTGCGCCGCGGCGGTCGCACTGACGGGCGCATGCGTCGATCTCGAGGTCACCAACCTGAACGATCCGGACCGGGAACGCGCGCTCGCGAGCGGAAACGACGTCGAGTCGCTGATTTCCGGCGGTTTCCAGGCGTGGTGGCAGACATCGCATCACAGCTATCCCGCGGCGGCGATGAGCACCGCCGCCGACGCCCATTCCTCCTCCTGGGGGAACTGGGGGATGAGGGACGCGGGCTGGGAGCCCCGCAAGGAGTACAACAACGATCCCGCCTACAGCTACAACAACCTCGCCGAGAGCCCGTGGCTGTTTTCCTACCGGACCCTTGCGGCGGTGAGGGACGGACTCCTCACCATCGAGGATGGGGTCAGGATCCAGGAGGCTGACGGACCCGACAACACCGAGCGCGCGCAGATCTTCGGCAAGTACCTGCAGGCCATGTCGCTGGCGAATCTGGCGCTCATCTTCGACCGGGCCTTCATCGTGGACGAGAACGTCGAGGATATCAGCGCGGTCGAACTGCAGCCGTATACCGCCGTCTGGGCGGCGGCCGAACAGAAGTTCGCCGAGGTCATCCAGATGGCCAGCGGGGCATCGTTCACGATTCCGGCCAACTGGGTGGGCTTCAACCGCGACTGGTCGGCCTCGTACATGGCCGAGCTGGCGCGCGCCTACCGGGCACGCTTCCGCACCCAGATTCCGCGAACGCCCAGCGAGCGGGACGCGGCCGACTGGACGGCGATCCTGCAGGACGCCAGCCCCGGCCTGTCGCAGACCTTCGCCGGCTACTACGAGGAGGGCGGCAACTGGGCCTGGGCGCGGGCAAAACACCACACCGCGCACTACACGGGATGGGCGCGGATCGACTACCGCACCGTGGGCCCGGCGGACGCGTCCGGGAAGTGGGAGGAGTGGATCAACGCCCCGCCGGACGGCAAGCGCCCATTCGACATCGACACCGACGACCGCCGGATCACCGCCGGCGACCCCAAGACGAGCGGGGAGTACATCAGGTACATGGGGAACAGCCCCTTCCCGGCCGACCGGGGGATCTACCACTACTCGAACTACATCGACTGGCGCTGGCGGCCCCTCTTCGACAACTCATGGGTGGGCGAGTACCCGGACATGACCAACATGGAGCTGGAGTTCATCGCAGCCGAGGCCAACTACCGCCTGGGCAACATGGAAACGGCGATGGAAACGGTCAACAAGTACCGGGCTCGCGGGGGCCTGCCCCCGTTCACCGACCACCACGGCGTGGCTCCCGGGGGCGACCGTTGCGTGCCGCAGATGGCCGACGGATCGTGCGGTACGCTCTTCGACGCGCTCAAGTACGAGAAGCGGATCGAGGTGTTCCACTACGGATTCGCGACCGAGTACTTCGACGACCGCGGCTGGGGCGACCTGGTGCAGTGGACCTGGGAGCAGGTCCCGGTGCCCGGCAGCGAACTGCTGATTCTCCTCATGGAGATCTACAGCTTCGGCGGACCGGGCGGCGACAGCTCGGCCGGGGACATGTCGGCCTACCTCAACGACACCGACCCACTGACGCTGATGGCCAAGCGCTGGGCGCTGGAATCGTGGGACCGGGCGAACCTGGAGAGCGCGGAGTATGAGCCCACGAGACACTAGGAACAGGAGAAACCGGGTCACGGAGAGCCACGCGCGCGTCTTCGCCGCGTGGCTCGCCGCGGCCACGGTGAGCGGGCTCTTCGCGAGCGGCTGTGCTTCCGGCGGCGTCCAGGGTTACGCCGAGACGCTATGGCGGGAGGACATGGGCCGGATCACCCAGGGCACCCTGGAGGACGGTCTCGACAAGATGGTCCGCAAGTACGGCCTACTGCTCAATCGGCAGGAGGAAGCCGCCCGTGACCTCTACTACGAGACGGCCTGGACGACCCGGGATCTGTATGCGGTGGAAGAGACGCAGGGCGTGAGCAGCGCCCGCAACCGGATCGTGATCCAGGGACGGCGGCTGGAGGCCGGAGTGTTCCGCTTCAGTTGGGAGTTGCAGAACCAGGTGACGACGGCGGCAACCCCCGAATGGCACGCCAACCTGATTCCGCCGGAGGTGGTGGAGGAATACCGCCCCATCTACTCCGACCTGATGCTGGAGGTGCGAACGGGGGTGCGCCGCTAGGCGGAGACGCCGAGCGTCCGGCCTTCAGTTTGCGAGGATGCGCACGGGGGTCACCCGGGTTCGGGTGGCCCCCGTTTCACGGTCGGTGATTTCGAGCACGATCCGCAGGTCGCCGGGGGGCTCGTTGCGGAGGTCGAGGTCGAAGAAGTGCTCTCCATCGGGCGCGGGAGATTCGATCGTGACGGTGACGACCGCCCGTCCCGTGACCTCCCGGTCGGGAAGCACCGGACCGGTGAGGCGGTCGATCCCGATTCGCACGTCGTAGCTGGCCGTCCCGCCCTCCGCGGCGGTGGAGGGACGGTAGATCTCGAAGTAGATCCGCATGAGATCCCTCCGCCAGAACTGCGTGGCGGGCAGCAGGGGTACGGGAACGCCTTCCAGCGGCAGTTCCGGGCGGGGCGGGATCCCGACGATCAGGTCGCTCACCTCGAGCTCGGATTCGCCGCGCCGCAGGCGAGGACCCACCGCGAAGTGCCGGTGGCCGGGCAGGACGCCCACCGAGTCCGTCTGCTCTTCTCCCTCCACCAGGTGCTCCGCGGTGACGGTCAGGTGACGGATCGCCGGGGCGTGGCGCAGCACCATCGTCGAGAGGTCGTCCCGCTCGGCGACAGGGAGCATCCCGCCGCGCGCGATCTCCTCCAGCCTCCCGTCGCGGATCACCACGGTGTGCCGCGCCGCGAAGGGGGCCAGCACGAGGCTGTCGCCCACCGAGCCCCGCTCGATGCGGGGTCTCCAGAGCGGAGACGAAACGGCCAGCACCAGGATCCTCGGCTCTCCACCCGCGAGGACGCGGGCCGCCTGGGCCGACAGCGCGCTCTTGGGCGAGTCGTCCAGCACCGAGGACGCGGACGGGCGGGGTTCCCGCGCCATCCAGCGGTCGTCCTCGATGAACTGCTGCGAAACGGCCTCGAGCGAACCCTCGTTCGGGACCCGCGACCCGTACCAGCGTCTCTCGAGTTCGGCGAGCCGCTGCCCGTAGGGACCGCCCATCCGTGCCAGGTCGGCGTAGTAGAAGAGTTCCAGGTAGTGCTGGAATCGGATGTCGTTGTGCTTGTATGACCTGGCGTTGGACGGAAGGATCCTGTGCAGGCCGTCCACCTGCTGGAAGGGACCGGTGCCGTCGATGTTGCCGAACAGGTAGTAGTAGAAGTCACGGTCGTACGGGCGCGCATAGCGCCAGATCTCGTACTGGGGCTGGCGGTCGAAGCGGGCCCAGTCCTCGTCGGAGATGCCGTGGCTGCGGCGGTCGGCCGAGTTGATCCCCAGGTGGCCGCGAATGATGCGGTCGGGGGTGCCGTACTTCACGTACAGGACACCGCGGTCGTCGGTCCGGAACGGCGAACTGTGGTTGTAGACGTAGTTCCTGCGCGCGTGCACGATGCGCTGCCAGTGCTCCACCAGACGCTCGTTCAGCGGCGTGGCGGGCGTGGGGTCGCGCTCGATCCAGAACTGCTTGATCGCGATCGCGAGCGCCTCCGGGTCCTCCCGCCCGACACCGTCCCAGTAGCGCGCCACGAGCGTATCGGTGAGCACGAAGGTTCTGCGCCCTTCGGCGAGAATCTCGTCGCGGATCGGCTCGGAGTACGGACCTCGCCCCGACAGGCCCCAGAAGAACATCTCCGTGGCCGCCGCCGTGAGGCTGCCCAGCTCGTGCTCCACGACCGCCTCGATGAACCGCGTGCCGATGCGCGGATCCTCGGCGCCCGCCGCGGTCAGGCCGTCGCGCGCGTCGTACCAGAGCAGAAGCCCGCCCTCGACATCGCCGGCCTCGATCAGGTCCAGTCCCGCCTGCCACGGGTCGGTTGCGGTCTGCTGGACGGCCCCCCCCGGCAACGTGTCGGCCGACGCCTGCCCCGGCGTGAATGCCAGGGCGAAAGACAGCAGGAGGCCGGGTGCCTTCACCGCCATCGCCGCCAGTCAGAAGATCCGCGCGCTGGTCGAGAACTCGACGCGCAGATCATGGTACCAGTTGCCGTCCGTGCGGGCCGTTCCCCCCTGGTAGCGCGCGGTCTGGGCGTAGGCGCCCAGCTCGAACACGAGACGGTTCAAGGCGGTCTGGAGCCCGGCGCCGACCTGCAGGAAGGGGTGCGGCCGCGGGTCCTCGAAGAGATCGAGGATTGCCGTGCAGACTCGGTACAGGTCGCCCGCCGAAGGATCGGGGCACGCCGGAACTGTGTAGCTGAATCCCCGCAGGCCACCTCCCGCAAGGATCACCGGCCGAAGCGCGTTGTCCGGGTTGCCGGAGACCATGCGAAACACGGAAGACAGGTTCCACACCTCGACCGGGGCGACCCGCGGCTCGCAGAGGTCGCCCTCGAAGAGCTGGCAGGCGGCGATCCGGCCGGAGACCTCGGCACCCCTCAGGGTCTCCCAACCGACGCGCGCGGTGAAATCGTGGCGCGGAAAGCGAATCTCGAGTCCCCCGCCGAGACGCGTTGCGGAACCCATCTCGGCCACCGTTTCCAGGAGTCGCAGATCCGGAACGTCGCTCGGGGCGTTGTTGGCCAGGTAGCCGGCGGAGGTCTGGTATCCGCCCTTCAGCCAGAGGGCGATCTGCCAGGGGCGGTCCGCGGTCTCCTCCTCCTCCTGGGCGGCGGAGTGGGAGACGGGGTAGAAGAGAAGCGCCAGCCCGGCCAGGAGCCCGAGGACGAATCCGCGAATCGATGGCCGAGTGCGGGGAGCACGCCTGTCACGGCCGGCCGGCGCTCGGATGCAGGCGAGCTTGATGCGGGTGGCCACATTCGATCCTTTCTTCCTGGACGCGGGTTCCGGGTCGCCCGCTTCCCGGGTCGGTCCGCCCGCTGTTCAAAAGCTGTCGGGTGTTGTGGAAGGGAGCAAGGGAGCCGAAAGCAGCGTTCCCTTCTAGCTCACCGGCCTTCCACTCGTACCGATCGTGTACTCCGGTGGTTCCACTCCCAGCAGGTGCCGCACGAAGTAGTCCCACCGGCGCCGGATCATATACGGTTCGTTTCCGAATCCATGTCCGCGGTTGGGCAGCATGATGAGGTCGAAGTCCTTGTCGGCGGCGATCAGCGCGTCCACGACCAGCAGGGTGTTGTACGCGGGCACGTTCGTGTCCATGGTCCCGTGGGCCAGCAGGAGCTTGCCCTTCAGGTTCCCCGCGATCAGCTGGTTGGCCTGGTTGTCGTAGTTGGTGGTGCCGTCCGGGTGGGTCTCGAGC
>JAPPGM010000070.1 GCA_028874995.1 Gemmatimonadota bacterium | reverse complement strand
GGGTGGGGGTGGGTGGGTGGGAGATGAGGGATGAGATGTCAACTTGAGGTGACATTTTGACAAGTGGGGTTGACAGTCTGGTGGTCTGATTCCCAGCCCAGTTAGACACGGGGCGATGGGGCTGGAGGGGAGGGGGAGGGTGGGTTCACGGTGGTGATACCCCGCAGGGTGCGGGGGAGGAGTCCGGCTGCGAGGCGGTTGGCGGATTGAGGGGGAGGGCGGTTCGGTTGCCGGTGAGGGCGGAGGACGCGCCAGATCGGGGTGTGGTGGAGTGGCACCGGGTGGAGGTGTTCCGGGGGTGAGGCGGGGAAGTGTATCCGACGCCCTACTGTTGACAGCCGCGAGTCGCGATCCCTCGACAACGCGCCCTGGGCAGCTTGTCACCTGAGTGGTGACAGGTTACCCTGGTCGATGATCATCCGTTTCCGTCACAAGGGCCTCAGGCAATTGTACGAGACCGGTGATCGGCGACGGGTTTCGCCGGCTCTTGCCGACAAGCTGACGCGCATTCTGGCACGGCTCGATGTCGCGACAGGACCCGACAACATGGATCTGCCCGGTTTCCGGCTCCATCCCCTGAAGGGCGACCGTGTCGGCCACTGGGCCGTGACGGTGTCCCGCAACTGGCGGGTGGTGTTCCGCTTCGAGGGAGGGGACGCTACGGATGTCGATCTCATTGACTACCACCAGGATGTAGAGAGGGCCAGCGAACATGCCCATGACAGACCCACCCCATCCCGGTCTATCGGTACGATACGACTGCCTTGAACCGTTGGGACTGACCGTCACGGAGGCCGCCAAGGGGCTCGGGGTCAGCCGCAAACAGTTGTCGGACATCGTCAATGGCCGGTCCGGGATCTCCCCGGTCATGGCGATCCGCCTGGACAAGGCGTTCGGCGGTGGAGCCGACACATGGTATCGCCTGCAAGCGGCCTACGACCTGGCCCAGGCGATGACGCAGGCGGACGGGATTCAAGTCAAGCGGCTGACGGCGGCGAGGTAGACCGCGTGACTCCTGCTCCCGTTCCGTAGCGCCAAGCGAACGGCAACGCCTCCACCGGCCAGCTACGACTATGAGAACGCCGCTCACCAGATCTCGGGGGACTCCGGGAATCCGGGGCAGAGATCCAATCCATAGTAGTGGCGATGTGCCTCGATGAAGATGTTCGCGTCGAGAAGGAAGCCATCGCTGGTCACAGCGTCGTCTTCATTCGCCGCAGGAACTTGTCGAACGTGTCGCCTCGCAGCCCGGTCAGCGAGTAGGCTTCCCGGTAGGTGCGACGACCCGCTAGAACCGCGCGGTACACTGCGGATCCGAACCTGCGACCAATCCGGGTGTTCTGATTGTTCCAGAAGTTGCCGCCCCCGGAACTCGGTTTCAGCGCGCCCGTGTGGCGCTCGTAGAACCCGCGGAACTCACTCGGCCGAATAAGCTCCAGATTCACGGCCCGGCGAGCGGCCACCAGAACACTGACCTTGAGCCGCCTCGCCGCTGCCTGCAGCGCCTCGTCCACTTCTGCATACGGCGTCCATTGGACGATCATCTCCCCGGCGGGAACCAGAAACTCCGCAGCCACGGCGTTGCAGAAGCGTTCAGTGTCATGACGCGGCAACCCCTGGCCACCGAGGTTCGTCAGGCCGGGCGCTCCTACGAAGAGGTGAGCGAGTTCGTGCGCGAGCGTGAACATCTGCGCCGCCTTGTAGTCCGCCGCGTTCACGAAGACCAGCGGCGCATGGCTGTCCACCAGAGCGAAGCCCTGGAACTCGCTCCTGTCCAGCTTACGGCTGATATTGTTTCCGACGATGCCGTTGAAGACGGTCAGCACCCCCGATTCGTCCGCACGGTCCCGAAGGAAGCGAAGCGCGGTCGTCCAATCGGGCTTTGTCGCCGCCCACCCTGCGGGCATGGACAACGCTTCCCGCATGGCCTCCGCGACCGCTTCGAAGGAAGACTCGCCGCGGGAGGTCCCGACGAACGGCAGGGGCTCCGCCCCGGCCTCAACCAGCTCGTCTCGCATCCACGGCTGTCGGCGTCTCATCAGGTGGATCGTGTCCAACAGCTCCGGAGTGGGCCGGACCGGAGCCGCTCCGGCATGGGTTCGATAGTCGGGAATCGAAAGATCCTCAGTCGGCGGCGCCTTGAGAAAGAGATAGCCGAGCGGTGTCCGGGTATGGCGCGCCATCCCGTCCGCCTGGGCCAGACTGATTCTGCCGGAACGCTCCCAGTCCGGGACCCGGTCGGGCTTGACCTTCATCTTCGCCGCTGCCCGAGCCATCGACGGACCGGACAGCTTCGGCAGGACGACGGTTTCCGTTCGCGGATCGCGCAAGGGTGCGGGTGACGGTGACGAGGGCGAAGGAGCACTTCGGGTATGGGAAGAGGGGTCGCAGTTTCTAGGGGTGATGGGGGTTGGGGCGGGCACGGGAGAGATGAGATGTCAACTGCAGGTGACATTTTTACAAGTGGGATTGACAATCTGGTGATCTGATCCCCAGGCCGGTTAGACTTACGGCGGACCCACCGACTGAATTGCGTTGGCGACCGCCCGCAACGTGGGGTTTCTAGCACGCAGACAAGTGACTGCCGAGCAATTCCTCGAGCGCCTAGCCGCCGTCAGGATCGATCGAAGCCATGGCGCCCGTGCACCCCACAAGCCGCTTCTGCTGCTGTTGGCGCTCGGTCGTGTCGGGTTGGGGCCGGAGAGCCGGCTGATCCCGTATGAGACTGCGGACGAGCGCTTCAAGGAACTCTGGGAGGACTTCGGACGACCAGGTGCGCCACCCCGTGTCCACTACCCGTTCGGCAGGTTGCGAAACGACGATCGTCTGTGGGAGATACCCGAGGAATCACAGCTGTCCACGGGACGAAGCGAGGACCTCCGCGTTAGCGAAGCGAAGGGCCTTGGGATCACTGGTGGATTCCGGCAGGACGTTCACGATCTATTGTCGAGTGACGCGGACCTAGTGTCACGCACTGCTCACCAGATCCTGACGGAGCACTTTCCGCCATCGATCCATCAGGACATCGTGGAGGCGGTGCGACTCGCGGCGGGGCCATCCTCCCACGGACTCGACGAACCCATGCCCCGGAGAGGCAGGAAGGTCAGGGAGTACACGCCGCGGGATTCCCGGTTCCGCAGGGATGTTCTTGAGGCGTAGGAAGAACGCTGCGCCGTGTGCGAGTACGGCATCCGCTTCGGCGACCGTCTGCTCGGTTTGGAGACCGCGCACATCCGGTGGCATTCGCACGACGGCCGAAATGTGGTTCCGAATGGGTTGGCCCTGTGTTCAGTCCATCACAAGGCGCTGGATCTTGGGGCGATGGGGCTGGAGGGGAAGGGGGGTGGGTTTCGGATTCTGGGGTCCGCCAGGCTGCGTGGGAGGAGTCCGGCTGCGAGGCGGTTGGTGGGGTTGAGGGGGAGGGCGATTCGGATGCCGCACAGTTTGTCGGACGCGCCTGATCGTCGGTTTGTCGCGTGGCATCGGAAGGAGGTATTCCGTCCGTGAGGGGTGGGGGGGTGACGGCGTGTTTGGACGTAAGCTCGAGATCTCCATTGTGACACTCCAAGCGCCCCGGCGTCGGTGAGGTCAGACATGCCCCGGCGCCCCGGCTCCGGCTTCTCTCGGAAGATGACCTCCTGCTCCGGCCCGCGCTTCGCCTTCCAGCACCTGAAGGAATTGACGCAGGCCCACGCGAACGTCTTAGGGTTCAGATACCCGAGGCGCCGCCGCGGACTCGAGTACCCCGCTTTCCCCGACGAAACCCCCTACTCGTTACTGTCCAACCATATCCGGCCCACTCGAACAAGAATGCCGTCGGGGCCGACGAAGACCGAACTCGAATCCCCATCCGTCGTCTGCGGGGCATCGATGCGCCCGAAGCCTCCGCTGTCTATGGCAGAAGCCAACTCCAAGGCCGGGTGGATTGCGTCACCAACGTCGTCTGCTGATCTATGGAACTCGTATATGCTCCGCTCCAGCCCTATCGCCAAGTCGGCATCGGGCAATTCGGCAACTACAAAATCCATACCACTCACCGTTTCTGACTGCTCTCTGGCATTGAGCTCACCTATGCCAGAACGGCCGTTCTGGTCGATAAGCGCTGCGAACGGATCGTAGTAGTCACGCAAGAACTGATTCTCAGTGAAATCCCAATCGACCACGTCGATGTCTTGCCCAACCGGATCCTCCAGGCGTAGCGAAAGCGACTGACGAGTAAAATGCGCGACCGAGGCTATACGGAGAACCGGCGCTCGCCCACGTACCGTTCGCAGCTTCAGTGTCTGCTCCTTCGCTTTCAGAACCACGCTTCCATCAAGTCCATTGCTGCGGCCCTTAGCTTCGATCACATGCCATTGGCACCGGGCGTCCAAGCCAACAAGGTCCGGTCGGCCAGATTCTAGCAGATCGGGCTGTAGGGAATCATGATAGACATCCAGATGCATCAACCAATTGATTCCCAAAAGTCGTCTTGCCATCAGCTTTGCCAAAGTCAGGCCAACGAAATAAGAAGCGGCGCCCTTCTCCGATGGGTCAAGGTGCCGGTATGCATCTGACTTCCTGAGTTGACCTTGCGACTGTTGCAGGTTGGCCAAGAGCATCGCCGCCCGATAGTGCATTTCGAAGGTGGAATACCTACCGTGCGCCAGCACGTCACGCAAGCCCCGACGACCGACGGTGATGGCCGCGTGCACTAGTTCAGGCCATGTCGTAGCGATGTGCCTATCGCCATCAATATGATACTCAGGACCGAAGCCGCGCGCTTCGAGTCTTACGGTCATCATGCCAGTCTCGCCTCTCGCGTTCTTGCTCATAATGGCGTGGTCTGTGCGTCCGCACCGGGAATCGTCCTGTTAGAGCGCTGGCAGTTCATCCGTGGCCCCACCCCCCACCCCCCCCATGCGCCACTTCGTGCATTCTTGAACGCGATATCCTCCGCCACGATCGCGTGGACGGTCCCGGTAATCGTCTTCCGCACTCCATCCTCATCCGCCCTGCCGATCCCGCCGAACAGCCCGTTGAACTGCTTGATGATCTCCGACAGCCGATTGATAGTCGCGCAGCCCCAACACGCCCAGCTGAGTGATTTGACGATCACCGGTGCACTGACTGGCCAAGTGCTGCTAGCGAAGCCGCATATCCCAACGGCATGGGCACCGCGTCACCTATCCACTTCGCGAGCTGAGTGCGGTTGGGCACGCCACCTTCTTCGGTGACGAAGCGGTAGTTGCGCGGAAACCCTTGGATCAAAGCCGCTTCTCGCGGAGTAATCGTGCGGCGCTCGGTCGGGTGGGTGAAGCGTCCGCGCCCGGGCGAGGTGAATCCGGTCGTGATGGTGGGTGCTGGGGCATCGGGACGCATGCGGCCGTAGACTGCGCCGTAGGTGGTTCCGTCGCGGTGACAGAGAGGTCGCTCGGAGTCGGGCAGGTCGTACGCCTCGTTCTCGAAGAGCCAGTCAATCCGCTCTTGATTCTCGCGGGAATGGGCCGTCGGAGTGCTCAAGGCGTCATCTGTCCCTCGGTCCCGGTCCCGCCGCGACGGCGAGTGGAGGGCAGATGGCGTCCCCAGGTGCCGGTGCACATGGCCCAGTACTCGCGACACGGAGCGATCGCCACGCTGGGGGTCCGGGTCGGCCAAAGCTACCTGCACCTCATCAAGCGGCAAAGGGTCTTCCCCCAGCCTCGCGACCATGAAGTAGCGTCTTCGCGTCTGCGGCCAACCCATCTCGTCCGCCGCCAGGACGCGAGCGGAGAGACGGTAGCCCTGCGAGCGAAGCAGTGTCTGGACGGAGAGGACCACGTCAGCTTGGTCACGCAGGGCACCGGGCACGTTTTCAATGACCACTGCCGGGACCTGGGTCGCAGCGGCGAAGGCCGCAACGCTCTGCATAAGCGTGTTGCGTGGATCGTGCCAGCGGGAGCGGTTGTTCAGGCTGGAGTGGCCCTGACAGGGCGGGCCGGCGACCAACAAATCGAGATCCGCGCATCCCCACGCCACGTTCTCGTTGACAATCTCCGGCTGGTAGGCGAACGCAGCACGCCGTCCCTGTCCGGTCATTCGAAAGTCGATCAGGGAGGCTACGCGCGTGGCCTCGCAGACACGCACGTCATGGTTGGCGGAGAACGTGCCGAGCGCGTCACGATCCGAGTCCACGGCCAAGCCCACGACTACGTCAAGTGACAGATCCCGCGCGAGCTGCGTGACGCCCATCGTGAGGCCGCCCGCGCCGCAGAAGAGATCGGCCAAGCGCAGGTTGCGGGGACGACCCGAATGCGAGACAGGAACTTGGCCGGCGAGGTACGCGTCCCACCAGAACGCCAGTGGATCGGTGGATGCCTGCGTGCGGTCATCCTCACCCACCGGGATTGAAGACTCGATGCGCGCGTCGCCGACCCGGAGACGCCGTAGAAGACGGGCGCCAGCCAATTCAAAGCTGATTCCCGAGTGACGGCCGCGGTCGCGTCGGTGGGCTTCGTCGTTCGCGGCAGCGAACCCGGGAGGTTCCCGTACGGACTGCGGAGCCTCTCCAGCTTTCGCGCCACCCGTGTAGTCGGCCATTCAGTCGTCCACTCCTTCCCGGAGGTCGGCGATGAGCCCGTCAGCGTCAACGTCGTCGTAGAGATCGAGTACCACGTTTGACCAAGTGCGGTTGACGCGCTTGGCAAGCTCCCGGAGATGCGCCGCCTTCAAGCGAGAGTCGCGCTGGGCTCGAACCATGGCTCTGGTGAGAGGGGGCGCGGACGCCGTACGGACCCGCAGTATGTGGCTGCGCCAGAAGTCGCCGGCACCGGTCAGGCACGATGCCAGGTCATCGTGCTCCGCGCCGCCAACCGCGGCCATCCGCAGGTACATGCGGGACATCACGCACTCCTGGGAGTTCACCGCGTCCACGTAGCGCATGTGCTTGTCGGAGTGGAAATCACCCGGATGATCCCCCCAGTGTCGCCACGCGACGAATTTCCAGAAGTGGCACAGGGTCAGGTACCGCCAGAATCCCGGGTCGTCCAGGACCGGCACGGCTGCGTGATAGTCGGGGTGCACCCCGATCGCGGTGAGCGCGTCGTACACGATCACTGCGGCGTCTCCCTCCGCGTCGGCGCGTCGGCTGAGGGGGAGGCGCTCCCATTTCTTCATCACCTGGTCCATCTCGGCTTCCGCATCCCAGAGTGGCCTCCTGTCAATCTCCGGCTCCCGGCCGATCCAATCCGGCACGATCGTCGGCTGAGCCCCTCCGGCTCTTCCCCGTGCAAACTCTCGACACTTGGTCAGGGATACGATCGGGTATTTCATGAGCAGCGGATCACTCCGGGTCGACAAGGGCGCCCATCAGGAATCGTCTGGCTTTCAGCAAGCCCTCAACGCGCGCCAACAGCTGCGCCGGGTTCCTTCGCGCCCACCCGAGCAGTACGGCGGGCTCCTGGTTGTCTTGACCGGCCTTGGCCGCTAGCGCCACGATCCGGCCCCACAACGAGTCCGCAACATGCTCCCACTCAAGATGATCCTCCGTGTCCGCCCGTGTGGCCACATCGGTGACGACGCCCGCGATGAAATCGCACGCGAGCTGGACCTGAAACCCCTTGGCGACCGGAGTCCCGCGCGCCCGATCTATCCGCGCGAGAAGATTAGCGTCCACGTAGAATTCGGGATGCGGCTGGCCCTCACGCGACTGGAGCGGATCGTGGTCTCCCATGTGGAGGTACCGGACACACTCCCCCGGTAGATTGTGCTCCCGGCGATGGTCATCCTCCATGGGGATCGGGCGGAAGAGAATTGGGGGCAGGTCCGTCTTCAGCCGGAACACCGCCCGGGCCAGCCAGGTTCCCATGAGCCACGGCCTCAGATTGCCTGCTTCGGGCATCTCCCGGTTCAGCGCGACGTAGGCGGTGACCACGGCACCGTGGGTGTTCGCCCAGAGGGCCGTCGGGCGGCTCTCGCCGCGAAGCTTCAGTGTGCGACGAAGGGAACGGAGTTCGCTGAGCGGATGGCTGACAACGACGTCCGTCAGCTTCAAATAGGGCGCATGTGCGGTGACGACCAGCGAAGCCGCAAAAGGCTCGATCCGGTTCCTGGCCGCCTCATCCGCGAGGGCCCGTCGAAATTCATCGAACGCAGGGTCGTCCTGAGCCCAAGTGAGAACTGGCTCCGCGCGGAGGTACTCGTCCGGGTCCTGCACGAGAATCCGGCCACCCGGTTCGCACGAGGCCGTTGCGAGATTGAACCTCACGCCCTCCAGTACGCTGGCCAATCGGCCCTCAACGATAAAGGGGCGGACGGTTCGGGTCTCGCGGTTCACCGGCACCTCAGGCGGTCGTGACCTTCAGTTCCTCGGCCGTTGCGACAAGACGACCAGTCCACAGACCAGAATGGGGGTCGCTGACAAAGTCGAAGGTGACGTCGCGTCCCTTCACCAACGTCCCGAAGAACGCCCCTTCGCGGTCGCCCCGTCGGAATCCGTCAGGCGCCGTGACCGTCAAATTCACGTCGGAACCCAAGGAGCCGTCTTCGTCAAAGGCATACCGCAGCCTGATCTCCACTTCGCACTCGTCACGGTCAAAATCGTCCTGCAGCCCGAACTGCGCCTGGCCGGCGACGCGGATGTTGTCGGTACCGACGGCTTCGGGGCGGGGCGTCGGCATGATCTTGAAGGCGCGGTCGCCCTTGGGCGGTGCCGGGATCGGCCCGGGTCCTGTCAGAAGCTGCCGCATTACCCGATCAAACTCAGGCAGAGCAACCTCCTCCACAGGACGTGGCGGCGGCTTCAGCGTTCTCCGGAATCTGCCGACCGCTCTCTTGATTCGCTCCACGACCTTGATGGCAACACGAAGGTCGGCGTTTTCCACGTCTTCGCTGCTGGTCTGCCAGCAGTCGTGTCCCTTCGGTTCGGTGCGACGAAGGGCCGCGTCAATTGACGGATCCGCCACGAAGATGCCGCGCAGCAGGGGCCGCATTGACTCCCGTCCTACGGGCAGGTACTCCACCACCATGCGAGGATCCCGGACCAGCGCCACAAGCGTGCGGTCCCGTTGCTGGGGTGATTCGGCTCTTGACTCCGGGTAAGACCAGCCATCCAGGTCGGAAGTGAGAGCCAGAGTGCCCTTGGCCGGCCCCCGAAAGGGTGCCACGAACGTCCCGTCCTGCGCTTGTTGGGGGGGATGGACGGCCAGATCATAAGCCTGACGGAAGGACTCCAGCACCGCATCACGTTTGGGCCGGGGAATGAGCACATCGCCGCCCGCTGACTCGATCCGCACCGAGAAGTCAACGCTCGGATCCTCAAGGGCCGGCCACCAGTGCCGTTCCGCAGCCCGCCTCAGATCATCGGGAGCCACCACCGGATCAACGATCAGAAACGTGGTTCCGATCTCGGCGAGGTCCTCCGCGTTGCGAACCGGCAGGCCGAGGGCGCTAGCCGCCGCGTCGGCATCGTCGTTCTCAAGCGGTCTCACTCCGACTTGCTCGGACGCGCCGAAACGGCCGAATCCCGTATAGTGGCGGTCGCCGACCCTGTGTTCGCCCCAATAGGTCATCCCGATCAGGCGTCTGGTGACCCCCGGGTCGTCATCGCGTTCCTCGAAACAGGTGTACGCGAAGACGGTCCGTGTGGCCGATCCCCGGATCATGCCTGCCTTGCCGTACCCGAACGAGCCCCCGCCTTCCAGCTTGGGCGTGTATCCCACAGAGCACATGGCCAGATACATCCGGCTGTCGACACCCCATGGACCGTACATCCCGGTCGTGCCGGATTCGGTGATCACCAGAACCCTGACTGGTCTGGATTCGTCAACGAGAAAGTCAAGGCACGACTCCGGTGGAAGCCCTAGGGTCCTTCGTATTTCGCTCCGGTCCCGGCCAGGGGCGGCCGCGGCTTCTTCGAAACGGGAGCGCTGCTCGGCGAGTTGCAGCAGACCCAGCGCCGCGACCACGTCTTGCTTGGAGGGACCGGAGACCTCCTTGAATTCGAAGCAAACGTCGAAACTCGGGGGGGAGTCGGCGGTCCCACCGCTCCAGTCCCTCTGCAACTCCCGCGCCGCATCCCACGAATTCTGAATGACCTCGCGCATCATCACGGAAGCGTTCGATGGCGGGGCGTCAACCGCCAAGATGCCGGGGGTTTTGATCGGCTCGTTGCGAAACAGCTTGGAGATGTCGCCCGACATGCTGGTGTGATCAGGATCGAACTCCTCCCACCGCCAGGTTGGATGAGTAGGGTCGGTCATGGTCTGCCGTTTGCTGCGTTCTCCGGATGTGAGGGAGTTCGGAACTGGGAAGCCGACTGATCTTCGGCGGACACCCGCCCGTTTGTCAACGTGTTCAATGCCGCACTGTCGGGAGCAAATAGAGTGTCCGGTTTTCGGAGCACGTGAAATGTCCGCTTTGGGGTTCCGCCGCCCGACGAGGCGAGCGAAGCGAGCCGAGGAGGGCGGCGGAAGCTCTCACGCGACCGCTCCGGCCTTGCCCAGCCGCCGGCCGACGGCGTCGTAGTGCCCCAGCCTCAGGGTCCCATGGAAGACCGCAAGGCCGCCTTCCTCGTACTCGTGGACGGAGACCTTGGCCCGCACGTAGTGGCAGCGATGCCGCTGCGGCGGGATCTGGAGCTTCCTGCCCCGATAGGCGACGCAGTTGTCGTTGCCGACCGTCCGTTCCGCCTTCAGGCAGAGGATGTCGGGCAGCTTCGCCTTCATCGACGGCAGCAGTGCCACAAACGCGCTTTCCGGCTCTTTCGGCTCCACCGTGAACGAGGCGTTGAAGCGTGGCCAGAAGGGCTTCAGGAACTCGTTTGCCGCGTCCATCCCGGTGATCCCCGCCTTCGCTAGTTCCTGGGGCAACCGCCCCTGCAGCGTCCCGAACAGCCGCTCGCTCCGGCCCCGCGCCTGCGGCGAGTATCCCGCGATCATCTCGATCCCCAGCTCCGCCATCGCCCGGCCGAACTGGGTCGGGTTGCCCTTGTCCACCTTCCCGCCCGCCTTCGGCGTATGCCAGTAGTGCGAGCCCCGGTCCGTGTACAGGCTGTCGAACAACCCCCTCGCCTCCACCGTCTCACGCACCCCCGGAAGCTCGACCAGGTCCCCTCCTCCTCCACGAAGAACCCCGAGAGCACCTCGCCCGTGGCGTCGTCCATCGTCACCACCAGATCCCACGACTCTCCCGGCACCCACGCGTGCGTCGAGGCGTCCTGGTGCAGCATCTGCCCAGCCGCGGGCTTCCGATCCCGCCGCTCGCGGTGCGGACCCTTCCTCCGTCCCTTCTTCACCAGCCCCGCTTCCTGAAGCCGGTTCTTCACCCAGGTGTACGACCGCATCCCTCCCCCCGCCGGCACATAGACCCCGTCGTAGAAGTGGCGCACGTTCCAGTCCCGGTGGCCCGCCCGGTACAGCGCTTCCACCGCCGCCACCTCTTCCGGCGGCGCCCGGCGCGCCGAGCATCCCACACGCCGGTCCCGCAGAGCGGCCGGACCCTCCGCCTCATACCGGACCACCCAACGTCGGAACGTCCGTTCGCTCATCTTGAGCAGCCGCGCGGCCTGCGCCTGCACCAGCAGCTTTTGCCGCCACAGTCCATAGACCCTCTCAAACGCTTCCATCCGCACTTCTCGCAGCATCGCTGCCCGGTTCATCTACCCTCCTCGGTGAAGGTTCAGAACCGGACAGACTATGTGTTACGAAACCGGACAGATAATGTGCTCCCAACACGTGTTCAATGCCGCACGGTGGGGTTCTGCACATCGGCAAGGGGGCCTTCGGTTCGAACCCCACCATTGCGCTCCTGCCAGCCGCCACCAGGCTAACGCAGCCCGGAACCGGAGGCCACACGATGCAACCCACCCGCCACGAACACGTTCCGACCGAAACCCACCGTCTCAGAGCCCGGATCGCCAAGTGGATCGGTGCCAACTGGCTCTAGCACGCCAAGTTCATCTCAGGCTCCAACTCTCCCTGCGAAGATGCCCATGTGTGTACCCCGTATCGTATTCCTCGCCTCAGAAAGAGGTGTCGCCTTCCCTCAGATACTCAATGATCCTCTCAGCCACCGCCTCTCGATCCCGCGTTTCACACTCCCAGATCACCATCACCCGCCAGCCGAGCTCGTGCAGCGCCTCCTCGTTCCGCCGATCCCGGACCACGTTGCCCTCGAACTTGTCCTCCCAGAACCGCACGCGCGTCTTCGGGCTGGAGGCATACTTGCAGCCGGGATGCCGGTGCCAGAAACACCCGTGAACCATGATGACCGCCCGGTGCCTGGGAAACACGAGATCAGGGGAGCCGGGAAGGTCCCGACGGTGGAGCCGAAACCGGAACCCGAGTCCGTGCGCAATCCTGCGAACGATCATTTCCGGCTTGGTGTCCCGGCCGCGAACTCGCGACATGATCTCGCTCCGCTTCCCGGGCTTGAAGATGTCGGTCATCGGACGGAATCGGTTCGGAGATGGTCTTCGGCTTTCGCCCGGTCCATGGTTGATGCCTCACTCACCTCGGCCGGGGAGCCACCCGGGTCATTCGGCGGGATTCTCGCGAGGGGAAGCTGCGAGGTGGCGTCGGCGGTCGCAAGCGATGGCACCATCCCGTGTCACATGAGTCGTGACAGCGGGCCAATATGACAATCACAGATTACACAGAGTAAACCATACATTACATCCTGCCCCTTTGGCTGGCCACACTCACTCCCAACTCTCTCAGGACGTGTTATCGGCATTCCGCATTGCGACTTTCGTCTTCGGCATTGCGGTGCGGCGCGTGTCCACAGCACCGATCTCCCTCAGTATCTCGCCTTCACCACGTCCTGGGGCGTCCGCTTTCCCCGGTAGGCGGGATGGTAGACAACACGCACTTCGTCCGGCCCTCTCGTTGAACGTCCTCCGCGCCGCCGGCTTTCCTCGCGCAGTCGGCGGGGCCACTGGCGGAACCTCGGGGACTGAAAGAGCACCACATCCGGCCGGAAGCAATCGAGGATCTCGTCCACCAACAAACACTCTTCCGCTTCCTTGTCCAAGTGGCAGAGCGCTCCCTTGCTGTCCCTCGTCGCCTTACCGACCGGGATGAACTTGAACAGGTTGGTCAGGCGAACGCCAAGGGGTTGTCCCTGGACCTCCACCACCTCCCGCGGTCCTTCAGCACCGACGAGCATGTCCGCTCCTCGTTCTTGATTTCCTCCCAGCCGTAGCGGGCAGGCAGCCACCGAAGCGCCGAGACGCATGTCCCAGGAATGTGGGGATTGTTCGGAAGCGGTTCCGTGCGCTCGACCCATTCCTGCACCTGCCCGAGAGACTGCAGATACCCGGGATCGTGGCCCCATTGCAAGCCAACAAACAGGATGCCCCGGTGCCCGTCTTCACCGTACCGAGACCCGACATGGGGCCAAGTGGAGAAGCGGTGCCCGAGCGATCGGGCCGAGTGTGCCTCTCCGGTTCGGTCATCTATTCCCATTTCAGAGAAGAACCGGTCGTAGGTCGCCGCGAGGCGGTGCTTGACGTCAGTGGCCGCCCGGCCGCCTTCCCACTCGGGGGCTCCCGTTACCTGGAAAACAACCTCGTTTCGGTTCATCAATCTCGTTCTTCCCGACCGGTCCTAGCACGTCATCTCCAGGATACCGCGCACCACAGCCGGCCCAGATCGAAGCTTCACGTTCGTCCGGTAGGACACCACCGGCGGCGGCCCTCCAACCACCCCGGTTGCGCCACCGTCAGCGGGCACCAGGTTAACGCGGAGCCGACCCGGAGACCACACATGGAAGCCACACACTACCAATACAGCCCGATCGAAACCGACCGGCTGAAGGGCTGGATTGCGAAATGGATAGGGGCCAGAGGTCTGATACGCCAAGAGCCTCTCCGGCACCGAGACCTCGTCGGCCCAAGCTCGACGGTCCGGCCCCTGCGTTCCCAGAGATCTGCTCAAACCCGCGTTCCCGGCGCTTGCGGAGGACGTCGGGGCGGGCAGCGTCGAATTCGACATCGAGATCGACTCGCACGGCGTCCGGGAGGACCGGGTCCGAGGCGTTCCGCATATCGGCGAAGGCCTCTTGGGCAGACGATGCCGCGAGATACGCATCACCAATCTCGGCACGTCGTCCCCGTTGCAGGATCCCGAGAACACCGGCGCGCTGGCGATCTTCGTGTTTCGGCCAGGCCCAAGCGTCGACGCTCCCAAGTGCTGGGTATGGATCTGCCGGAACCTGGTCGAGACGGACGTTGCCGACGACCTGATCGGCCCGGTGGAGCCGGGATTCCCTGCCCCGTGGAGCCCGGCTTGAACCGTCGGGGCCTAATGCCGTCCTGATCACGAAGATCGCGTCTCGCTGCTCCACCGCCGATGTGTCCAGCAGCGAAGGGTACTAAGTCCTATTTCGCGACGGCCCGGATCGTGCGCGCCGGTGACGGTCCGCGCGGAGCCCGCAAGTGTGAAGTAAACATTACATAATGCCAACTCTAGTTTACTATTGACCAATCTTGGAACCGGATTGAGTTGCGCCGTCTAGCCTTGCGGACTTGACCGATCCACGCTATGCCTCCGATGCGTGGATGAGGCCGCTGGGTGGGGCATGCCCGTCTGAGCAATGGAAACGTGCAGAAATGTCGAGGAGCCATGACTGGCGCCGGGCCGAGTTGATTCTGGCGCTGGATCTCTACTTCCGAGAGCCGCGTGCTCGCGCCATAAAGTCGCATCCTGAAGTACTGAAACTGAGCGACTTACTGAAGAAGTACCCTGTTCACCCGGAGCACAAAGACGAGGCCTATCTTAGGAATCCAAACGGGATTGCGATGAAGCTCGGAAACTTCCTTCGCTTGGATCCGGATGACCCGCGAAAAGGCCTGAGCCGGGGCGGCAAGCGCGAGGAGGAGATCTGGCAAGAGCTACTGAGGGTTGATCGCACCCGGCTACATCGAGAGGCCACCTCAATCCTCCGACGTGTGGGCGCAATTGAGCCCTACACCCCCACCGACGCCCACCGGGACCTCTTTCTCCCCCCCACCCACTTCACCCGCCTCCTCACCTCCCTCCAGTCCCGCAAGAACCTCATCCTCCAGGGCCCCCCGGGCACGGGAAAAACCTTCATCGCCCGCCGGATCGCCTGGTGCCTGATCGGCCACAAGGACGACGACCCCATCGAGATGGTCCAGTTCCACCAGTCCTACGCCTACGAGGACTTCGTCGAGGGCTATCGCCCCACCGACAACGGCGGATTCCGGCGCAAGCCCGGCGTCTTCCGCCGATTCTGCGACCGCGCCCACGCCAACCCGGAAACCCCTCACGTCTTCATCATCGACGAGATCAACCGCGGCAACCTGTCGCGTATCTTCGGCGAGCTCCTCATGCTGATCGAGCACGACAAGCGGAGCGAGGACTACGCCGTCGCGCTGACCTATTCCGAGGAGCGGTTCCACGTTCCGGAGAACGTCCACATCCTGGGCATGATGAACACCGCCGACCGGTCACTGGCTCTGGTCGACTACGCACTGCGCCGGCGCTTCGCTTTCGAGACGCTGGAGCCTGCCTACGAGTCGGACTACGGCCGGAAGGCGTTCACGGACTACCTAACGTCAAGGGGCGCGGACCCCACCCTACCCCACCGCATCTGCAACCGGATGGCCACCCTCAACAAGATCATCCGCGACGACCGCGAACTCGGCCGTGGCTTTGAAGTCGGCCACAGCTACTTCGTCCCCCACAAGGGCGACGAGCCCACCGAAGACTGGTACCGGCACATCGTGGACACTCAGATCGCCCCGCTTCTCCGAGAGTACTGGTTCGATTCGCCGGAGATCGTCGAGGAGGCCGTGGCGGGACTCACGGCCGACGCCTGACCTTGGACAGGATCCCGATCCTCAACATCTATTACCTCCTCTGCTACGCGTGGAGGCATGTCCAGGAGCGGGACACGAAGCGGCTCGCCAGTCTGGCCAACCTCTCGACGGTCCAGGACCTCCTCGGCAAAGTCCTCGCCACCGGCGTCAACCACCTCGTCCGCCGCGGCATCGACCGCGGGTACGTGGAACGGCGCGAGGATCTCGCAGGCATTCGCGGCAAGCTGGCTGTCAGCGAGACAGCGAAGCGCGCCCTGCGGTCGCGCGCCCGGGCCGCGTGCGACTTCGAGGAGCTGTCGGTGGACATCCTGCCCAACCGTATCCTGCGCACATCGCTCCGCAGTCTGCTGAACCCCAGGATCCCACTGAACAGATCCATCCGCAGCGAGGTGCGCTCCGCGTACCGGAGGCTCGATGGCGTGTCGCGCGTCCGGCTGAAGAGGAACACCTTCTCCCAGGTCCAGCTGGGAGGCCAGCGCCGAGTCTACCGTCACCTGCTCTCGGTGTGCTGGCTCCTCCACCGGAGAGCGATAGTCGACGAGAAGACCGGCCACACCACCTTCCGCGATTTCCGCCGGGACAAGAAGCGGATGTGGAAGCTCTTCGAGGACTTCGTCACGGGATTCTACGAGCGCGAGCAGCGAGTCTACCGGGTGAATCCGGGAGGCCGCCGCCGGATCGACTGGGCAGACGTTCACGCCGAGGATGGCGCCAATCTCGCACTGATTCCCGTCATGGAAGCGGACGTCATCCTCGAGTCCCCCGAGCGCCGCATCATTCTGGACACCAAGTTCTACCGCGACGCGCTCGCTCGCGGACGCGGCACCGGCACCGGCACCGGCACCGGCAAGCTGCGTTCCAACAACCTCTACCAACTGCTCGCGTACCTGCGGAACCGTCAGGCCAAGCGACCGGACGGGCCACGGCACGAAGGCATTCTGCTTTACCCGCAGGTCGGCGAGGAAGCGTTGAGGGCCGAGGTCTGGCTGGAGGGGTTTCGGATTCAGGCGCGGACCGTCAACCTCGCTCAGGACTGGCGGACGATTCACGAGGAGATGCTGGAGACGATCGGCTGAGTTGGAGCATGCCTTGGAGGCATGAGGGCAGCAATCACACTACAACCGTTTCCATCGTGCCGAACGTCCGCTACCGGTGAGCGCTACCAGGCCTCGATCCCGCAGAGCGGTAAGATCCCCGAGCAATGTCACCCGTCTCCCGCACGCGGTCGAGGATCTTCAGGCAGCGCGCCTTGAAGTAGGATGCGTTGATCGATTCCATATGACTAGTCTCAGTGACTGGTCATATCAAGTCACGTCAGTGTCAGTTGCCGGGGCGGGGTTCTATTGGGCCCGCCGCACCCACGACGAAAGGCCCTCGAAGTCTTCAAGACTATAGCGGTTGACGCAGCAATGTCGGGTTGGCTCCGAAGCAAATGGCGTTATATTTATAGATCAATTTCTGACACCAATAGCAAGCCAACCCCATGAAGAGCCTTCCCGAACGCATCATGGAACACGCCGAGGCCACGCCGGAGGCCACGCCCATCTGCCCGCCCGCCCTGCTTCACCTGGGCAGGCGGGGAGCGGTGAATCAGGCGCTCTCCCGTCTCGCCCGTTCGGGCCGGCTGATGCGGATCTGCCAGGGCGTCTACATGCGCCCGATCCAGACCCGCTTCGGGCGGTGCGCACCGAGCGTCCACAAGTCACTCCAGGCGCTTTCGGAACTCTGGGGGGAGACGATCGTCCCCAGTGGGGGCGGCGCGGCCAACTGGCTCGGGTTGACGACGCAGAATCCGATCCGATCGGTCTACCTCACCTCCGGCCGCAACCGGCGATTGTACTTCGGCAAGCATCCGGTCGATCTGCGCCATGCGCCACGATGGCAACTGGCCGCCCCGCATCGGAAGGCGGGGGTCGTCATCCGTGCCTTGGCCTGGCTCGGCCCGGAGGAGGTCGAAGACAGCTTCGACGCGGTACTGCCCCAACTCTCGGAGCGGGAACTCGACGAGCTGGCGGCTGCGCGCGCCGTCATGCCCAGGTGGATGGCCGAGCCGTTGAGCGATCGCCTCACCAATGGCTGAGACGAAGTTCCAGCACCTTCCGGAGGAAGAGCGCCGTCAGGCCTTGCGCGCTGTCCAGGCCGAAGGACCGCACCCGGCGTTCCTGTTCGAGAAGGACATCTGGGTCGTGGCGACCCTGGGCGTACTGTTCGACGCGCCGTTCGGCCGATGGCTGGTCTTCAAGGGCGGCACTTCCCTGTCCAAGGTTTGGCGCGCGATAAGCCGGTTCTCGGAGGATATCGACATCACCTATGACATTCGGGGTTTCGCCCCGGACCTGGTCGCCGGTGCCGGCGACGAGGCTCTGCCGCCCTCGCGCAGCCAGGAGAAGCGCTGGACGAAGACGATCCGGTCGCGCTTGGCCGAATGGGTCCGGGAAACCGCTGGCCCGCTCCTGGAAGAGCAACTTGGGCGCGCCGGGTTGACCGCGCGCATCCGGACGGAAGCCGAGCGCCTCTACGTCGGTTACCAACCGCTGTTCGAATCGTTCGGAGTCATACGGCCGGAGGTACAGGTTGACTTCGGGGCCCGCTCCACCGGCGAACCCCATACTGTCCGCGCGGTGGTGTGCGATGCCGCCGCATACCTGCCTGATCTCGCGTTTCCGGAGGCGGAACCTGCCGTCATGCTCGCCGCGCGTACGTTCTGGGAGAAGGCGACTGCGATACACGTCTATTGCCTTCAGGGGCGTCGCCGGGGCGAACGATGGTCGAGGCACTGGCACGATCTCGCCCGGCTCGACGATGCCGGAATCGCGGAAAGCGCTCTCGCCGACCGGGAACTCGCGCTCTCGGTTGCCCGCCACAAGGCCATGTTTTTCCGGGAGAACGACTCCGGGGGCCGACGAATCGACTACGAGGCGGCGGTCTCGGGCGGTCTCAGGCTCGTGCCATCCGGCGTTGCGCAAGAGGTGCTCGCCGACGATTACGCCACCATGCTTGGCAGCGGGATGTTGCTGGAAGAGGATGAGCCGTTTGACGCGCTCATGGATCGATGCGCGATGATTGAGGCGAGAGCCAACGCATCCCCGGCAGTGGAGAACTGACCAGGCGGAGCGGCGGGCCCAAGGGGCGCGCTACACCACTGAGAAGAACATCCTCAAGGTGATCGAACCGCCCTTTCTGGACGATCTGCGGTCCGTTTCCTGACCGGCGACCACGCCACCCTTCTGGACATCCCCACGCTCACCTTGACCCGTTCCGCGAGTTCCGTCACGCCCCACCACCGGCGTGGCTCAGCCAGGAGCGCCCGCACGATTCGAGACGCCTTCCGGCAAAGGGATTCGCAATTCGATCCTTCGGGAAGCGGAAGTCGTCGTCGGTGGATTCCCGCCCTCCCCGAGCCGTCACCAGGATTCGCCCCGGCACCGACACCCGGATGTTCCCGCGGAGGTCGATGTAGTCGATCCCCTCGCGCCGGAGGAATTCGGCTGTTCGGTCCGTTACCCGCGGCACGATGACCAGGCAGCGGTCGGCCTCCGTTTCCGCCGCCAGGACCTTGGCCCGGGCCGCCATGGCCGCGACCCCGCTTGGCCACAGGGTGGACTCGACGAGGAAACGCCATTCTTCAGAGCCGGAGCGGAGCACCCAGACCGCGTCTGGGGTTCGTCCGGTTTCGGGGAAGCTGACGCCGCCGACGACCAGGTCCAGACCGGTCTCCCCGACCAGGATCTGCTCCAGGGATCGACGCCCAGATTCCATGAGCTTGGATTCCATGATTCATCACCGCAATTGAATTCACTGTTTAGTGAATCTAGTATCCGTGGTGAATTTGGACATTTCGCCATGGCCGATACCCTCCCTCGATCGGTCGGAGGCGGGGCGAGATCGCGTGGCAGGGGATTCGCGGGGGAAGCCACCAGGTGGAGCGGGCGGTCTCAAGCGATGGGCGCCGGCCGGTCGCAGGCCACGGTTATGTCAACTGCGATTCACATTATGGAAACCGGAGCTGACACTCCAACTTCATCGCCTCGTCCCCTGTCCCGAGAGATCTCGCGGCAGTCTCATACGGCGATGACTTCTTCCCTCACGAAGTGCAATCGGATCACCCCGGGCGCCTCCCGATCGTCGAAGTGGCTGAGTACGGCGTCCCTGACCATGTCCCTCAGATCGTCCCAGTCCTCGCCCTGGGTGAAGACGCTGTGCCCGAGCGCTCTGGCGTCGTAGCCGCCTTCCGGGGCGTCCGTCACTTCGAAGATGATTTCACGCATTCTGGTAGCTCCAGGTCATTGTCCGCTCTTGCGGTAGGACAATCCGGCGGTGAGCGACCTCGCGATGCCGTGGATCGGCCCCGTCGATGTGGTCACCAAGCCGAGTTCTCTCAGGTTGATGCCGAAGCGGTAGTCCACCGAAGCGTTCAGCCTGGACGACACAGCCACACTCACCCCGGCTCCGGTGACGAAGCGCCAGTCGGTGTCGACCCGTGAAGCCGAACAATCCTGCCGGTCGCCGAACGTCAGGCTTTCGCTCGAGCATCTGACC